>JAKEFG010000010.1 GCA_022616195.1 Candidatus Wolfebacteria bacterium | reverse complement strand
GAACGAAACGCCTCGCCAATGTCTTGGCTTTCGGACGGCGACGGAAGTATTATTAACGGAGCACGCTAACCGAGTGTCCTAGTTGGTGGGTACCTTGAGGTGTGTACTTTTGATAAGAAGTTAGAACAGTTTAATAAATCTGTCAATGAATGATGTGCTACCATAATAATCAAACTATGCTTGAAAAACTCCTTTCGCTCGGGCGCAAAGTCATTCCCAAAAAACTGTTCCGCACAGGGCAGCCAACATACCACTACCTCCTCGCGCTCGCAAGCGCGCTTATCTACCGTTTCCCGTCCCGCAAGCTCAACGTGGTTGCGGTAACCGGCACCAAAGGTAAGTCAACCACCACGGAACTCATCAACGCCATCTTGGAGGGTGCGGGGTTCAGAACAGCAGTCTTAAACACCATTCGTTTCAAAGTGGGTAAGACAGATGAGCGTAATCTGTACAAAATGACCATACCGGGACGATTTTTCACACAACGATTCCTGCGACGCGCCGTGAACGCGGGGTGTGACTGGGCGGTTCTTGAAATGACGTCTGAGGGAGCTAAACAGTTCCGACACAAGTTCATACATTTTGACGCGCTCGTGTTTACCAACCTCTCGCCCGAACACATTGAGTCGCACGGCTCGTATGAAAAGTACCGTGATGCCAAGCTCGCCATCGGGCGACAGTTGGAGAAAAGCCGCAAGCCGAATTGCGCGGTCATCGCAAACATCGACGACGTCGAGGGTTCGCGATTCCTCGGACTCCGCGTATCGCGCTCATTCCCTTATTCGCTTGAGAACGCAAAGCCGTACGAAAAGACAGAAGACGGTTTCCGTTTCCTGTTCCGCAACACGCTCATGCACACACACCTCCCCGGCATGTTCAACCTCTACAATGCCCTCGCCGCCGCAACGTTTGCGGCAAGTCAGAATATCACCCCCGCCGATATCGCCACGGCATTTGACGCGTTCACAAACATCCGCGGAAGAGTGGAGTATGTGACCCGCGAACCATTTGCAGTTGTGGTCGACTACGCGCACACTCCCGACTCGCTTAAGCAGTTTTACTCGGTGTTCACTAAAGACCGCAACATCTGTGTCCTCGGAAACACCGGCGGCGGACGCGATCGGTGGAAGCGCCCTGAGATGGCACGCATTGCCGAGGAACATTGCACACACGTTATTCTTACAAATGAAGACCCGTACGATGAGAATCCTGAACAAATTATTCAGGAAATGAGCGCAGGCGTTGCCGACAAGAAAAAACTGGAGGCCATTATGGACAGAAGGCAGGCCATCCGGCATGCCTTGGAAATAGCGCATCCCGGTGACAATGTGCTCATCACTGGCAAGGGCACGGACCCATATATCATGGAAGCGCACGGCACAAAAACACCATGGGACGACGCCACAGTCGTGCGCGAGGAACTGAAGGAACTAGGGTTTAGGAATTAGGAGTTAGGGGTTAGGATATCAGGTATGTCAGGCAAGTGGATTATTGTTATCATCATTGTCCTCGGTATCCTCTCGCTTACACTGAATGACCGTGAGGGAGGGTTCAGTCTTAACCTCGGGGCACCATACGGGAGCGGCAACGCACGCCTCTCGCAGCCCGTTGACGCCAACCGAGACGGTGTCGTCTCGGAAGCAGAGCGACAGGCAGAACTCAAGCGTATTGAACGGGAACTTGAGCGTGTAGAGGAAACCCTCGCCGAGGCACTCGCTGCCGAGCGCGCGTCACCGTACAAAGACCAGGTGGTACTTGAGAGTGGCTCGGCGCGCGACAGTGACTATCACGATGAGTATGTCATTGTTCGCACAAAACCATCAAACATCAGCCCTGTCACCATTACAGGATGGCATCTCATGAGTCCCATCACGGGGACACGTGCCACAATAGGCAGTGCGGCACACCTTCCCACAGGAAACTGGCGCAACGAGACGCTTTCGCCCATTATACTTGACCCCGGAGCACGTGTGATTATCGCAACTCGTTCGTTCATCGGCAAGACATCGTTCCGCACCAACCTGTGTACCGGATACTTCGACCAGAACATCAACATACGTCCACGACTCCGGCGCGATTGCCCGGCCCTTGAAGATGAAAGCCTTGCACTCCACGGCATTGTCTTTTCAGCTTTCAACGAAGAAGAGGACTACGACATGTGTCTCGACGCCATTGACCGCGTACCGCGTTGCACTGAAACATCTCCGCGCCTCAGCTTCATGGACGAGGATGACGAGGAGCTGTGTGAGGACTTCATCAGAGAAAACACCACATATGAACGTTGTGTCTCACTACACCGGAACGACTTTGATTTCTTGGGTGATGAGTGGCGCGTATTCATCGGAGTGGGTGAAGACTTGTGGCGCGACCAACGCGAGGTCATCATACTCACCGATGAGAACGGCAAGACCGTTGACGTTGTGTCGTACTAGCGCCACAGGCGCGAAGCGTGTAGCATGAAGTATGTATCATGCTGAGCGTCTTTCCTCAACTTCTCACGTTCTCGCTCATCGCACCGTTCATACTGCGGGTTGCGGTAGGTTTCGCGTTCATCGCGCTCGGCGCGAGCCACTTTGGAAAAGGTGTTCCAGATGTACGGGAAGAACTTATGCGGGTGTTTCCATGGGCGGGTTCTCTTGTTGTGTTTCTCGGTGTCGCCGAGCTTATTCTGGGCATACTGCTTGTTGTCGGTCTCTGGACACAAGTCGCCGCATTACTCGCTGGTATCGGTTCGTTGAAACTTGCGTTTCTCAAACACCGCTTTGCATTTAGAGCCGTTGCGCCATTTAGTATTGGTGTCTACATTCTCCTTGCTATCATGTCACTGTCGCTGCTTCTCACCGGCGCGGGATTCTTCGCGTTTGATTTGCCGCTCTAGATAGACAGAGCAATAAAGACATTGTATTCTCTTGAACGTTACCGCCCGTAGCTGCCAGCCAGACACCGTCCAGAGGACTCTGTCCGGCGGAGGCTTCTAGCCGGCGGCTCAGTTGGTAGAGCAGTATGGCCTTTGTGTATATACTGAAAAGTGCAGCCGGTGCAAAATATATCGGCTCAACAAAAAATCTGGATAGGAGGTTACGAGAACATATGGGCGGAAAAGTGCGTTCCACGAAATATCTGCTCCCGGTTAGGCTTTATGCCACACGAGAATGTGCAACTGTTAAAGAGGCGACATTGTGGGAGAAAAAATATAAGAGAAGTCACGGACAGCTTGAACGAGATTTGCGAAAGGGTGTCCTAAAGAAGATAATTCAATAACACCGCCCGTAGCTCAGTTGGTAGAGCAGTGGCCTTTTAAGCCAACGGTCGAAGGTTCGAATCCTTCCGGGCGGACACGAAAAAACTGGTGTTAGCAGACACGATTTGCCATAATACCCATGGAAGCCTCTCTGTCGCAGAGAGGTAGTAATCGTGTTCTTCGTCATCTTAACGTGACGGTTGTACGGTAACATCCCAACGTAACAACTGAGGAGACTAGCAGAATGAAAATCAAGTCGCTTGTACTCACGCTGGCAGTGCTATTGTCGGCAACTTCATCCCTCGCGACGGTCGATCATCCGTCGTGCGGACCGTTGCCCGAGAACGAAGCTCTGATTTACGAGAGTCAGGGTATCGTCTGGGCTGAGTGTGATCCATGGGAGGCCTGCTGGGAGAGCAACTTCCTTCAGGTACAGGAGCGTGTGCAAACGTCTTGGGACGTTCATGTGCACACACTGTATCTTTCCATGACCAGCCAGCTCGGCCCCGAATGGGACAATGTCACTCGAGATCACTACCTCGCTCTGGCAGCAGAGTGGGGTGACGCAGGGTCTCACTATCTCGCCGCCAAAGCGACAGTCCGTGGCGATGACGCAGCGAAGCATCTGTCCCGAGCTCTCGCACGTAACCCAGACTTTGCTCCCGCACGGCTTGCGGCGGCTCGCGCAACTGCGCAACCGCGAGCACGACAGGACAAGGAAGCCCTTCAAGTGCTCCTCGGCACTCCCGAGGAGAACCTCCGCCGCTACCAAGAGCTGTGTCCAACCCGAGCGTATGAACTCCTGAGAGAAGCGACACTGGCTCCGTACGAGGATGCTCTGCGAACCCGCGGGGCGATTCGGTCACACGAAATCAATCGGTCACTTGATCGGGCAGTGCTCGCTACCGGGTATTCCTGGGTGATCAAGTCTTCGCTCGACCCGGAGTGGCTACCACCCAAGGATGACGTGCGCTGGCTGGAGAGTCTAGACGTCATGCCTGTTACACTGGACCACATCGCCGACGCGTACGAGTGGCACGGAAATACTACAGGAGCAGAGGCTACCCGCGCGGTCATAGACGAGCAGTTCCTCTGTTCTAACCTCGGCGGCCTCACCAACGCCACTCCCTACCGTCGGACTCGTCAGTGGGAGACGTTGCACGGCGGGAATCGGGGAGTCATCTACCGTGATGTCTCAGCAGCACGTGACTTCTTCAACTCGATGTGGGGGTTGGCCAAGGAGTGTCCCAACACATGGAACCGCTACAGTTACTATGTCCTGGACGCACTGAGCATCGTTGGAGGTGACCTTTCCGACCAAGAACTCCTTGACGTCGTGGGTTACTACAATGAACTGTACCCCGGGATGCGAGATACCTTCCAGGGATTTCCGTCCCCTGATGGTGTTCTGGCCGACCAGCTCATGCAACGAGGACTTCACACTAACCAAGCATTCGAGTGGGCAGTGAGAGAACTCGACCGCGTCAGGAGGGCTCGAGAAGACGACCGCAGGGAAGGAGATCTCGACTTCGCGGAGGGTGGGTTCGAACACTTCTACATCATCGAAGAAGCTGCTGCTCTCTCACGTCTCGCCGAGGCACACCTTGCACTGGGACACCGGGAGCGAGTCCACGACCTGCTCGCCCAGGCAAGGAGTACTCTCGACTCTCTCGTCGACGAAACGGTGGTGGCGGAGGCTGCGGGCAAGGTTAGAGAACAAATCGCTCGGCTAGAGAGCAGTCACGACAAGACACCCTCCACAGCCATTGCCCAAGAGGGGAAACCCAAACGGACAATCACAGTTGATCAGGAACCCTGGAAAGAGACCCGCATCCCTCTTCCCCCCTTCGAAATCCCTGACCTCAAAGGGAGAGTCTGGACGCTGAGTGACCTGCAAGGAAAGACCTTGCTCGTCAACATCTGGGGCGAGTGGTGCCCTCCATGCCGGAGCGAGCACCCTTACCTACAGAAGTTGTACGACCGCTTGCGTGACCATCGAAACATCGGCATCGTCACGTTCAACACGGACGGGGTGGTGCCTGTCGTCAAGAAGTACCTCGCCGAGCGACCTGACTTGAATTTCCCCGTACTTCTGGCTGCTACCTACCACCGTCAGCTCATCCAAACCACAGAAATCAAAGACTCGTATCCACAAAACTGGGTGGTCCGTGACGGTGTCGTGGTCGCAGTCAGAAGCGGCTTCGACGCTAGGACCCCTGATGAGTGGGTCGAGGAGATGGTGGATCTTCTCAAGCGTGCTGCTCATGGAGGACCAATCGTCAACTAAGGTGATTTGAACTTTTGAGTTCTTTTTGTTTCGCTCGACCGGCGCCGCACCTCGCGGCGACCGGTCTTCTTTATTTTATGAAAGAGAAAGCATCAGTTGCTCCAACCCAAGCTCAAAGTCAACCGCGCCGCGGCGGGCATTGTGGTAAAGCGATATGAACCGAGAAGTGAGAGCTCTCACATCGTTGGGAGAATAATGTGCAAGAAAGCGTTTTGCTTTCCCGACCACGAAGGGCTTCAGTCCCGCCGTGTCGCCCCCGGCAACCTGCACAAGCGTCTTCAGCTGCCAAAACAGGATGCCCTGCATTTCCTCGGACGGTATCCCGGCGCGGAGCGCTTTCTGATAGAGCACCCAGAGCTTGTCGCTATCGCGATTTCCAAGCGCATCAGTGAGCGAAAAAATATTAAACTCACCTTTTAACTTTTTGTTTCCGGATTTCTCCTCGTACTCCTGGACTCTCTCCGCGTGTCTCTCCAGTCGCGCGAGCGTCTTTTTATCAAGATCACTTTCAAGAAGAACAAAAATATTCTCCGAGTCGGCGATGTCTGCAAGATGCGACACGATGAGTTCTTTTGCTTCGTCGTTCTCAAACACGCGATCCAGAACAACAAGCACCCGCGAGGAGAAAAGCCCCTGCGCGCCGAGATACTCGGCGAGAGCGTCGGGATTGCACGAATCCGCGTCGAGCCGGAACTCCGCAGCGTTCGGCTCACGTTGTGTGAGTGAGGCGACAAGACCGCGCACCTTTTCGCGCGCCTTCTCTGTGTCTGTACCGTAGAGTACGTAGAGCATGCCAATTTTGTTTACGAGCAGAGCGAGTAATTACAAAATTGAGCACCCCGCTGTACTTTTGCCCCGAAATGCTCACCAACACCCCAAATTATACAAAAATCTCTCTTGCCTTGCGAGACGCGGTGCCAAAAAGGCAAACCCTTGCCGGACGAAGCGTCTCGCGGAAAAACTATTTTGCAAAAGTACAGCGGGGTAGCCTAAAATAATTTCTTCATCTCCCCCCAATTTTTGCCGACCGATACATCGACAACGAGTGAGATTCCAGCAAGCCTATCGGATACAAGCACATTCTCCATAATACTCTTAATCTGCGGCGCGACCTTTTCAACCAACTCGTCCTTCACTTCGTAGACGAGCTCATCGTGAATTTGAAGCACCAGAAAAACATCGCTCTCACATTTTTCTTTCCGAATCCACTCATCCGCGCGTCGCATAGCAATTTTCATAATATCGGCATTCGTCCCTTGGATCGGCGCATTGATTGCCATCCGCTCTGCCTCGGCGCGTACATACGAAAGATGTGACGTGATGCCTGGAAAATAGCGGCGTCTGCCGAAGAGCGTTTCCGTGTAGCCCTTCTTCGCAACCTCACGCTTTGCTTTCTCAATGTGCTCTCCAAGCTGTGAAAATCGTTTGAAATATTCGTCCAAAAAATGCTGTGCCTCTTTCCGCGTCGTGCCAATAGTTTTGGCGAGCGCGTTCGCGCCCATGCCGTAGTGAATGCCGAAGTTGATGATTTTCGCTTTGCGCCGCGCGTCGGCGTCCGCCGAGCCGAACACCTCTTCCGCCACCGCCCTGTGTATGTCACCTCCCTCCCTAAATACTTCTATCATCTTCTCGTCCCCCGAAAGTGCGGCAGACACCCGCAGTTCAATCTGCGAATAATCCAAATCAACGAGGGTGAATCCTTTCTCAGCGACAAAGGCATTTCGCACTGGCTGTCCCAAGTCGCTCCGGACGGGAATGTTCTGCAGGTTGGGGTTCTGCGACGACATTCGTCCTGTCGTCGTGCCGTGCTGGAGAAACGTGGTGTGGAGGCGGCCGTCCCGGGGTGAGACGAGGTGCGGTAGGTTGTCGATGTAGGTTGAGAGTAGTTTCTGAAGCTCACGATATGCCAGTATGTCATCAATAACCGGGTGTGCCCCCGCAAGTTTCTGGAGTTCCGATTCACGGGTGGAACGTTGGCCGCCAGCGGTCTTTGCCTTCGCGGTGAGTCCCATCTCATCAAAGAGCACCGCAGCAAGCTGTTGTGGCGAGTTGATGTTGAACTCCTTACCGACGTGCCTATAGATCCCTTGCTCCAGTTTCGCAAGCCGCGCGTGGTAGTCCTTGGAGAGCTTTTTGAGATAACCGGTGTCAACCTTAACGCCCCGCCGCTCCACCCTCTCTATTACCGGAACGAGTGGAAGTTCAATATCCCGGTAGACTTTCTCAAGTCCCTGCTTCTTGAGCTCTTTGAGAATGTAAACTTTCGCCTTCTCAAATGAGTTTGTGTTGGCAAACCGAAGAATATCGTCGATACTGGGATTGGTGTGTTCGGAATCAAGCACCCATAGTGCGATACCAACCTCTCGAACCTCGCTGTCTCCCGGCGCTTCGTCGCGCGCCGCGCTCTCGCCCTCTTCAAGATTTGTTTTTCCATCACCAAACATCTGCTTCACCCGCTCGGCAAGCGTTCGAAATGACAGCTCCCGAAACAGCTTGAGAACGTTAGTGATATCAAACGAGTTCTCCCAGAGCGACTCCGGCAGGCGAAAGGCGATCGGTGCGTCGCGGCGTATCTCGGCGAGCATTTTTGAAAATTCCGCATCCTTTCTATGTTCCTTAAGCAGTTTTAGAGTCCGTTTCGTTACCCCTTTTTTCTCAAAAGCGGCAGCGTCTTTTGCGAGTGCTGTGTAGAGGGTCTCAATGCTCCCGAATGCCCGTATGAGCTCCGTCGCCGTCTTCTCGCCGACGCCGGGAACGCCCGGTATGTTATCCGACGGATCGCCGCGGAGCCCTTTGTAATCCGGGAGGAGTTCGGGAGAAAAACCGAATCTATCCTCTACAGCTTTTTTGTCGTAGATGATAGTGTCTTTGATGCCTTTCTTGAGCGTGTAGACCCGTACGTCTGTGCCACGCACAAGCTGGAGCGTATCCATGTCGCCTGAAACAATAAAAGTTTCAAGCGTCTTCCTCCCCTTCACGCTTTCAACAACGGTGCCGATGATGTCATCCGCCTCAAAACCTGCTTTTTCGTATATCGGTATGCTGAATGCTCTGAATATGTCTCTGCTCCGCTCAATTTGATGCACGAGCGCCTCATCGGCTTTCTCCCGCCCGGCCTTGTATTCGTCAAAGACCTTGTGTCGCTCGGTCGGCTCGGGAAGGTCGTAGCATGCGACAAGGTAATCAGGTTTCAGGTCGCTCACTGCCTTGAGGAGCATGGCGACAAGTCCGTAGAGCGCGCCCGTCGGCTCGCCCTCGCCGGAGGTAAAATCGGGAAGCGCGTGGTACGCGCGGTGAATGATGGCGTGCGCGTCCAGAAGCACGAGGCGTTTTTTATGTTGTGCTTTCTTGGGCATGGGGAAGAATTATGTCACGGGTATATTCGTCAACAAATGTGAATGACAGTGTTGGTGTGTTTTCAGGCAAGATATCAGCAACTCGTTCAGGCCATTCAATGAGTATAAGATTGTGTGGGTCCTGTGTGAGCGTCGGAAAGCCAAGCGCGCGAAGTTCGTTTCCGCTCTCGAGACGGTACGCGTCAATGTGGACGAGATTCGTGAAGTGCGGGTGTGAAACTTTGTACACCTTCTCAATCACAAAGGTGGGGCTTGTGACAGTATCTTTCACACCGAGCGCTTCGGCAACCGCTTTTACAAAAGTCGTTTTCCCCGACCCGAGTTCCCCCCGAAGCTCAACGATGGTGGCGCGTTCTTTTGCCGGTTTGAGATTGGCAACGAACAATGCGGCGGCAGCGTTCGTCTCTTGAACACTCCTACATTCCATGCATGTCATTGTAGCATTTTATGAATATCCCAATGTAAAACGGAGGCCTCCATTGGCCTCCGTCTGAACGAGTGGCTCACTGGCAAGCGCTACTGCTTGCTGTAGAACCACTCGTAGGGGTCGGTCCTGGGACGTGACCGACCGGCGGTGTCGGGTTGCGTGTCGCCGAGACGTCGCGGCCGGACGACATCCTCCGTCGTGACGGTGAGTGTCTCACCGTGGAGCCGGTGGTCATCGACGGCGAAGCGCATGTCGGCAGTCCCGAGGTACGCCGCCCCGGCGCCTGATCCATCGTAGAAGTCCACGGCGACCCCGATGGTGCCGTAGCTTCCACTGTAGCGACCACTGTAGGTGCGCGCCGCGACGCGGCACTTCCCACCCACGGGAACCCTGAACGGTTCCACGGAGGCGATGAGGTCGGATGCCTCCGTCTGGAGCCTCTCTGCCTCGGCGCGGAGACGCGCAACGCGCTTGGGCTTGTCGGAGAAGCGTTCCGCTCTCCGCTCCATCTCTCCGGCAGCGCGCAGAAGGTCGCCAGCCCGCCGGAGTGCGTTGGCGCGACTCCACTCGTCGGGAGCCGTCCGACACTCCATGTAGGAGTCGGTGACGCCGTTTGTGACGAGGACGTGGGTACCACCGCCCCGCCCAAGCCCGGCGAAGCCGGCGACCCAGTTAGAGCGGAACGAGAACTCGAAGTTCTGGGCGTCCGTCGCCGGAGCGACGGACATCACAACAAGCAACGCGACGACAAAGAGCTTGATTTTCATTTCAGAATCCTCCTCGGTTCAGCGAGCCGAAGCCCGCATCGGTTTCTCCCCTCGGTACCTTTGAACTAGGACACTCCAGATACCATGGAGTGCATGAGGAAAGGAACAAGATATACACAACTCGCATACGAGGAGCGCGTGCAAATAG
>JAKEFG010000009.1 GCA_022616195.1 Candidatus Wolfebacteria bacterium | reverse complement strand
TTTAAGTAAGATTATTGTTATTTTTATAGTCACTCACTCACACACTCCCAAAACGCAAACCGCGTTTTGGGAGTGTGTTCGTTCGTTCCACCCACGTCGTTAAATCAGGCGCGGAGCGCTCCGCTATACGGCTTTCACGAAGTCCCAGGCGACCCACCCCTCGCCGGAGCTCGCGCCGGGAATGCTCCACCCGACCTTGCCCCAGAGCAGGCCGTTCGCTGTTGCGTGCTCGCCGAGTACCGTGAGGCGCGTGTTGTTCGGGACCGTGACGAATATGCGCGCTGAGGTCGAGTGGTCGCTCCTGATGTTGAGCCCGCCGCCGGGTGTGTCGGAGAGCACGATACTCCCCTTGTATGCGCCGAGCTCGGGTATCCATCCCTCTATTTTGCCCCCCGGCGGTGCCTGAACCGCCGGCGTCGTGGTTTGGCCCGGGGGCGGGGTTTTCGGCGTCTTGTCGGCCTCTCTGATGCGTTCCTCTTGTCGGGCGATCGCCTCCCTGTCGCCTTTAGATATTTTCTCGGTTTCTACATCAAACTCGTCTTTTTTCACTGTCGGCACTCCGAGCTCGGACGGTATGAGCGCGGGCGTCGGTATCTCGGATGAGGCGACGAGCTCGCCGGTCGTGTCGAATATATCAACGGTTCCCTTAGGCACATCTACCTGGCGCACCTCCATGCTCTGAATGAGCTCTGGTATTTGGTTCTCAATGGTCTTGGTTTGCCGCGCGAGCTCGAGGCGCACCGCCGGCTTCACCGGACCGAGGAGGATGGTGTCAATCGGTGTCGTCTTGCCCGAGATGTGGGTGATGAACATCGTGAGCGTTGCCCAGATGCCGGACTGTTTGCTCCCGGTTTCATCCACCGGGTCCTTGCGGATGACGATTGACGCACCGAGGCGCGCGGGGAGCGTTTGGAGCCAGTGGTTAAGGTTGAGCTTGATATCCTCTTTAAGATCGGCCATGTCCGTGATCTCGTCGTCCACCTTGCGCTCAAACGATTCCGCGCTGCCGAGCTTGAAGCTAAAGAGCGTGCCGATGAACTGTTCGGGCTTTTTTTCTTCTACCATACGAATGATTGTGCGAGGTCCGCCGACGCTTCCGAGCGCTCCGGCGAGCTTCTGCTCTAGTGATAATTCCTTGAGTGCGGTCTCTGTTGCCCGCGCCTCGGAGATGGGCCAGCGCCACGGCAGGTTCCAGCTTTCCATGATGGTGTTTGCCTGCTCGGGGCTGAATGTGCCTTGGTCCCAGAACTGCTGCACGAGTTGCGGGAGCCAGATGAGCCAGTTGACTATTTTCCATAGGACCAAGACGCCGGCGGTGACGACGACCCCCTTTTTTGTGAATACGCGCGCAACGGCCTTGGTGAACTTAATGGCGAGCGGGGCGAAGCCGCCGAGCCGGGCGTTGAGCGCGGTGAGTCCCGCTTTGTTTGCCGCGATGGATTCGAGATAGTCGGCCACCTGTGCTGGGGTGCTGACATTTTGAGGGAGCGGGAGCACTTTAGGATCCTTAAGAAAATTGAGCTTGGGCACCCCGACACCGACACCGACACCTGCGGCAACTCCTGCCACTTCGTCAATGAGGCTCGCGCCGTCTTTTTCAACGAGCTTCTCAACAACACTCTCCGCCGCGACGAATGCCGCGGATGATACGATGGCCTTTGCAAGAAAGATGAGTAGTGGCATACTGTAGTATATGTTGAAAAAGATGGGGGGCGTGCTCTATGTGCTCGGTTGGATACTCCTTGTGGGCGTGTTTCTTGCAACGATCGCCGTCTCTGTGTTTTTCTCGGTCCTCTCTGCGGCAGTGAACGCGTCGTGCGGCGGCTCGTGCAAGGAACAGGCGATCCGTGAGCAGATGCTCCGTGAGTATCACGAGTGAGCACGCACCCCGCTCTGCCCACCAGTCCCGCGTGGGAGTGGGCAGAGCGCGACGCCCGTCACGCGACCCAGACGAGCACACCGAGCTCGTCGGCCGCTTTCTGTAAGATGGGCGAGATGCTGTCGGTGAGCACGAGCGGGATCGCGTTCTTCGGCACCTTACCCTCGAGCACAAGGAGCTTTTTGTATGCGAGCGCCTGACCGAGTGCGCCCGGTCCGGCGTCGGGCTTGATTTCAATGACGTAGATGGCGTCGCCGCTCCGCGCAACAACATCCACGCACCATTGGCTGACTTCGTACATGCCGGTTGCGAGCATGGCACTCTTTTTTCTCGGGTCCGCTTCCGGCTCCCCGATGTGCACGTCGTAGTAGCAGTCGTCAAACGCGTCGCGGTTGTTGTTGACAAACTCGTCCCAAAGTGCCTCGTCCTTGGGGCGCATACCCGGGTAGCGGTGCATCAGCTCGTATTTGTATAGGGTGTCTACTCTCATGTGGGCATGTTTTTAAGCTCTGCGATGAGTTTTTGCAGCCGTGCGATCGTGCCCTCGAGATAGAGTCGCGCCGCCCACCAGTCGTCGAGTCGTGTGCCGTAGCAATCGGTTTGGTCGTTCTTCCGGTGCGGCACAAACGCGGCGTACCCGAGCCGGTATCGCTCCCCGATATCGGCAAGGAGAGAGCGGAGTGCTGCACACTGCTCGTTGCTCGGGACCGTCACATTGAAGTTCCCGGCAAGCCCTATGCCTATGCTGTCAAGATTCTCGCCTTGGTCGTGCGCGCCAACTTCTGATTCCTGTCGTGTCTGCACCACCGTGCCGTCCATCTCTATGACGTAGTGGTAGCCGATGTGTGTGCCAAGCGAGGAAAGCGGGAAGCCCCGCGCCTTGTGCCACTCCTCAATAGCCGGGACCTGCGGATGCGGCCTGTCTGCCGCCGTGTGGTGAATAATGACTTGTGTGATGTCGCGGGACATAGAGATTTTAGACGCGATGTCGGAGCGCGTACAGGAGCGTACTCGCCGCGCCGCCGAGGGCATTGTTGCCGTACTCGGTTAGCACCTCGTGGACGCCCTCAATGAGCGCGGTGAGAAATGCCACCACCGCCCCGACGAGTATAGAGATTGCGATTTGTTTCCAGTCGATGTGTTGCATGATTTTTAGTCTTGGAAGAATTGCTCGTATAGGGTGTTGAAATCGCTTATTTGGTCTGTCGCTTGTAGATTCAAAATGTCTGTTTCTAGGGTGTAGCCGTCACCAACAAACCTACCTTTTGGAATTGCCACAAACACATCATCGTCATTGTTGGCATTAGGTATATTTTCAATTTCCATAAAGTGATATGTCCTTGCGGTACTTGCGGTGTGGTCGTACCCCGATTCCACCTCCCATAATGGAACCCCGAACACTGACAGTTTGAGGTGCACTCGTCGATTTGCGACGTTTGCGTCTGTTGTGAGTACAAGAGAGACCCCGCGTATTTTCCACACTTCGTTGGTGAGCACGTTCTGGGAGACTTCGGCACCGGCGGCGGGATTTGCCGTCGCTAAAATACTTACTTCGGCATTTCCATCTAGGTTCGATAACATCCTTGACCCCGGCCAGGTGAGCGAGACAAACCCCCCCACATATCCTCCAATCAGCTTTGCCACTCTTGTCTCGTTGGCCCTAAGGTACACATTCACCCATGTGTTTGCTGCACTGCCGGTTTCTTGTTCGTAGTATACCGAGAGCATAATTGGTATGTCCGTCATTCCAAGCACGCGCTCATTGAGCACTCCGTCGTTCGTGTGGTCTATGGTGAACGTGAAGGGTGCTTCCCTTGTTGTTCCCGAGATCTTCATGTCAAATGTCGTTTTCGAGTATATTTGCACCTCCAGGTCCCACTTTGTCCTTGCTCCAAAGGCCAACATCTCGCGCGTCAAGAACGGAAGCTGTGGAAGTTTTATTTCTGGTGGCATGGTATTGAAAAGCGCGGCCCGGTGGTGCAGACGGATGCTGTACACTCACCCCTCTACACCACCCGACCGCGCTCTATCCGACTTTGTGTGTTTACTGGAAGATCACCGTCACGACTGCCGTTGCGCTTCCAACGTCTACGCCCGCCATCTCAACCGAGATGTCGAGTGTGTCGCTCGAGCGCACCTCGATATCGAGGTTGTCGAGTATCATCGGCACCATCGTTGTTAGACCTTCATCCGAGCCCGCTTGACCGGCGATCTGGCTCTCTGCTCCGATGATAATTTCTTGCTCGCCGTTCTTCATTGCGTTGCCGCTGAGGCGGAGTATATAGGTCACTTCACCGTCTGCCGCTCCGTCAGCCCCGACCGACACAATGACGCGCTTAATCATTGCCGCGTCAGGCGGTGTGAGCCGTGATGGCGAGGTGACTGAACCCTGTGAGGTGAGACGCGTGAGCGTGTCAACTGCGGTGATGTCACCCTCAACCGTGATCTCGCCTTTCGTCTCGCCCTCGGGACCTGCTTCGGTGCCGAACTCGAGTGTCACGCCGACCTGGTAGGTGCCCATGTCGTCACCAACCGCTTCGGCGAATATCAGAATCTCCTGTCCGCTAATGACCGGAATGTTGATGGGAATGCGCTGGCTTGGTACGAGTGCGTGTCCGCCGGTTGCAACTGAGACACCGCCGGCGCCTGCCGCAAAGACGAAGTCACCCATGGTGAGACCCGGACCTTCGAGCCGCACGAGAAACGCGTACTGGTCTGCCGCCTCGTTGCTCGAGACCGCTGCAACGTACGCCGCGCGCAGGAACTTTGCGTCACCGGGGACGAGAAGCGCCACGGGTGCGGTTTGCGACCCGAGTGTCGTCAGCTGTGTCTTTACATTAACATCGGCGAGTGCACCCTCGCGAGAGCGGAACAGGTTTGTCATGATCCTTGTGGGGGGTTATTTGGTTTGTTGTCTTGTATCTTCCATTCGTCCTCCGGCGTCAGTCCTGACTTCTCACACCGCCTGCACAGCTTTCCCTTGTCTTTCGGGTTGTGGCTGATGGGCCGCTCACAGATTGTGCATTTAACAACAGTCATATGCTTACTTGCCGGCTGCGGTTATAAATCGCTGGACGTTCTCGGTCATGCGCTTGATGTTGCTCGCACTCCGGCGATTACCGGGAGCTGTCGGCAGTGACTCGCTCCAGAGCGTTGTGAACTTCTGCACCCGCGCCGCGTACTTGTCCGCGCCTGCCTGCATGCCGACCGGCCAGTTGTTGACGCCCTTGTCTTGTATGCCGTTATCGTAGTCGCTCGCCTGTGCGCGATCGAGTCCTTTACCGTATGCGTCTTTCTGCAACGCTTCCTGCATTGCCGGTACGAAATTTGTTTTTGCACGTCCCTTTGCGGCGTTCCATTTGGAGCCCTTGCCTTGCGCTCCCTCTTGGTATCGCCCTGCACGAGAAAAAGCGGCGTCAGAGAATCGGTCTTTGGCTTGCTGTGGTGTCGCCGTCATGGATGTGTAGTTAAGTTGCTAGTTGGTAGATGCTCTGCACTGTGTGTGAGTGTGGCTCAAGGGAGTGTCGGGTTTGGAAAGAACTTTCCAATCCTCCACACCCACACGCAATGCACAGTTTATGCACACGTTACTCGCAAAAAAATCGTCGCGTCGTCGCTCAAAACAAAACCTAGGCCCGGAAAGACCTGGCTTCAGGTCCTCCTGGTTTTGGGTTTTGATTTAAAGACGGCGAAGTCGAGAGGCGTATAGGGGGGTCTGGGGGGGAAAGACCAAAGCCCACAGCACGACCTAAAACACCGCTCCGTTATGGTTCGTCAGTTCCCATTTCGCAGTTTTGCACTGTTTTCAGAGGCTGAAGTGTTTGCGAACGGGCCCGATATACTCCCATGAGAGGACTGTACTTCGCAGTATAGATATTTAGCGACATGTTTGTTCTCTTAGCCAATTTCTCTCTAATTTGTTGATACTGTAGGACTTTCGGGAGCTATATCATTAAACGACTCGCCGCCGCGCAGACGATCCAGATTTCCTAAAAACAAATCATTCCAAATGAAGGAGATGATGTGCTCCCAGATCCATCGAGCGGGCCGCTCAAGATAGTTGTTCCAGATGTGTTGAACCCACTCCCAGACAGCTGAAAAGTTATCCTGCGTCTGCGGATTGTCAAAAAGCGCGCGCAGATTCAGCCCGAAGTAGCTCACGATAAGGATAAGGATAATAATAATGATAACGAGCTGTATGAATCCGCCCTGTGAGTGTTGTGGAAATGACATATGACTGACGTGATGTGTCACCTAACTGTACTATGCGCCCGGCAAGTATGACAAGGGGTTCAAATACGCCTCTCTTGGCGCAATGGGTATGACCGCATTCTTGCAGTTGATACTGTTGGTGAATCGCTCAACACGCACTCCCTCCGCAGCGTATACGGTGAAGTGGAGATGCGGCCCTGTAGAATAACCGGTATTGCCGCTGAAGCCGACGGTCTCCCCTGTTGCCACCTGCTGTCCGGGCGTGACGCTGATAACGTCAAGGTGTGCATAGAGCGTCGCGAGCCCGTTGTTATGCCGAATCAGAGCCCATTTGCCGTATGAATAGCAGCCAGAAACCTCGTCAGTATTTCCGGTGTTCATTACCGTGCCCGAAAGAGCCGCCTTGACGCGAGAGCCGCGTGAAGCACCGAAGTCAACGCCGTTATGTCCCGCTCCTTTGTAGACCTGCGGATTAGCACTTGCAAACGGCGTGTTGCCAAAGTATTGCGTTATCCGGACGCTATCAAGCGGCCATTGCAGAATGCCACTTCCGGCGTTTGGAATGCTGTCGGGGTCAATCGCGATGCGAATCTGTTCCTCTATTGCCTGGAGTTCTCGGGCGAACTGTTCCCGCTGGCGCAATTTCTCGGCAAGCAGCGCCTGATAGTTTGACTCTTCATTCTTGGTGGCTGTCAGAAGCTGGTCTTTCTCCTCTTTATTGGCGACAATCACTTGACGTTGCCCCGAGAGATCGCTTTTGAAGTTGGAAAGTTCCGCGTGCTGGATAAGAAGGTCTTCCCGCGCGGCTTCAAGTTCCTGCTTGAGGTCCGTAAGCTCGCGGAGGTCGCTCGTGAGCAAGGACTGGAATTGCTGAAGGGTGTCAACGTCTCCCCATGCGTCCGATAAACTGTCGTGGGCAAGGATGGTTTCCGCCAAACTTTGTGACTCCGCCTCGTTGATGCGCCGTATGGTCTCGCCAATGGTGTCGGTGTTGAGGCGCATGTTTTCTTCCTTTGCTTGTATTTCCAGATTGAGCTCTTCAATAGTAAGTCCGGCGGCGTCAATTTTCCGTTCGGTAACCGCGATGTCCGTCTCAACTTTTTTGCGTGAAATATCAAGTGTTTGTATTTCACCTTCCAATGTACGTTTCTCCTCGCCTATTTCGGTAAGCTGGTTTTGGTATGTGGTAATGTCCTTTTCCAGCTCTCCTATCTGCTCCGCCTTTTCTTTGATTTGATCGCGGAGTTCGTCGATTTCTGCCGCATTCGCGGGGAGCGCCAGCGCGATGCCGACACACAGACACAACAGCACAAGGTGTTTTGTAAAGAGATGGTGCGACATGTTTATGACAGTTTGACGAGAGCGGTTTTGAGACGCGCGAGCGTTTCTGTTTTTCCCAGAACTGCCGCAAGTGTAAACGGATCCGGCGACTTTTCCTTGCCGGAGAGCGCGTAGCGCATTGGCCAGAGGACACTTCCCCTCCCCTCTCTGGTGGCATAGTCCCACAACGCGGATTTTATTGACTCCACAGTAAAGGTATTTTCTGGTATTTTTTCAAGGACTTTCGCAATGTGCTCAAGATGTTTATGGGCAATGCCGGGGGTGTCATCTTTCCACACGAGTGCCTGTGCATTATATTCGGGCGCTCCAAAAAAGTAATCAAGCTCTCCTGCCATATCGGCAATTTCTCCAAACGTGTGGACGCGCTCACGGATAAGCGGCGTCATTTGCGCGAGTTTCTCGTCGTTGTAGCCAGACGTACGACGCACCAAGTCCGGCATAAACTTTTTAGTGTATCGCAGGAAATCGTCATCAGAGAGTTTTGCAATATAGATTTTATTCATTGACTTGAGTTTTTCCTCGTCAAAGACCGCGCCGCCTTTCTGCACACGTGAGAGATCAAACTCCTTAATAAGCTCTTCCATTGAGAATATTTCTCGTTCGTTTGTGGGGTGCCAGCCAAGGAGCGCAAGATAGTTGACAAGCGCTTCGGGCAGATATCCGGCCTCGCGATATTCTTTGAGCGAAACCGCACCGTGTCTGCCGGAAAGTTTTGATTTGTCCGGGGCAAGAATAAAAGGAATATGTGCATAGACGGGGCGCGATGCACCGATGGCCTCCTGGAGGAGGATTTGCCGTGGGGTGTTTGAGATGCCATCCTCTCCGCGAATCACATGGGTGATTTCCATTTCAAAGTCATCAACAACCACGGCGAGGTGGTAGAGCGGCTCGTTGATGTTTCGTGCAATAACAAAGTCTCCCAGTTCGGTAGTATTGAAGACAATGTCTCCCCGTATAAGATCGGTGAATGTGATGGTGGTGTTGGGGTTCTTCAAGCGGACTACTTTCCCCTCACCTTCGTTTGAATCTTCCGCTTCATACGCACTCCCCTTTTCAATCATTGCACGCAGGTATGTTTGATAGATTTTTGTGCGTTCGGACTGACGAAACGGACCCTCGTCATACGTAATTCCTAGCCAATCAAGACCCTCTACAATATCTTTCTCGAATTCCTTTTTACTTCGTGCTTTGTCGGTATCTTCCAAGCGGAATATCATCTTACCGTCATAGTGTTTGGTAAAAAGGAAATTGAACAGTGCAGTTCGCGCTCTGCCGATGTGCAGATACCCGGTGGGCGATGGCGGAAAGCGGGTTATTGTTAACGAGTCCCTAGTCATACGTCATTGTTCCTATCTTTTTCTTGCCAGATATTGGACAAACAGGCTTTTATCTTTATACCCATCCGTAAAATCATGGTAGGTATCTTCAACCTCAAAGTCTTTGTTCAGGATTTCAAGCATGTCTTCTTGGTAGATTGGGTATAGGTCTAACTTGCTCCATTTCTTGTAATCTTTGTCGTAGTAATGGAGCACAACGACGGTGTCGCTAATGTACGCAGGAAACACCAGCACTTTCTCTTGAAAACCGTGGTAATAGACACTATAGTCAAATGTGAAGTTCTCGAATATCTCCTCCTTTGGAAGGTTCATAAGTGATTTGATATAGTCGTAGTTGCGAGAGTCAATAAAAATATAACCTCCCTTTTCAATAAGCCCAGCGAACTTTGTCACTATGCTTTGTTGGGCTTTTTTAGTGTATTCCCGTGTACCCCCGCCGATGTACGTCAAAGAATTGCCTGTGAGAAAACCAAAATCAAAACGATGCGTGTATGACGGCTCTGCTTTCGGTAAATCAAGCCAGTTTGCTTTGTGAATGAGCACTTTTTGTTGTTCTTGTTTGAATAATTTAGAGGCAAGGTTAATAAAACTCTCATCAACCTCATTTGCTTCCATACTTTCTAGCAGGTAGCCGTGCTTTTTGAGAGTTTTGATGATACCACTTAGTTCAAGTCCACCACCAACACCAAAGTCAAGTATATTTCTTAACCCTCGCTTCTGAATTATATCTACAAAGAAATCTATCTCTCTCTGTTTGGTTCCCCCTTTGAATTTTGGGTAAATCCCCGTTTCCCAATCAACAAACTTAAAACTACCAAACTCCTCAATGGGGTTGCTGATATATGGAAGCGTATTGACAAATGATTTGCTGTCAGTCATGGCTATTTTTCATGTTCAAGAGCAAGGTCAAGAATCTCTCGAGCGATGGTTCGTGCGGCGTCGGGTTTGGCAAATGCTTTTGCTGCGGCACTCATTTCCTCCCGGAGTGCTGTGTTTTGCATCAGACGCTTGATTTCCGAGACAAGAATGCTTGCGGTCAGGTTCTCCTGCTCTATGACGGTTGCCGCGCCAGTCCGCGCGTAGGCAAAGGCGTTCTTGTGCTGGTCGTGGCTCACCGACTGCGGAATAGGAATAATGATTGAAGGCTTGCCCCACTGCGCAATCTCAAATATGGCACTTGCGCCTGCACGGGAAATGATGAGGTCCGCTGCACCTGCCGCCATGCGCATCGCGAGGAGATCGAGGTATGTGAATGGTCGGTAGCGATTTTTATGTTCATTATCTCCGAGGAGCACCGCTACGGTTTCTTCCACACTAGTAACATTCTGTTTTCCCGTCTGGTGGATAACGAAGTAGTGTTCCACGAGCCGCGGGAGTGCGTCAATGACCGCTTCGTTTACTGCCTCCGCTCCCGATGAGCCACCAAGAATGAGTACTGCAGGGGTACCGGATTCAATTTTGAGAAACTCACGTCCGCCTTCGTGTGCGACGGTCAGCAGGTCTTTCCGAATAGGATTCCCGGTGAGCGCAATACGTTCAGGGTGTTCGTGTTTTGGGTCAAAATGTTCCGCCGCCTCGGGGAATGATATGGCGATTTTTTGGGCGAATTTTCCCGCCCACGCGTTGGCGCGCCCCGGGATGCTGTCGGACTCATGAATAATGACCGGAATTCCGAGAATGCGCGCGGCACACACTATCGGAAAACTGCCGTAGCCGCCCTTGCCAAACACAACATCAGGAAAGATGAACAAGAGTTTCCAAAACGCCTTGACTATTCCCCACCCCGTCTTAAAGAAGTCAATAACATTGAGAAGTGAGAAATACCGACGTGTTTTACCTGCGGTAATCGGAATAAAGCGTATGTTTAACTCAAAAAGTACCTTTTTGTCGTACGGGTCGGGCGCGGCGAACAAGAGTTCCGGCTCAAGCAAACGTTCCTCGCGGGCAATCTCTTGGATCGCTTCTGCAATGGCAACAATGGGGTAAAAATGTCCTCCTGAACCGCCTCCGGTAAAAAGAATACGCATAGGAATTAGACGCTAGGCTTTAGGCACTAGCAATTTACAGTGTAACACATAACTTTACTGAGAATGCGAAACCCCCGACCGCGCGATCGGGGGTGGAGACACGATATTGCGATGTGGCATTGGATTCCGTCCGGACGGGTCCAAAGGCTCCTCCACACGCTCACCGCTTGCCGAAGGCGGAAACGGCACAAGAAGAAACAAAAGACCCCTCGGTACCTTTGAACTAGGACACTCCAGATACCATGGAGTGCATGAGGAAAGGAACAAGATATACACAACTCGCATACGAGGAGCGCGTGCAAATAG
>JAKEFG010000001.1 GCA_022616195.1 Candidatus Wolfebacteria bacterium | reverse complement strand
CTTGGTCGAAAACAACCAGCACCCGCCTCTGTATAGCGCTTTCGTGTTCTCTCATCTGTTTTAAAATACAACACATCATCAGAAATAATGGCGAAAAATACGTCTTCTGCATAGACTCCAAACCCGCTAAACATTCGCTTCGCTCGAATGCCTTCGATATGACCCAACTGGTCTAATACAAAATCTTTAAATGAAGAATCTATCATTCCACCAGAATCTAAAAATAATGGAGCAACAAAACCAAAAATCGAAACACTGTAAGGTCAATAGAAAAATACACATGGATTTCATCCTGCACCGCTGAAATACTCCCCGTCGATGAAAAGAGATCTCTGTCTGCAGTCGCTTCGCTATATTTTTTTACCTCTGCTAAACGCTCGCCCCATTCTAATGCTTGGAGCACCTTCAACGCCTCCTCATGAGTAAGTTTAAACAAGACTCGATCCGGTTCACTACCATTTTCTGGAACAAAAAAGGATAACGCTTTCTTTTTCGCATACGGAGTAGTAATACTATACGCGTGCCCAGCAAATACGTCCTCAAGAAACTCCCGCCGTAGTTCAGAAATTTCCTTTAATCGTTCTGTTCCTTTTGGATATGCTTCTCCTGAAGCGATGAATCTAAGCCCAGCGATTGGTATGGAAGTACTAAATAATTGCTGGAAGCGATCTGCCGCTTCGCGAAAATTTCCAGGCAGATTGCGCTCGCGACCTCGATCTTTTACTTCTCTTCGAGTATCAATCACCCATTCACGATATGCAGCTTGGGCAAATTTCGGCTCGATAAAGGTTTCTAGATCAATGCCCGTATCCCAAAGATGCGTCTCCTCTACTGCGATATCCTGTAGCTCTGCAAACTCCTCTATTCGAGGCAGCAAGTCCCAAAATAAGATATGTGCTCGATCGTGAGTAAGTGCCCGCAAGAGTAGTTTCTGGGGCCATCCTAAAAATAATTCTCCAATCTCTGCTGCTTGTCGGGGATACGCGTTAATAAACAATCCAGCCTTTACCAGACTGCTAACGAACTCCTCAACGCTACTGGAATTCTTGTTTATCAGATCGTCTCGTACCACAAAAACACAGTCCACATGGTGTGCACTGATATCATGCGAGAGCTTCAACACATTCCCTACTCCCTTTTCCACTGCTTCGCTTCCCATCGGTTCTGCCGAAACAAAGGCATCAATCTTCCCTTCTTCAAGCATACTTACCATTTCGCGAGGATGACTGAAACCCATCTGAATCTTGACATCATCGAGCGTCAGTCCTGCCTGCCGTAACGCGAGGCACAATAATATATGGTGCGTCGAGTACTTGTCTGGAACAAAAACCGTTTTGCCTTTAAGTTCCTCTACCTTCGTGATACCTTTTTTTGCAATTAGTATCTGCCCCTCGCGGTGGCCAAGTAGAACAAGATGACTCTTGAGCCCTCTTCTGAAAAGCTCAAACGCCAGGGGAAATAACACGAAGGCCCCATCAATCGCACCTGTTTCTAACGCCTCCGAAATAGCAGGCCAGTCGGTAAAGAGCTTTGTCCTAAGTGTGAAGTGCTTATATTGCGAACTATCGTTGTGAACCGCAACACCAAGAATGAGGTGGTCAATAATCGGAAAGTGACCAATAGTAAGAGACGGTTTCATAACACCACAAAGTATACCATTCTAAAATTGCATATCGTGGTGACTGTTGTTAGTAAACATCTTTGAGCTCCCAAATTAATTTTCGAAGCTCAAGAATGTGCCTCATCGTACTCGACCGTGGTCGAGTACGATGAGGCGAAACCCTGAAGCGAGGTCTAGAAGACGAATCCGATGCCCACAACTGCAACGGTACTCCAGTCGCCGTTGGGCGTTTGATTCACGCTGATCGGCGTAAGCAGTTGCAGCGTGCCGCTCTCGAACTTCTTGATGGTCGTAGCGGTGGCGACGTTCAGGGTGGGTCGATACTCCGTCTCCTTGTCGAGGAACAGCATCGTCACCGACCCGCCGGCGAGAACAGTGAACCGCTTACTCACCTTGTAGCCAACGAGCGCACCTCCCTGCACTGCCTCAAAGCTCTCTGCACCAGCCTTCTCAGGATCGATGGTGCCAACGGACAGGTACGGGCGCAGGAAGAACTTCTTGCCGATCGGGTGGATCGTGGCGATACCACCGATCTGCGTCTCGGCGACGGTGTCGCCATCGATGATCACCTCACCGACTCCAACGAAAACCTGAAACTTCGCGGGCTTGAGCTGGAACCGCAGCCCCCGCTCATCGCGAGCTCCCGTCTCCTGCCCGTAGGCAGTGGCGGTCATGAGAGCGAAGAACACACCGAGAATCATCGTCGTCTTTTTCATTGTCTCCCTCCTTTGGTAAAAGTCGTCTCGCTGGCGGCATGCCAACGAAAAAAGCGGACAGATGAAGATATCTCGTTACAAACACGGCTTGTTTAGTTACTCTTAAAACGCCGTGCTCTGAGACATCCTCGTCTGTCCGCTTTGTAGGCGACTCAAACTGACAGGATAGAAACCTGTGCTTTCAAAGAACTTCTATAACACACCCTTTAATGTAAAACCCACGGATGAGCAGATAGCGCAGTCTTTCGATATTGCTCCCCGCTCATCCGTGGGTTAGACGGAATAAACTATCAGGATGTGTTAGTTAATTCTAGGAATATTATAGCAAATACATTAACTTTGTCAAGTATTTTTATTCTCTTCCTTCAAAGCTCTTTACATAGCCTCTTTTTCAAAAAAGTTACCTTTATAAAATTTTCTTCTTTCGGGGCGCCGAGAATCGAACTCGGTCTACCTGCTCCCAAAGCAGGCGTACTACCGGTATACTACGCCCCGTAATTCGTCGGCATTGTAACAGATTATTATAGATTTTGCTTCCTATCCAATTTTCTCTCCAAGCCTATTCCACAATTCTTGCCACATGATACGTTGCACTTGTGCGATATTTTTATCTTGAATTAAAACGCCGAAAGGCGGATTTGATGTCAGACTCATAAGTGCCACCTTATCGCCATAGATACTGACCTCAATATTCAGAGGCTCCGTGATAATAAGCTTTGTTTCACGTAAAAATCCAATATTATTTTTCACAAATACACGAGCTGTCTCTGAATCCCGAGAAATTGAGCGGTATAAAATCCCCCTCCGCATACGCTCTTTCGGAAACTGCTCAAAAAAGCTCGCTGGGAGGTTGTTCTTCAACCCCTCCAGGTCCTCATATGCTTGTATCTCCTGTTCTGCCGTCAGCATATCCGCGTGTATTTCTTTGATGCCCTCCACACCTTCATAAAAAGTGACTCTCGGTTTGTTACGTGCACTATTGTGGATCGCGAGCAACTCGGGAAGTGCCCGTTCCAATTCACCAGTACGCACTTTTTGCATTTGTACCAAACGCTCGGGGTTAGTTGCAACATACAACCGTCGTTTTCCGCGCTTCGTTTCCGTAATGAACCCCCGCTCTTTGAGTTCATCAATAAAGGTATAAATTGTTGAACGGTTCACTCCCGACTTTTTTGCAAGCGCCTGCATGGTTCCCTCGCCAAGCTCAAGGGCGGCAAGGTACACTTCCGCTTCCATATCAGAGAGACCAAGGGCTTTTATTGCGGAGTTTGTCTGTTGCATAGTGTTGTGTTTTATGACACTTTTTATATGCTTACACTATAGCAAAAAATCTACCATTTGCAATATGTGGGAAAATATTTCTTGACTGGAGATATATTTTGTGTCAAAATAATGACGGATTTCGATCAGCTCACTAAAAACAACAAAGATGGGAGGAGGTTGACAATGAAGAAGTATCTTGACCTAGAGCATCCCGAAACAAGCGACCTCTGGTTGGAGACGTTGAGAGGGGTGCTCGTTGAGGCAATGAAGGTGGAGGGGGTCGACGCTCGGCGACTGGAGCTTCTAGAACTCCTTAAGGGGCAGTCAAGAGATGGCATGGAAAGCGCAGCCGGGGCATTCGTCAGAGAGTACATAGGCTGGCTCCCGCGTGTTGACTACGAAAGCGACGTCTTTGAGACAGAGATCGACCATGACACCACACTCGTGGAAAAGATCGCTGCGAGCCGAACCCTTCGCCTCTCAACCTCAACAAGGAAAATTCCGCAGCATCTCTCGCTAGACGCAATGTTTCCAAGCAACGGGCAAGGAAAGGAGCTTGTGCGTTTTCGATTCTGGAACTTCAACCGGCCCGTCACACAGGAGGAGCTCAAGCGACTAGCTAACGAGAGAGGCCGCCTACTCGCAAGAGCGCATGAGTTGGTTGGGTTTTACCAAATACATGTCAGCCTTTCTGACTGGCCCATCATCGCCCCCGGGCAAGAGTCCGACGCCCCGCTGTGGGAAGGAGAGAACTCAACAAAGTTCTTGGGGGTTTGTGGTGATGAGTATGGCGCCGTTCTGGCCGTCGGTGCACACCAGTACGAGGAATACAACCAAAAAGAAAAAGGTTGGTACAGAAAAACTCGATTCCTTGTCCGAGAACCGTGAACCAGGCCAGTAACCCTGTCACGAACCCACCCCGCCACGGCGGGGGACGTAAAACGGGTTCTTTTCTTTTTCATCACAAAATAACATTTTCAAGCATATCCACCTTCGCCTTTTTGTCCTTTAGATCCAAGAGAACAGTTACCACATCAATTTGCCACGGCACACTGTCCGATACGCCTTTGTCCAATAGATAGGTCTCCACGGTTCGGGCGAGACGCTTGAGCTTTGCCGGGTGCACGTTTTCCTCCGGGCGGTACCCTTCCGTTTCCTGTGAAACATTCTTGGACTTTGAACTTTCAACTTTTGACTGCACCGTTTTTACCTCAACAAAGTGTAGTTCGCCCGACTTGCGTGCAATAATGTCAATCTCACCCCATTTTTTGAGATAGTTCCGCTCAATGATGTTATACCCTTTTTTCTTGAGAAACCGACAGGCAACCTCCTCCCCAATGTCTCCGATAAACCTCTTTTCAGTCCTCATAACGTTTCACATGAAACAATTAACACATAAAGGACGTCTTTTTGACAAATATGGCTCTGTGTAAGAGTGTTTTAAGTTTTTAGTCCTTAGTTTTTAGTCCTTAGTTTTTAGTTTCTAACGGACATGTCTTTTACACATACTCACAGAGTTATCCCCAATATTTTGTGTTTTTGTCGCTTTGTTCCCATAGTTTGGGGATTATTAAAAGGACACAAACAAAAATCCCTCGTTGGTGCGGGCAGGGAGAATCGAACTCCCGTCTCGTCCTTGGCAAGGACGTGTTCTACCACTAAACCATGCCCGCTTGAAGCGTGAGTAATTATACACGAGCACTCTCGACTTTCTAGTGTGCTCCCGCCAGGATTCGAACCTGGAACTGCTGCTTCGAAGGCAGATATGATATCCGTTTCACCACGGGAGCGAACACACCATCATAGCGTCAAAATAGACCGCAGGCAAAAGGTGTTCTACAATGCATCTGTGCCAAAAAACACCCAAAAAATAAAGATTTTTGAAGAGGTACGCCTGGTCTCTGACACCCTTCAAAATGCCGGTTTTGAGGCATATCTTGTCGGCGGATGCGTCCGGGACCTTTTGCGCGGGGAAAAACCAAAGGACTGGGACATCACCACGAACGCACGACCTGAACAAATTCAGGGGCTTTTTGAACATGCTTTCTACGAAAACGAGTTCGGGACCGTGGGAGTCGTCAACGACAACACGAACGACCCAACCCTCAAAACCATAGAGGTAACGACATACCGGCTTGAATCAACGTACTCCGATAGCAGACATCCAGATAACGTCTCGTTCAGCTCAAAGCTTGAGGACGATCTCAAGCGACGTGATTTTACCATAAACGCCGTCGCGCTCGGACTCCCTGTGGGAGCAAAGGACATTGACGGGTTCAGCACCGAAAAGGACAGCCCTAAAGGACATTTGGTTGACCTCTTTGGCGGCATAAAGGACATAAAGGACAAAACCATACGAACGGTGGGAAGACCGGAAGACAGATTTGGCGAAGATGCTTTGCGTATACTCCGTGCCGTCCGCTTAGCAACCGAGCTTGGGTTTACTGTTTCCCGTGAAACAGGAGAAGCAATCAAAAAAATGGCCCAAAACATAGACGCAGTGGCCAAAGAACGTGTCCGGGATGAGTTTGTGAAGATTATTATGTCGGATAACCCAAAATCCGGCCTCGAACTCGCCCATGAATTAGGACTTCTGCACTACATTCTTCCCGAAATTGAGTGGGGAATCGGGGTAGAACAAAACCAGGCGCACTCGTATACCGTCTGGGAACATGGTTTGCGCACACTTCAGGCAACGGCTGACAAGAAGTGGGAGCTTGAGGTTCGCCTTGCGGCACTATTTCACGACAGCGCAAAACCAAAGGCACGAGCTTGGGAGGATAAGAAAAACGACTGGTCGTTCCACGGGCATGAGGTTGCGGGTGCAAGAATCGCCAAAACGGCTCTACAGCGGCTTAAATTCGCCAGCGCCGTCATAGACAAGGTATATAAGCTCGTCCGCTGGCACATGTTCTTCTCTGACACCGAGCAAATAACCCACTCCGCTGTCCGACGTCTCATGCGAAACGTCGGGTATGAGAACGTTTCAGACCTCATGAATCTCCGTGTGGCCGATCGTATCGGCACAGGACGCCCCAAGGAAAAACCCTATCGATTTCGGAAATACCAGGCGATGATTGAAGAAGTGAGCAGAGACCCCGTCTCGGTGGGAATGCTTAAAATTGACGGTTCACGGATTATGGAGGTTACACATGAAACACCCGGACCGCGAGTGGGGTGGATTCTCCATGCGCTCCTTGAGGAGATCCTGGATGACCCGGCCAACAACACGCCCGAATACCTTGAAAAAAGGACTCTGGAACTCATAAAACTTTCCGACAACGAGCTTAGAAAACTTGGGAAAGCCGGTGAGGAACGTCGCGAGGAGGAAGAGGAAAAAGAGGTGAAGAAAATACGCGGGAAACACTGGGTTGAGTAAAGGGTATGTAACCACGGGGCACTTCGGTGGTGACCTCAGTGGAACCAAGCCCTGTGTACTGGAGCTCGCTTCTCTCGCTCTACGTTGTCAGTAAGCATTTGCCCGCCTTGAGATGTTTCCTGTGAAACAACCCCAAATGCAAAAACCGCCGGAGCTACTCGTGGGTGGAGGTTTCACGTGTAACAAGGCGGTTTACCGCCTCACTTTTTTCACTGGGCGGACACAGTGGGGAAAAGAAGTGTCCAGAAAGCTGTCCATCCAGGCACACAAACCTAAAGTTTTAAGGTTTTTGTGTGTTTGAGAGAGTGTGTAGCCCTGGATAGCAACTCCCAGACGATCTTTTCGAGTCTCGAGACTCTCAAAGAACCACTTCCGTGGGAGCCACCTAGAGTAGTTTGTGGGGTTTTATTTTGTTGTTTCCCGCAGAGCGGGATGTGTCCTTCTGGAGATTCCTAAAGGACATCGTGGCCCCCGCGATCCTGGGATAATTCTAAAGGACATGTCTTTTTTGTAAAGGACATTGGTGTGGACAACTGTCCTTTACAAATCAAGCTCAAGAACAATCGGGCAGTGGTCGGAGCCGTAGACATCCGAAAGAATTTCTGACTTTTTAACCTTCGGCACAAGGTCAGGACTCACGAAAAAATAGTCAATGCGCCAGCCGATATTTCTGTCGCGGGATCTAGTCACCACGTCCCAGTATGTATACGCCTCGCGCTTGTTAGGATGAAAATGTCTGAATGTGTCAATGTATCCCGCGGAAATAAGTTCATCAATCCAGGCGCGCTCCTCGGGAAGAAACCCTGTATGGTCCGCGTTCTCCTTGGCACGGGCAATGTCAATCTCTTCGTGGGCGGTGTTGACGTCACCGCAAAAAACAACGGAGTCCCCCTGCGAGCGTAGGTCTTCAATATGCTCCAAAAATGCATCATAAAATTCCAATTTAAATTTCACCCGGTCTGCTTCGGGACCATTGCCGCGACCACCCATCGGGAAGTAGACGTTGAGCAACACAAAATCCTTGAACCGCGTTTCTATGAGGCGCCCTTCGGTATTGAACTTTTCCGGAAGTACATCGTACTGAACTCCTTTCGGCTCTGTTTTAGTGTATGTCGCAACACCGCTGTACCCTTTACGCCCTCGGGAAGAGTTGAAATACGCAGAGTAACCTTCCGGTCTCTGCACTTCAGGCGGCAGTTGCTGTTCCTCCGCCTTTATTTCCTGCAGGCAGAAAACATCCGGTTTGTTTTTCTCAAACCATTCCCAGTAGCCCTGACTGTGGAGAGCCCGGAGGCCGTTGACATTCCATGACACCAACTGCATATGTTCAATGATAGCATTGTGGGTGGCTCACTGCGCAACTCGCGCCGTCGTGCCGCTTGTCCAAAGTCCATAACGAGAGCAGACGCCGTGAAGCCGAGAGAGCGAACCCCTGCGCGATCTGCCATGAAGCTGATTGCTGTCACCGTGTTTTACTCCTCTTCAGTCAGTCGGGTTTACATTTACATCTGGCACCCAAGGTATCACCAATGATACGTCAAAACAACCGTACCGCGCCGAGAATGCCCAGCGCCGAGAGCGTATTGAAAAGAAAATTCCCCACAAGCACAATGGGAATCATAAATCGGAAGCGATACCCCGCAAACGACATTGGAATAACAATGAGTTCGTTGGGTGCGGGCACGAAGGCGGCGTAGAGAAAAAGCAACACATACGCGCCGCGCGGAAACTTTTTGTGCGCCATCTCAAACCACGCGAGGATGCGTTCGTCGTTCCGCCGACCCGCTTCCACTACACGGCGTCCAGCAGCGCCGACGAGAAACCCTAAACTGTCACCGAGTGTCATACCGAGTGTCACTACCACAAGTGTTGTCCAGAAGTTGAACCCTGAACCGAGAAAGAGCGGTAGAAATGCAACAACCGGCACCGGGAATGCGAGGTTGAACCCGCTTGCAACTGACACGATGAGTATGCCGACATAGCCGAATTGTGACACCGCCTCCCGCACCAACGAACTCTCTTCGGCAACGCCGCCAAGCCACACCGCAACGACAAAAAGTCCTCCAACAGCAACGACTTGGAGTACAACACGCCACGCAGATTGGTGGCGAGGTGTCTGTTGCCTCTCCATACCCGAATAAACCACCACTACCGCGCGTTGAAGAACAGTTTGAGTACCTCAATGTACTGCCGCGCAATATCAAGATAGACACTCACGTCAATACCCGTGCCGGGAGCGCCAGGGACTCCTGTACCGGGAACGGGGGTGCTCGCGCCAACCTGCCAAAGCTGGGCGCCAAATCTATTCACCACAACCATCCTGCCGGAGGGCGCGATGTCCACGCCAAGGACCGCCTGGCCGCGGCCATACTCGCCCTCCACCGAATCGGTAAATGATGGGGCAGGAACAAGGCCTGCGTAATTGCCGTTGATGTACACACCTGCTCCGCAGGTTCCGTTTGATACGGTTCGGTTTCTCTCACACATTGCAAATGCCATCGTGCCACCGCTCACCGCGAAGGGATGGAACCCTCTTCCCCCCGTTCCTGCCGATGTGACAAACTCTGGGGGAAACTGAATTGTCTGCCTTCCGACGAAATCAAATCCCGCCGTGCTTACACTATAGGTAATTAAATCTACGGCCGGCGATCCGACAAACCGATAATCAAGAAAGTGAACACGTCGCGGGCTGCTGCTGTCATCAACATCATTAACCAACGCAGAAAATCGCGTGAGTTCCGAAAGATTCTGCACAAACACTATCTCGCCACTGCTCTCCATCCGATAGAGCCCTACCTGTGCGCTCGCGGCATTATTCGCGGCCGCAACGATGAAATTGCCAACGCCCATCATCGGCACGAGCGAAGACGAGTGGCTGCTTACTTCGATGAGATCGGGAAGGCGATATACCACAAGCTCATTAGGTGGGGTACGGTATCGTAACGCCACATAGCCGTTTGCAACCGCAAAATCGCTGTCGTGCGACAGTGAATTCCCAGATTGATCAAGTATATCTACAACACGCGAACGATGCGCAAGTTTCCCTCCAGAAAATTCATAGTAGGAGAGAGCCGGACTGGAAGGCCTTACAGAGTGAACAAACCCCGAACTCCCATTAAACTCCAACATCGGCCGTATGCCCTGATTGTGAACATCCACAAACGTAACCCCGACATCCCGCGCCAAGTTGCCAATCCCCGCCGAATTCCCATTTTCCGCAAACGCCCAAACGCCCTGACGGCCCTCCACGGTTACATGTCCGGAAACAACAAAGTGTCCGCTCGGGCTGTATCGTCCCGTCAGAAGGAGCGGCTCATCATTTGCGCAGATTTTAAAAGCACAGAGCGGCTGCTCAAGAAGTGTTCGGAGGAGCTGACCTGGGACGCCGCTTTGTCCTGACGGTGTTCCTCCAGTTGGGGGCGTGGGTGTAGGTGTGGGTGGTGCACCACCGCCCGTTGGTGTACTCACAACAAATGGAACAGTATATGAGCCATCGCCGCAGTCATTCTCAAGTGTGATAAGCGTAGAATACGTACCTGTTTGCGTCGGAGTACCGGAGAATATCGGACCCCCGAGCGGATAGAGCGGATTCGCTTTCTGGGTAACCCCGGGCGGTAGTCCGGTGACGCTGATAGAGAGCGGGCCACTAATACCAAGCGTCTGGATATTAGCACTGAATGAGACACCCTGAGTCATTGAGATGCTTCTGCCACTTACACCATAGTTATTCGTCGCACCTTGCGCCTGAATTGAAATATTGTCTGGGGGCGGAGGAAAACAGGTCTGCGCAAGAGCCCCTGGTACTAATATATATGCCGGTGCCACAAAGAGCACCGCAACAAGTAGAGAAAAGGTAAGACGAGTGTTCATACTGTTCATACTTATAGTATGGAAATCGATGGGTAATGATGTAAAAACCCTTACGCACAGTATACCCCCATACAACACTATCCGCACCGCCTGTTGTGGAAAGCTTTATGCACCTCCCGGAGATGTTTGTCGGTTACGTGGGTATAGACCTGGGTGGTCGCGATGTTGGCATGCCCCAACAGCGCCTGCACGCTTCGCAAATCGGCGCCGTTCTCCAGCAAATCGGTAGCAAACGAGTGACGGATGATGTGCGGCGTCACTTTGCGAGTAATGCCCGCCTTCACCGCGTAGTGCTTCACGATGCGCTCCACCGAGCGGGGAGTGAGGCGAAGTGACCCCTCTTTAGGAACACCCCTCCCAAGTCGAACAAAGAGCGCCTCGTCCATGTCGCTCCGTTTCGCCAGATATGTCTTGACGGTGTTTTTGGCGGCAGAAGAGAGAAATACCACGCGCACTTTCTCGCCCTTGCCGCGGATGGAAAGCTCGTCCCTTCCAAGATCAAGATCGCGATTAAGTGAGCAAAGCTCCGACACGCGCATGCCAGTTGAAAACAAAAGTTCAAGAAGCGCTCGGTCACGGAGCGACTTGAGATCGCTTCCTTGGGGTGCTTTGAGGAGCCGCCCAAGCTCATCTGCCGATATGAGGTCAAGCGAGCGTTCCGGTGACTTGGCAAGTTCTATACGCTCTGGAGGAAGTGAGGGAATGCTCCGCCGCGCGAGATATTTGAGAAACGCACGAAGCGCAATCAAGTAGTAGTTTTGGGTTTTCTTCTTGAGTGTGCCGCCCTTGCCATCGCTCTGCCGGTTAAGCCAGAGGCGGAAGCGACGGACCGTCTCATCAGTAATGTCACCTGGAAATAACACACCGCTCTCTCCAAGAAAACGATTCAAATACCGCTCGTAGTTCGCGACCGTTTTCAAACTCCGTCCTTTTTCAACTTCAAGGTATTCGAGAAATTCCCGTTTGAGTCGTTGGAGCTCCATGGTTTCTGCCTAACCTTTCTTTACAACATAAAACAACATAACACGTAGGGTCGCACAATATTATACCTCTTGGACGCGTGTTATGGTAAGGGTGCTACACTACACAACAGTAACAATGCGCCGAACAAAACATGTCAGTGCACGTACACAGACACCGCCTCTGCATCCTTCTCTTTAACCTTACCTCTCTTATCCTCTTTCTCGTACTACTCGTCGCCGTGTCGGGAGAACACACGCGCCTCTTTGACATAGAGGTGTACGAACGTGTTCGGGAGCTCTGGCAACCGGCGTGGATTCTCGCCGCAACGATAGTAACTCATCTTTTCTCGTGGTTTGCCATTATTCCCACTCTCGCGCTTCTCGCGATTGTCCTCCTGTGGCGCCGTAGGGCGGGCGCGGTGTTTGTACTCCTTGGGGCATCCGCCCTCGGTTACCTCACCGAATTCGTAACCAAAACCGCGCTCCGGGCACCGCGCCCGCCCGTCGCTCTCGTTGACGTATCGAGCGTCTGGAGCTTTCCGAGCGGACATACTATCGCGGCAACCATTATCTTTGGCGTCCTCATTTATGTGCTGGCCTCTTCACGGCCACGCCCTTTCCTGCACACGCTGTACACCGGGCTCTGTATACTGGGCGCGCTCGCCGTCGCGGGAAGCCGTGTCTACCTTGGCGCTCACTGGCTCTCTGATGTTCTTGCGGGGGTTGCGGTCGGTGTCTTTTGGCTTACACTCTGCATCCTTCTTGCTCAAAAGGGGCGGGGGCTTATCGTTCGCGGGGAGCGTTTTGGGAGAGGGGTGTCGGAAATGTTTTCCAAGAAGGATTGACCGTGTGCGTAATCGACATCCCACCGTTTTTTGCATATCATCAAAATTTGCTATACTACTCCGTACCAAGAACATGCTGAAAAAAGACGACAAGCAACAACTCATCAAGGAGTCACAGACGCACGAGACCGACACCGGCTCTCCCGAAGTACAGATATCGCTCTTGAGCAGAAAAATCAAAGAGCTCGCCACGCACCTGAAACGAAATCGTAAGGACAAACACTCTCGACGTGGTCTGCTCGGCATGGTGTCAAAACGCCGCACGCATTTGAACTATCTTAAAAAGAAATCCCCCTCACGCTACGAGGAAGCTGCAAAAAAAGTAAAAGAGTAGTTCTTTAACAGTAATCTTGAGTTCCTAGTTTTTAAGATTGTTCTTTTATTTTTAATGTTTGATTTTTTCATTTCCATATGAGTGTTATAAAGCATAAGGCGCAGCGAGTTGCGGTCTTCATTGACACGCAGAATCTCTACCACAGCGCCAAAAACATCTACAACGGTTCTCGGGTGAATTTCAAAGAAGTGCTCAAGGCGGCGGTCGGTGACCGTCAGCTCATTCGCGCAGTTGCATACGTCATCGCGACCGAGTCGGGCGAGGAAAAGGCATTCTTTGAGGCGCTCGGAAAACTCGGCATTGAAACGAAAGTAAAAGACCTGCAGATATTCGCAGGTGGTGCCAAGAAAGCCGACTGGGACGTTGGGCTCGCGGTTGATGCCATCACGCTCGCGTCTAAGCTTGACGCAGTGGTGATTGCGTCGGGCGACGGCGACTATGTACCATTGGTTGAGTACATTCAGATGAACCACGGGTGCCAAGTAGAGGTGATTGCCTTCGGCAAATCGTCATCGGCGCGTCTCAAGGAGGCTGCGGACGACTTTATCGATATGGACGATGACCCCAAAAAGTTTCTCATTCCGAAAACCGGACGCAGCTGGATTCCAGGACGAGGCTAGTGGTCAAAGTGCACCCAAAAAACACCGGAAATAGAGTGTCCTCCCATTCGGACACTCTATTTCCGGTGTTTTTTGATGATTCGGCTTAGAAAACTTTTCCATAACACTAAAACCTGCTATATTGAACACATTACGACTCAGGATAACTATCCTAAGACCCATACAGACCTCAGAGGTTAGAGATGAGAGGGTGTGAGCGTAACCTCCCGCATTCTCATTTCTGACTTCTCCTGTGTGGGCAAGGTACTCACACATGCATACAAAAGAATACTCCACCGAAATCGGCGGTAAGACACTCACAGCAACATTCACTGACCTCGCGGACCAGGCGAACGGCTCGGTCATGCTTCGCTACGGCAATACGGTCGTCCTTGCGACCGCCGTCATGGGAGGCCGGCGCGAGGGGCTTGATTACTTTCCGCTCACGGTTGAGTACGAGGAGCGTTTCTACGCGGCGGGGCAAATCCTCGGGTCGCGCTTTATGCGACGCGAGGGGAGGCCGTCAGACGAAGCAGTGCTCTCCGGTCGTGCAGTAGACCGCACCATCCGTCCGCTATTCAACCACGACATCAGGAACGAAGTGCAGGTGGTCATCACCGTGCTCTCCGTCGGGGAGGACGACCCCGATACACTTGCGGTGAACGCCGCGTCCTTAGCGCTCGCGACCTCCGACATTCCGTGGGACGGCCCTGTTTCGGCGGTGCGCGTCGGCAGACACAAAGGAGAGTCGGCGTGGGTGATAAACCCCGACTATGCCTCTCGCGAGAACACCGGGAATGAGATTGACCTCCTTGTCTGCGGACGCGAGGGACTCATCACTATGATTGAAACCGGCGCAAATGAGGCGGAGGAGAATGTTGTCACCCTCGGGCTTGAAACTGCGGTGGGAGAGCTCGCGAATCTCCAAAAGTTTCAGGAGGGCATCATCGCCGACAGAAAGGTATCCAAGCGCGACATCTCCATTGAAACTGTTTCCGACGAAACGCAGGCGCTCTTTGAGAGCGAGGCTCGTCCGCAGATTGACGAGGCAATATTTACCAGAGCGCCGGGAAAAGACGCCATTCGGGAACTCGGCGAGAAGTGGAATGCCCTTGTTCGCGAAAAGCTCCCCGATGAAAACCCGTCCCTTGCCGCGGCGCTTCTCCAGAGCGCGATTGACGAGGCGGTGCATCGCGGGGCGCTTGAGCGGAATGAGCGTGTTGACGGCAGAGCGTTTGATGAACTCCGCCCGCTCTTCGCACAACCCGGGGGTATTTCCGAAATGCTCCACGGCTCGGGCATTTTCTACCGCGGCGGCACGCACATTTTCTCCGCACTTACCTTAGGCGGCCCACAGGACTCACTCATCATTGACGGCATGGAGATACAGGGAAAGAAGCGCTTCATGCACCACTACAACTTCCCGCCGTTCTCAACCGGAGAGACCGGGCGCATCGGCGGATTCAATCGACGAATGATAGGACACGGCGCGCTCGCTGAAAAGGCACTGAAGGCAGTCATCCCTTCTGTTGAAATGTTTCCATACACGATTCGCATCGTTTCCGAAGCGTTCGCCTCAAACGGCTCCACCTCCATGGGAAGCGTCTGCGGCTCGACACTCGCGCTCATGGATGCCGGGGTTCCCATTACCGCGCCGGTTGCCGGCATTGCCATGGGACTCATGATGCGGGACGAAAAGAACTATAGAGTGCTCACCGATATTCAGGGTCCGGAAGACCACCATGGTGACATGGACCTTAAGGTTGCCGGAACCCTACGTGGCATTACTGCGATGCAGATGGATATTAAAGTGGCAGGTGTGCCCGTAGCAATTCTCGCGGAAGCACTTGGGGCAGCACGTGTGGCACGGCTGAAGATCCTAAAGGTTATCACTGATGCAATTCCCGCGCCGCGCGCCGAACTTTCGCCGCGCGCACCACGCATTGAGGTGATCAAAATCAACCCAACGAAGATAGGGCTCGTCATCGGCGGCGGCGGCAAGACCGTGAACGCCATCAAAGATCTCACGGGAACGGAAATTGATATCGAGGACGACGGGACCGTGTATATCACGGGCAAGAACGGTAACGGCGGCACGGCGCGCGCCAAAGAGCTCATTGAGCAGATAACCCACGAACATCAGCGTGGCGATCGGTTTCAGGGTGAAGTAACGCGCATTCTTGACTTCGGTGCGTTCGTGCGCCTGGGAAGCGCAAGTCCCTTGGGGAACGGTTTTGACAGCGAGGGAATGGTGCACATATCCGAGCTCGCCCCGTTCCGCGTGAATGCGGTAACCGACGTTGTCGCGGTGGGCGAAACAGTCCCGGTGATAGTGAAAGAAATAGACGAACACGGTAGAATAAACCTATCCATCAAGGATGCTGACCCGGAATTCGCGTCACGCAAAGGTGTGACGCCAGCACCCCCAGGACAACAAAACTATGGACCACGACCCGAACGAGGAGAACATCGTCCCCGACGCAGTGGGCCGCGGCGCTTCTAAGAACAACGTGCCTGACGAAGGTATTACTCCGCCAGGAGAGCGCCTGTTGCAGCAGGAAATAGAAGAACTCATGGCGCAGACGCCTGCCGTAGGCGGTGAGGTGCCGATACGGCCCAAAGCACAAGCAACCAGTATTTCCTCTGAATCATCGCTGGAAAAACCGATGACTTCTCCCAAGCCAGAAACGAAGCACACACCACTTCCAGACAAGACCAAAAAAACGGTTCCGGACAAACCGGCCGAGTCCGAAATACTTGACCTGGACGAGGCCGACGACAAATCAGCGGCGCTCAAGCACGGGCGGGAAAGTTCCATACGTACCTATTACGGCGACGTCGCCGACGCGGTGCGGAGCCGCCAGACCTCAATTGCCGACATCGCAATCGCCGAACAGCAACGGCGAGAAGAGGGTGGTGAGGAACGGGTGGGCGTGGAGGCGGGCGAAGAAAAACATTCCGGTCTCTCTGTTTTCCTTGTTGTTTTGGGTGTTGTGTTGGTACTTGCGGGCACGGGTATCATTGGCTACCTCTATGTGCTCCAGCCAATGCAGGGGGTATTGCATGCGCCAACGATTACTGACACACTCGTCCCGGCCGACAACGAAACAGACTTTGACATTACCAACCTCACTCGCTCCGAGCTTCTGGGTACCTTGGAAGTACTCCGTGACTCGCTTCCCGGTGACACAGGCGAAGTAACAGTGATACGCCCAACACGCATCGCGACGCTTGCTGACAATAGTACAGAGAGCACGCCAGTCGGCCCGCGCGAATTTTTAAACCTCTTCGCTACACACATTGACGCGGCATTCCTGCGTTCCGTTGAACCGGAGTACATGGTGGGTATACACCGACTTCCTGCGGGGATGAGCGAGCCGTTTCTTATTCTTACCGTGTCGTTCTTCGAAAACGCCTTCGCGGGACTTTTGCGGTGGGAGCCGTTCATGGCAGACGACTTGCCCTTTCTTGTTCATCCCGTTAGAGACAGGTTGCCTACGGCAACCGCCACACCAGCAATCGGGGACGACACCTCGGGGTCCGAAGAGACCGTGACAAACACGGTTCCTGAGAACGCTGAGGTGGAGAGCGGACCATATGTATTCAAAGATGTACTCATCGTCAACCGCAACGCGCGGGTACTTCAGAACAAAGCAGGTGACATCCGCATGCTCTACTCCTTCCCGCGACAGAACCTCATTATCATCACCACCAACCCCGAGACCCTGAAAGAACTCTTCAACCGCATGAGTGTGAGTCGTTTTGAGGGGTAAGGGATATTTATACAAATCCCGAAAGCGACACCATACTGTCCTTACCCGCCAAGTCCGGGCTTGCGACTTGCCGCTTCCTCCTCTTTCTTCCGACGCTCCAAATCGCTCAAGGTGACCAAAATTTTTTCTCCGAGAGCGTCAAGTTTTCCTCCGTCATCACTGAAATCCCCCGGCTTTGCCAGTGTCGCATTCAGACCGAGAAGAAATGCCGCTGCGGCTCTTTCGTCCTCTCCGCCAGTACGCTTCCACTCCTCTAACTTAGATCGTACCTCTCGACTTTCGCCGACCCACACCGGAAGTATGACATCCCCTCGCTTTCGCATTCCTTCAAGCTCCGCCGCCACCTGATCAAATTTCTCAAGACCCCTCTTCGAGAGAACCGCGATTCCGTGATTCCCTTTGGCAAGTTCATTCTCGATGGCAGGTTTCCATGCAACACCTAAAGGAATGCCTCGGCTTATCCCCTCATCCTCTTCTTTTACTGCGTCCTTATCTATTTCGGCTTCACCACGATTGCCCCCGCGTGTACGCTTGGGTTCAAATCCAAGAGCAGGCGGTCTCCGAAAAGCAAGCCCGCCCTGCCGCACAATGTCCCCGTACGGACTAGACCGTACCACTTTAGGCTCCGCTCCCAAACTAATTCCCCGGCTTCCACTCGTATCCTGAAACGGATTTGCTCCCCAACTTTCCAACCTCCTGCGCAATGCGGTCACCATCCCTTCATCAACACGAGAATACGAAAAGAAAATGTTTTTGTTCTCAATCATTTCTACCAATGCACGAGGGCTTGTCATTCCTTCGACTCGTTCAAGCAAATCCCTCAATCTCCGGCTGTCTTCTCCAGATGTGCCGGATTCTTCTTCAAGAACGGCGAGGAGTTCTCTTCCAAGCTTTACCATCTCATTCCCGAGCTGTTTTTTTCTTTCCCAGGCTGAACCTTCTCCGTCCACCGCCCGACGTGTTGCTTCATCGGGCGAACCGCCGCCGACAGGCACTCCTTTCTGCTCAATACTCATGCCGAGATTGTAACATAAACAAACAAAAGTAAAGAAACCGGGAGGGTGCGAAAAACTCACCTTGTAGAGCCTTACTTTTACCCCACCCCCAAACCCTTGACAAGAATTGTATTGGGTGTATAATGTGGACAGGAGTACCTTCTAACTCATTACGGAATGATCGCTAGATGAGGTGGTGTTGTCCGGTCTCCGCTTTTGCTCGTCACTTGATGGCGGGAAGAGGCGGGGGCCGGATGAACCGGCCTGCCGAGCGTGCCCCGACTGTGCGGGGCAGAAAGGTAAGATATGAACAGGATCCAGAGCGCCCTCCAGGCGCTCGCCGCCGCAATCCGCCTCGACCGCGCCGAGCGCGGGGTCGAGGTCATCGAGGTGGAAAACCCCACCTCGAAGCTGCAGCAGGCGCTCGCCGCCGCGGGCGGGCGCTATCTCGGAAGCCGGTGGGAGGAGTGGTGTCACAGCGACACCTGCTCCCACCAGAGCCACGACGAGGGCACGTCGTGGCAGCGCTGGGAGGTGCCGGCGGCGTGGGCGGACATCAACCTCGACGACCTGGCGGGGACTGTCGAGGACATGACCGCCGCCGCCCGGCGGCTCGGTGACCTCAACGAGGATTTCACCGAGCACGACCCTGAGCTCCTCGGCGGCGCCGAGGAGCTCTTCGGCCCCATCGGGGCCGACGGCCACATCGAGCTCCTCTGGGAGGACGGCGGGTATGTGTACGCCGCCGTCCATGAGGAGGGCGCCCGCGGATTCGCGGGCGAGACGGTCCTGCGGGGGGCACTTCGTCTCCCACCACAGCCCGCCTGACCCACCACCGCACGGCACTGTGCTGAGTTCTTTTCACCCGAAGCGGGAGTGCCCCCGCTTCACCCTGTGCTGTCTCCGCGTTGGATACGCGACGGACGGCACTTCTTCCGACTTCCTGACCGCAACGCGGTCGGGGAGTCGGAGAGAAGTTCTTTGCAATATTCTCAACAGTACATTCCACCCTCGGAATCAGCTGGTATGCGCAACCGGTTGATTTCGGGGGTGGATGAAAGACCGCTTTGGAATTGGGAATCCACCCAAAAAAGAAAGAGAGGGGAAGGATGAACATCACCCTTACTCTCGGGCGACTCCTCGCCCGAGGAACGCTCGACGAACGGGCGGGCATTGCCCCGCTCCACCCCCTGCGGCGTCTCCACGATTGAATTCACTACCTGCGTAGCGCGTTCAGAGAGAGGTATCTCAAGAAAAGCCGCGCGGGCTATTGCCCGCGCGGCTTTTCTGGTACCATGGACACCGCAACAACTATGGGCGACCTCTCACCAGAACAGCTGAATAATTTCAAAGAAAGACTGCTCGCCGAAGAGCAGAAGCTTTTGGGTGAACTCAAGACCGTGGGACGCATCAATCCGAGCAACCCCGGGGACTGGGAGCCGGTGCCCGAAAACATTGATGTGATGCAGGCGGATAAGAATGAAGCGGCGGATGCGATTGAAGAGTATGAGGAGAACACCGCAGTTCTGCGCGAGCTAGAAATCCGCTACAACAATGTGAAACGCGCACTCAAGAAAATTGAAGACGGCACCTACGGTACGTGTGAGGTTGGTGGAGAAGCGATCGACGTAAAACGTCTTGAAGCAAATCCCGCAGCGCTGACATGCGTCACGCACGCCGACTCGCTCCGCCCGGAGTGAACCAGCCATTAGGCACTAGGCATTAGGCGCTAGCTATGAAAACCTATCGTGACCTGACTGTTTGGCAAAAATCCGTAGAGCTTGTAGAAGAGGTCTACATTGTAACAAGAAAATTCCCGAAAGAAGAGATCTACGGTCTGACTTCACAGATGCGCCGCGCGGCTGTTTCCATTCCATCAAACATAGCTGAAGGAAAACTGCGCGGGAGCAATCAGCAGATGAAACAGTTTCTGCTTATTGCGTCCGGCTCGGGCGGAGAACTTGAGACCCAAATTGAAATTGCCAAGCGCCTTCATGAAACCAAATTACTCGATTATTCTCGTATTGAAATATTGTTGGGAGAGATTATGAAAGTGCTCAATGTCTTTATTACCAAGCTAGAGCCTAGCGCCTAATCGCTAGCGCCTAGACTATGGCATTTGCAAAAGTGTACAGTGCGCAGACGTCAATGCTTGACGCGCACATCATCGTCATTGAAGCCGACCTCGCGCGCGGGCTTCATGCGTTCTCCATTGTGGGGCTTCCCGACAAAGCGGTGGAGGAGGCGCGCGACCGCTTCGCCGCCGCTATCAAGAACTCCGGCTTGAAGTCGCCAAAAGAAAAGAACCAGAAAATCGTCATCTCGCTTGCGCCCGCCGACCTCAAAAAAGAGGGTGCGAACTTTGACCTTGGGATTGCGCTTGCGTACCTTCTCGCGGCGGGCGATATGCAATTCAACCCCGAGAAGAAACTTTTTCTCGGGGAACTGTCGCTTGACGGCGAGCTGCGTCCGCTTCGCGGCGTCCTGCCGCTCGTGCGCGAGGCGAAGCGGCGCGGCTTCACCGATATTTTCGTACCCGAGGCAAACGCGCGCGAGGCGGCGCTTATTGACGGCGTTGCGGTATTCGCCGCCGATTCGCTCTCCGACATCATTGACCACTTAAATCAAAAGACCAACACGTTTCTCTCGCCACATCCGCAGACGATTGTAGAGTACCGCGAGCCCCTCTACGTGATTGATTTTGCCGACGTGCGCGGGCAGGAAACGGCGAAACGCGGGCTAGAAATCGCCGCCGCGGGCGGGCACAACGTTGCGATGTACGGCCCGCCGGGAACAGGCAAAACCATGCTTGCCAAAGCGTTCACGGGAATTCTGCCGCCCCTCTCCTTTGACGAAGTACTTGAGGTAACCGGCATTCACTCGGTCGCGGGTGCCTTGCGCGACGACCTCGTGACACACCCGCCCCTGCGCAGTCCACACCACACCGCAAGCCACATCTCGCTCGTCGGCGGCAGCACCGTCCCCAAGCCCGGAGAGATCACACTCGCACACCGCGGTGTTTTGTTTCTTGACGAGTTCCCGGAATTTGAACGGCGGGTGCTTGAAGCGCTCCGCCAGCCGCTTGAAGACAGGGTTGTTTCCGTTTCACGCGCGCGCGGCTCCGCCCAATTTCCGGCAAACTTTATTTTGCTTGCCGCGATGAACCCGTGTCCGTGCGGCAACTTCGGTACGGGGAAAACCTGCGTGTGCGCTCCGGCAAATCTTGAGCGCTACCGCAGAAAACTTTCAGGACCCATTATTGACCGCATTGATCTCTGGCTTGACGTGGGTGCCGTGAGCCACGAAAAACTTTCGCAAAAACACAAGAAGGGCGAGTCGTCGGTTTCAATACGCGAACGGGTGCGCGGTGCGCGCGAGCTGCAGAGGACGCGGTTCGGCGAGAACGACGCGGTGCGTACCAACAGCGATATGGGCGTCAAAGAACTGGAGACATTTGTGCCGCTCGCGCCCGACGTGGAGGAAGTGCTCAAGCAGTCGGCAAAACAGCTGGACCTCTCCGCCCGCGCGTATCACAAAGTGATTAAACTTGCGCGCACGATTGCCGACCTAGAGAGTGCGGACGATGTTTCCGAATCACACATCCTTGAGGCGTTGCAGTACCGGCCAAAACAACTAACCAGCTTGTAGCTGCTAGGCTCTAGGCACTAGCCGACTAAAACACATGCTGCAAGACGTTCTTCCTTCCACACAGAAAATAGTCAACTCCTCCGAGCACGTCTTTATCGATGACGATGCTGTTGAGGAATTCTGCAAGTCGTTTTCTTCCAGAAATTTCGAGAGCTCGGGGCTGGGAGATACACTTCAGGAATGGGACATAGAAAAATCAATCAGTTTGGTGTGTCTCTTTAATTGTGTCAATTTCTGCTTTTGGACAGGAGGGGGCGAAGAAAAATGGCGAGTCACTATCCGCGGGGAAGTGTTTGACGGTGCCAGCGGACTCTTTCTCGCACTGGAAGATGCCTTGAGAAACGACATTCCTGTTCTTGACGCGAACTATTTGTCAGAGATGACTCAAGAACAACTAGAGGAGGTGTTGAAAGGCAACATAATAATTCCCCTGTTGGATGAACGAGTAAATTGTCTTCATGAAGGGGGAAAGGTGCTTTTGGAACATTTCGACGGGCAACTCGTCAATGTATTTCATGCCGCGAACGGTGACGCGGTTGAGCTCACAAATCTTTTAGTGCGATTTTTTCCTTCTTTTGACGACCACACGACCCTTGATGGAGTGCGAGTTGACTTTCACAAGAGAGCTCAGCTGAATACCGATATGATTAACTACCGACTTGGCAAAAAGAGTCAGCGGGAACTTACAAATCACGATAAGCTGACCGCCTTTGCTGACTACAAGGTCCCCCAGATATTGAGAAGGTTCGGGATTCTTACATACGCACCCGCTCTTGCAGAGAGAATTGACTCGCTCGTCGAAATCCACGCTGGCTCAAGAGAAGAAGTGGAGATACGGGCGGCAACTATCTGGGCAGTAGAAAGAATGAAGCAACAACTGATTCCCAACAATCCCGACTTGACCTCTGCACGACTCGACAATTACCTGTGGCATGCCGGACAGACAAAATCCCCAGACGACAGACCTTATCATCGGACAAAAACCATCTATTACTAAAGACATTTGCTATACTTCTCCGTATGAATAACATCATCTTCAAATACGCGCTCGGGCACGCGGTGGGGGCGGCGCTCTACATTGCGCTTGTCGCCGCGTTCATGACAAACGTTGAAAAAATCTTCGGGGGCGAGCCGGACGGCTACCTCGGCCCAATGCTCTTCCTGCTTGTCTTCGTCATTTCCGCCGCGGTGATGGGACTTCTCATCTTCGCGCGCCCCGCGATATGGTATCTCGACGGGAAGCGGCGCGAGGCACTCTCACTCACTTTTGCCACTATTGGCGCGCTCGTTGTCATCGCAGTACTCGTTTTTGCAGGACTCTTTGCAATCCGAGGGGAACAGAGCGGCGGAACCGCGTGTACGCTTGAAGCGAAGCTCTGCCCCGACGGTTCGTACGTCGGACGCACCGGCCCCAATTGCGAATTTTCCCCGTGTCCTGATGAGTAACTGATATCATGTTGAAAACCTTCTTGTCCTCGTCGGAACGTTTGTACCAATCATCGGCATCGCACTCACTATTGTTTTTGGCATCACTCTCAAAAACAGGTGGCGGTGGGCTGCATTAGTGCTCATACCCGCGCTCACACTGGCATTCTCACAACTCATTGCAAACACGGTGGGGGAGAACGGCAATCTGCTCTTTGTCGCACTTTTTCTCATTACAATAATCGTCGCCGCGATTTACTATCCTGTGCTTATTATTATCTGGCTCATCACATCCTTTCGGCAAAAACGCCCTACATCACAAGAACACAAGTGAGAGAGCAGTTGTTGCCATGGGGTCAGCGAAGAAACCAGTATTCGTGATAAAAGGATTTATTTTCTCCCTTGGCATAGGATTTTTGACGGCGCTTTTCAGCGCTATCGTGTTTGGTATACTCAACGTATTTCTGACCGGACACGGCAACTACATTCTGGAGAAAGACATCTCACTCGGGATGATCGGCGAGCTTGTGGGGTTTAGCGGCGGGCTCGACGACCTTATCCTCATCATTCTGACATTTCTTTCGTTTGTCATCACGCTCATTTTTTATACGCACTTGCACCAACACAGCAACCCATCACACACCTCAAGCAAACAGTAGCCCGGTCCGGGAGGCAGGACACAAAAACACAAGGTGTTGAAAATAGACCGGGTGACGTTTATACACACAAAAAATATAAAGTTCACGATGTATACTAAGAGGGAATCATTATGTCCCGCGAACCCTACATTGAACGGCGTCCGTGGGGAACCTTTGAACAGTTTTCCCGCAACGAACGCTCCACGGTGAAAATTCTCACGGTGAACCCCGGCGAAGAATTCTCCCTGCAATACCACCGCGAGCGTGAGGAGTTCTGGTACACGATTGACGGAGAGGGCGAGGTGACGATTGGTAATACTACCTACCCCTTAGAGCCCGGCAAAACCTACGCCATACCCTCCGGCACACACCACCAAATCAGAGCTTTGGGAACGCCCGTGCGCGTCTTGGAAATATCCCTTGGTGACTTCGACGAAAACGACATCGTGCGCGTCACAGACAAGTATGGACGCGCCACACCATAACCGCTATGGGAATTGTAAGATGGTTCACAGCACTCATACAAGGAAAGAAAAAATACCGCCCCGAGGGTGAGTATGAGCCCCTGGGCATCCTCCGACACCGAACGAAGGTGGTGCTCATCGCACGACACCGCAGCGATGACCATCACACGCTCCGATTCCTTGGAAGCGACGATGGATTGACATTTGTCCCGTCCAAAAAACGTATCACTATCTCACTGCCAGGCAAAAAACTTGAGAACGTACGCGAGTGCGAGAACTTTTCCGTAAGTGAAACCAGCACTGGTTTCTTCATGACGTATGTGCGCCGGAGCGGTGACGCGCGAGAGCGCGTCACCGCCGTCTCAGATAATCTGACTGACTGGCACGCCGAGAATCCCGACACAACCACCGCGCTCCCCGGAACCGTGGTGCCAGGTTACCTCTACCACAATCATCACGTCCTCTTCTTTGGCGAGCGTGATATGCACATTGCATTCTTGTACGCCAAGGGTGTTTGGCACACGTCTGGTCACGCACTCGCTCGTGGACGGAGCAACCGATTTGATACATCATTCAAGCCCTTGGGTGCGGTGCAGACGGAACATGGTTTCTTCGTCATATACGACGCCTCGCGGCAGACGAGTCCCAGCGAGTCACTCCTGCAGGTCGGGGCAGTGCTCTTTGATACAAATGATCCGTCCCGCGTCATTTGGCGCTCTGATGAGCCACTGTGGAGCACCTCGGTTGAGACGGGGGGCGCAAAACCAGTGGGGGTGCTCATCACTGGGGAGCGAATTTTCCTTTATTGGAACACCCAAACATCAGGACTTATCGCCGTCGCAGTTCCAAACGTATTCATTAACATTACGGGCGCAGTTCGCGAGCCGGTGAAGGTAGAACGTCACGATAATAACCCCATTCTCTCGCCGCGCGAAGACCACGCGTGGGAAGCAATGGGCACCTTAAACCCGGCAGCACTTCGTTTGGACGGCAAGACACACTTTATGTACCGCGCGGTCGGCTACAACGGCTCCTCAAGCTTCGGCTACGCATCGGCAAGCGACGGCATACATATTGACGAGCGCGGCGAGAGACCGGCATACGCCGCACGCGCGTGGTTTGAGGGCGCCGGCAAAAATCCAACTGGGTTCAGCGAGAACAATCCGTCAGGCGGCGGCTGGGGCGGCTGCGAAGACCCGAAAATCGTCCGCATCGGCGACCGGGTGTATCTCACCTACGTCGCCATGCCAGGAAGCTGGCCAACACACACCGCAATCTCTTCCATCAGTGTTGATGACTTTTTGAATAAACGCTGGGATAAGTGGAGCGAGCCGGCGCTGATGTCACCGCCCGAAGTGGACAGCAAGAGCGCGTGTCTCCTGCCGGAGACCATTAACGGTCAGTATGTGGTCTTTCACCGTTCGTGGCCCGACATTATTGTTGAGTACCTGCCCGACCTTAACTTTGAAAGCGACAAGCGCTGGATTAACCCGACACCCTCAATCGCCGATTGGCGATTTAAGAACGGCAAGTGCGTCATTCATCACGGCACCTACCCCCATTTTGTATTTGAAGAAACAGATTACCCGGACGACCACGGCTATGCGATTCAGTTCAGCGAGCGCTGGAAGGAGCTCGTCAAACACCAGAAGCGCATCACCGTTCGGCACAATCACTGGGACAGCCACAAAATCAGTTTGGCGGCGTCCCCCGTCAAGACAAAAGACGGCTGGCTTGCCATTTACGGCGCCGTAGATAAGAAAGATATTTCCCGCTACAAGGTGGGCGCCATGCTCCTTGACCTTGAGCATCCGGAGAACGTGCTCCACCGCACGAATACGCCCATCATGATACCCGCGGAGTGGTACGAGCACGACTGGAAGCCAAACATTATCTATCCCTCCGGCGTTGTGATCGTGGACAAGACACTCTTCATCTACTACGGCGGGGGTGACAAATACGTGTGCGTTGCCACCGCGCCACTCAACCGATTTCTCCATGAGCTCAAGCGCGAAGGAAAGATTACCACAGAGATGAGGCGCGTTGTAGTCGGGTAATATATATTCGTCGGCATTCTGTGTATTATGATTTGGCACCCCGCAGTAACTTTACTTTCTAAAACATGAGTAGAGTGGTTTTACAACACCGTGAGGTATTCCGAGGCGAGACGCTTCGCCCAGCAAGGGGTGGCCTATTCGGCCACGCATCTCGCGTGTTCTGCGACGGTAAAGTTACAACGGGATGCTCAAAATTTATATTCGCTAGTGCTCATTAAATTTTGGCATGTTTGTCGTCAAGCGCGCACAACACAATCCCATTCTGATGCCGGTAAAAGAGCACTCATGGGAATCGGAAGCAACGTTCAACTGGAGTCCGGTGGAGATAGACGGCATTGTGCATGTGCTCTACCGCGCCATGGGCGAGCCGGAGCTCCTCGGTTCCGAGAAGCTCCACATGTCTACCATCGGGCATGCGGAGAGTGCTGACCACGAGCATTACACCAGCCACGAACAGTTTATTGTTCCTGAATATGAGTGGGAGCGGTACGGGTGCGAAGACCCGCGCATCACCAAGATTGGCGATATCTACTATATTTTCTACACCGCACTCTCTACGTTCCCGTTCACCGCAGAGGGCATCCGGGTTGCCGTTGCAACCACCAGGGACTTCAAAACCATTGATGAGAAACACCTCGTTACACCCTTTAATGCAAAGGCGTTTGCGCTCTTCCCGAGAAAAATAGGCGGTAAGTACGCGGGCATACTCACGGTACACACCGATCTCCCGCCTTCATATGTTGGCATTGCGTTTGCAGATGCCATTGAGGACTTTTGGTCGCCTGACTACTGGAATGACTGGTACGCGCATCTTGAGGAACACCTACTTGACCCAGACCCGAAACGAAGCCCGCAAGACCGGGCGGAGGTAGGTGCCGTTCCCATTGAAACAGACGCAGGATGGCTCCTCATTTACTCGCACACGAAAAACTACTTTACCGAACACGACAAGATGTTTGGCGTTGAGGTGCTTCTTCTAGACAAAGACGACCCGCGCCGTAGTATCGGAAGAACCGCGGGACCGATACTTGTCCCCGATGAACTGTATGAGCACCTCGGTCTGGTACCGCATGTCGTCTTTCCTTCCGGAGCGCTGGTGCGCGGCAATGAGCTTGAGATATTCTATGGCGCGGCGGATACCACGTCATGCACTGCACACGTCAACCTGAAAAATCTTCTGGACAGCATGCTACCAAAACGGCGGGAACGGCATGTCCGCCGCGCATCAGAGAACCCGATTATCACCCCGCGTACCGAGTACTTCTGGGAAGCAAAGGCAACGTTCAACCCGGCGGCAATTGACCTCAATGGTGATGTACACCTCTTATACCGTGCCATGTCACTTGATAACACCTCCACCTTGGGGTACGCGCGAAGCAAGGACGGCATCAGGATTGACGCGCGGCTTGATGATCCGGTCTATGTGCCGAGGGAGATATTTGAAACAAAAGCATCAGCCGGCAATTCCGGCTGTGAAGATCCGAGAATTATTCAAATCGGGGACATGTTGTACGTCTTTTACACGGCATACAACGGCAAGGATGAGCCGCAGGTCGCGGTGAGTTCTCTCCCGGTAAAAAAATTCCTGGCGCGTGAGTGGGAGTGGTCCAAGCCGGAAACCATCACCCCGCCAGGTATTGCCGACAAAGACACTGCACTTCTCCCGGAGATGGTAAGGGGAAAATATTTACTATTTCATCGTATTGGCGAAGTTGTGTGTATTGACTTTCTGGAAAGCTTGGACTTCAGCACACAAAAAGTTACCAAGTGTGTGCAGTTGTTCCAGCCGCGACACGGTATGTGGGATAGTAAAAAAGTAGGCATCGCCGCACCGCCGTTTCTCTGCGGCGAACACTGGCTCCTGTTCTACCACGGTATCGCCGACGACAACACCTATCGCGTCGGGGCAGTACTGCTTGATCGTAGGAACCCCACTATTGTCCGCTCACGCACCACCGCACCGCTTCTAGAACCCACAGAACCGTATGAACAGAAGGGGCAAACAGCACAGGTAGTGTTCCCGTGCGGTGCGGTACTTCGCGACGACACCATCTTCCTGTACTATGGCGGTGCCGACTCCACCACAAATGTTGTCATGATGAGTAAAACAAAAATGCTTGACATTCTCCGGTAACCGCCATGCTTAACAAAGATATCCCCAGGGAAACTCTTGACCGCCTGAAACTGGTTGTGTTTGATTCCGACGGCGTATCGGTACCGCGCGGTACCGAGATTCGGGAACACGTTTCTTCTGAGCATATTGACCTCACCATTCGTGCGTTTATGGTAAATCGCAAACTTGTTGAGCTTCTCGCGCGTCTCCGAAAGCGCGTCATGATTGTCATTGCGTCCGGACGCTCGCTCCTCCACCTTGAAACCATGTACGGCACACTCCTCGGCGATGGCACAATCCTGCAGGCAGAAAACGGAAACCTCTCGCTCATCGGGGGACGCATTGTGCAACACTTCGCATATAGTGAGACATACTTCGGGATGCTCGCGGCCATACGAAGAGATGCCCGCACACTTCCCATCAAGGGTATTGAGCCAAAACAACTTATCGTAAGTGTGCATGCTGAACGGGAACTACCTGAAATGTACGATATTGTGGAGCGCCATGACGAGCGCCATGAACTCAAGACAATGTGGAATGGCGAAGCGTTTGATATTCAACGGAGAGACGTGTCAAAGGCCGCCGGTCTCCAAAAACTTATGAAGCACATAGGAGTGACTCCCGAAGAGACGCTTGCTATAGGTGATCGCGTGAACGATGTGGAGCTCCTTGCATCAGTTGGTGTCGCCATATCAGCTGATAAGAGCACCGCTCCGGCAGAATTCTGGACAGAGGGAGAGGGGCTCCCGGGGGAAATTCTTGCGCAGTACCTTGTTGAAACATATGAGTTGTAGGAAAGGAAGAAACCAAACACCCGCCTCCACGGCGGGTGTTTGGTTCTGTTATCTCGGGTTATCTAGACCCCCTAGCCCATTAGGCGCTAGGCACTAGGCGTTAGCTTTTCCGCTAGAGCCCAGAGCCCAATACCTAAGCGCTCATTTCAGAACGGATTCGCTGCGCCGCGAACCTCAAAGTGCACGTGGGCTCCCGTCGCGCGTCCCGTCGCGCCGACATAGCCGATAACCTGCCCCTGTACCACACGCTGACCGACACCGACGATGTTATTGCTGTTGTGCGCATACAACGTTTGCGTGCCGTTGTCGTGACGAACAACCACATAGCTTCCGTAGCCGCCGTTCCATCCGCCATTTTTACTGATAATGACATCCCCAGCGGCAGACGCGTAAATCTCGGCGCCGGCGTATGTGGCAAGATCAATGCCGTTATAGCCGTGAAGCCCTTGCGAGCGGGTGCCGCCGGTAATTGGGCGCATGTAGTAACCTGCATACGTAGGACCACCACCTCCGGTAATGCGAGCGCGTGAACTTGACGGGCTCGCTGAAGGTTTCGGAGCGGCAATTTCACCATCGGGGATGACCACCACGTCACCTACTGCAAGCTCCGTACCCGCCGAAAGTCCATTGTAGTTCAAAATTTCTTCCAAATCGCCGCCGTACTTCTTGGCAATGCTCTGTAGTGTATCGCCTTTCGCCACCGTGTGCTTAACCCCGCTCACAGGAAGAATAATGAGTGTGTCGCCCGGCTGGATTGCAGTGTCCTTGTTGATGTCATTCGCCCAACGGATGGTGTTTGTTGATACACTAAACATCTCAGCAATCTGTGAGAGCGTATCACCCTCGCGTACGACATAGACACTAATCTGTCCATTTTTCACCTCATTCGTTTCAATATCGGCGATAGTCCCCGAGGGACCCGACTGGGCAAGAAGCGCGTTCCCCACAGTGGTGATGTCGCCGCCGCCACGGGCAAGAAGAAAACCGCCGGGGTTTTGGGGAGCGCGGGGGAGTGGGAGCGTCTGAGAATTGAGATCCCTGGGAATGCTGTCCTCCGTAGACGCCCGAGCATCCCTAACAAACCATCCCGTACGCACCAGGGCGTACGGAATCAAGAGCAAAGCCGCCACCACTATCGCCAAGAGGGCGCGTGAGGAGCCAGTCTCTAGGTATGTGTTCCTATTCCGGACCCAGAGGAATAAAGAGTCGGGATCCTGCTGGCGAGGTATTATATGCCGAGGGTTAGGTAGTAACGGGTTCTCCCCCGTACCAGCCGGAAAAGTAAGATAAGGTGGTGTACCAGTGAACCTTCTCTCCTTTCCGACAGGTACTGCAAGCCGTAGAGAATCAAAATGGCTCCATAGAGCCATAAAACCAGACGGTATTGCCGAACGAGTTCATTCTAGCAATGGCAAAAATCTCGTCAAGTGTCCTTGGTGGACAGGTAAAAACTTGACATCTTAACCAAAATTTCATCTTATTGGTGCTATGCGGGCAAAAAAGTCACTCGGGCAGCATTTTCTGACGTCAAAAGGGATCGCGGCAAGTATTGTCCGAGCCGCTAAAATAGAGCCGCATGAAGCCGTTTTAGAGATTGGTCCGGGGAGGGGCATCCTCACCGAGGCGCTTCTTGCGCACGCGGGGCATGTCGTAGCTGTTGAAAAAGACCCCGAACTCGTCACCTTCCTCAAAATCCGTTTCGCCAAAGAAATCCGGGAACAGAAACTCACTCTTGTCCAGAGTGATGTGCTTCGTTTTAATCCTTCCAACTACTCACTACTCGCCCCGACGTTTCGGTCGGGGCAGGCCACATACTACAAACTGGTTGCGAACATTCCATACTATATTACCGGAGCGATACTGGAACACTTCCTCACCAACAAACATCAACCGGACTCTATGACCCTTCTTGTGCAGAAAGAAGTTGCGGAACGAATTATTGCCAAAAATGGAAAAGAAAGCGTACTCTCAATTTCTGTCAAAGCATATGGCACACCTCGATACGTGCGTACCGTAAAAGCATCTCTCTTTAACCCTCCGCCCAAAGTAGACTCAGCACTTTTATTAATTGCAAACATCTCCCGTGATTTTTTTGTCACCAATGGAATCGCGGAGACAACGTTTTTTAACCTGGTGAAAAAAGGATTTGCGCATAAACGCAAACGGCTTGCTTACAACTTTAAACATGCAGGGTATGATAAACATCTCATTGAAAGTATGTTTACCTTCGCGACCCTGTCGAACACTGTTCGGGCGGAGGACGTGCCGCTTTCGGCGTGGCGCGCTCTCGCGGAGAGAGGCGAAGAATCAATATACTGACGTACCGACAAACCAGATCGCCGGGTAATAACCAGACACCGTGCATGACGTTCCCGCATACGCAACACACGGAAGACGGGCATTGGTGTAGAGTCCCAACAATTTTTGCGGTCCTGCATACCAGATGAGATAAAACACAAAAACCCGCGGAATTGGAACGAAGCCAAAGTCAAAGCCAAGTTCTTCAAGCGCCTGCGGTCCGTAGAAAAATAACAGTTGGCGTTCCTGTTTGGCTGATTGTACTTCTGTTGTCGGCTCCACGGTAAGTAAGACGGAGAGTCCGCAAACACAGCTGTAATAATCCACGTTTGTAATCCTTCCTTCAAACGGAACAAACACTCCCTGAGCAAAACTCGGCGATGACACGTACAGGAATGTCGGCACAAAAACAAGTATGATAGAGAAAATAACCAGCACCGGATATGTTATAAGCGGATGAATTTTTTTTTTCAAAAATTTAAACTTCATTGAATATTTGGAATAAACATAAATTGCACAATGTTGCTTTTACCATTTGTGTTTTCAACGGCAAATCCGTAGCCGAGATTCGGGACAAGTTGACGGACTTCTTCGGGAAAAATCAGGTCATTGGGAAACGGACTCTCTACGGTAAATGTAATCCTCTTTCCATCAGGAGACGGAATGTCAGTTAGGAAGGCAAAGCCTGCGTGCACACTGTTTCCTTCTTCAAGAAATCCCTGACCGTGTAGAGTAACTTCCGTTCCTTCGCCTCCGGAAGTTGGAGTGACAGAAAAAACTTTAACCGGCAGTGTATGCGGGTCCGTCTGCTGATACAGCGACGGGGGTTGGGTGGGTGTTGATCTTTGCGTAACCTCCTGTATCAATGCCGGGAGGTTAGAAATAGACGGCGTCGTATCCTTAACAAAGCTCTGTCCTCCTTCATACAGCCTCTCTAGCTCCATGCGCGTGTTTGACCCTACATAGCCGGTGGGGGCTGAAAGACCAATTGGTGCAAGTACTGTATCTGCGTACTTTGATTGGAAACGCCGAACTGCAGCCTCTGTTTGTGCTCCAAAATAGGCAGTTTCAGACCCCGGAGAACCCGGTCCAGAAGCCGAAACTCTGGTTGTGGGATCCTGATTCAGCGTCCGCTGGAGAAGGATAACATCAGAACCTTGACTCCCGACACCAAGATTTCTGGGAAATAGTGCTGTCTGTGCGCTTCCTATCATCGGAAGAACCATGATAACAACAAGTGTCCCTAGAGAGAGAAGCGTAGAGCGCCTCGATACCTGAGAATAATACACCATACAGTTAGTATACCTTTAGGAACGATCCCGTGCTATAGGAAAACATTGTTTTGTACACTTTCTATGCCTCAACAACAAACCATTTCTGTTCTATAATCAAAACAATGAACGAGCGCGCCCGCTGGCTTCCGAGCACACAATTTATCTGGACACTAGGATCACTTCTCGTTACTAGTCTCCTCGTAGGAGTAGCGTATATGTACGCGCCCCACGCCACCACTACTCCCCAACGTGAGACAGGCTCTCTCACCACAGCCCGTGCTATGCAAGCAGCACTCATTGCTAAGGATAGCGACACAGACGCCCTCAAAGACTGGGAAGAAACCCTCTGGCAAACTGATCCAGAGAACCCCGACAGCGACGGAGACGGCACACCTGATGGTGAAGAGGTTGCGGAAAGGAGAAATCCCCTACTTGCAGGACCAGATGACGCAATCGACGAAGCGGTAATTGCATCCTCAACGCAGAGCACTACAGACCTCTCTGAGACGGAGCGCCTTGCTCGCTCAATATTCACCCAGTACCTCGAGTCTGGGGGCCAGGGTGGGATAGTTACCAGTGAGGCCGCCGCACAACTCATCCTTCCAAATCTGCTTCGGCTTCAAGGCTCAGATGCAACGAAAATTTCAGCAACGTATACGTGGGATGATGTTGTCGGTGTTCCCGAAACAGATACTTCCCTACACGCGTACGGCAACAATGTGGGCGGTGTTTTCAAAGGAAAAGCAACGGAAAACAATAACGAAATTTTGGCGCTCATGCAATTTGCTCAAACCGGCGACCCAGCATCTATGAAATCACTCGAGTCGGTCATTGTTGCATACATGTCACGGATTGCGACTCTTCGGGCAATACCCGTCCCCGAGTCATTGGTGTCAGTACACGTGATACTCTTGAATGCGCTTGTTGACATTCATGATGGTCTCATCGGGTTCTCCAAACTTACAAGTGACCCCATACAGACACTCCTTACTATTACCCGATATCGTGCAGGAACGGATACTATGGCTTCGTCGCTTCAGGCAATCGCAGCATATTTGATAGAGCATGACATCACATTTGCTCAGTCGGAGGACGGGGCGCGACTCATTTATGCTGCTCAACAATAACACATGAGACCCGCTCTCAAAAAATCAGTCGTTGTAATACTTGCGCTCGCAATGCTGGGTACGAGTCTCTCTCCAGCTTTCTCTCCGCAGGAAACGTATGCTCAATTTGGCGGAGTCAGCGAAAACGACATCATTGAGGTTGGAGAGAAGGGGGTTGCCGCCTGCGCGGCCGTTGCCGGTCTTGTCTATGGCTTCCAGCAGTTGCTCGCCGTCCTCGGCTTCAGCGTCCCTGTAGGCGACACCGGGCTACAATTCAAAGACCTTTTTCTTGATTGTATGGTCTATCAGGTCATTAACGTCATCATTGACCAAATAACCGATAGCATCATCACGTGGATTCAAGGAGGATTTGACGGCAACCCGGTATTCGTCACCAACCTCAATACGTTCTACAGAAATATTGTCGACAACACCGTCGGGGAGTTTGTCGGAACCGACCTGGAGTTTCTCTGCTCACCGTTCAAGGCGCAAATTCAGCTTGCGCTTATCAACAACTACCGCCGACCGGAACAATTCAAGTGTTCTCTGAGCGACGTGATAGACAACGTTGACGACTTCGTGAACGGCGACTTCGCGCAGGGCAGCTGGGCAGGATGGTTCCAACTCACGCAGATTCCCAAGAACAACCCCTATGGCGCGTATGTTGAAGCAGAGCAGGAACTCAACTCGCGCATCACTGCCGCTGTCGGAACCAGACGAGAAGAGCTTCAGGCGGGGAGAGGATTCCTCTCGTGGAAAACACAGGATTGCTATTCGGTTGTCCCGGATCCGAACAATCCGGGTGCTACCACAACCGTTCCCATACCGGACGCCGGGTCGCCCGCACCGGGTAGCATAGAACGTTTCTGCGATCCCTCAAAAACAGCAACTCCCGGTTCGGTCATTGAGGAACAGGTGAACTTCTCCCTCGGCTCAGGAACACGCCGTATAGAGATGGCTGATGAAATCAACGAGATTCTAAATGCACTCATTGCCTACTTCCTCAACGACGTACTCACAGGCGATAAGGGTCTTGCCGGATACAACAGAAATGACTTCACGCATGAATTTCCCGACATTGAAATTCCCGATATTCCCGGGGGTGGGGGACCAACGACGCCCAGCGACGACCAGCCGCCGGGGCCGCCCGGACCCTCTACCTGTTTTGCCGCAAACGGCACTTTCTTCAACCCATCGGAGGGCGCTACGAGCAACGAATGGGGCCGCGCTAGCCTGCCGCTTCCGGCAAACGTTTCCTACGACCGCATTGAAGTTGACCTTGACGTGACACCCGGCGGCTGGCACCCATCTGTAAACAGCGCGCGCTACAACATCTTCTGGCTCGCCCGCGGCGGCAACCGTGACCTTTATGGCTACACGATTACCCACGCGCCCTCGTCAAACGCCACGCGGCTCGTGCACGGCGTCGGCCAGATGCACACGGCAAAACCAAAAGTGGAATCCCGCACCCCGCTCCAGGTCGGCACTACATATCACTTCAACTACGTCTACGACGCGGCGGGAGAGAATATCCAGCTGACGGTGACCGAGAGCGACACAGGGCGGCGCGTGCTTGGTCTCACAAGTACACCCGACGTGCCGGGTATCAACGTCGGGAGGAAGCGGTTCATTATGGACTTCAGTTTCCCGAGTGACGGCCCGAACCCCGTCGAGGTGCCGTCATACGGATGGGAATACAAAGATCTCCGCGTGAGTTTTGTGAGCATAGGCGACACACCGTCGTCGTGCAAATCGGTGTCTCTCTTTGAGCCGGAGACACCAGGGGACCCCGACGAGTTTCCAGGCGGCGGAAACATTCCCCCGAGAGACGAGCTTCCGTAGACATAGTACGAGTAATGCAACACAATCAATCACAGAAGAAGCGTCCCCGCAGCAACAAAGGGTACATACTCGCCCTTATTGTGGCGGCGACTCTCCTCGCGGCGTATGTGCCGTCTTTCATGTTGCCCGTGCCCCACGCTGAGGCACAAAATTACCCTACCTACAATGAATGTGTCGCAACCTGTCCGGATCCAGTTCTCTGCGCCGGGCCATCATACGACATTCATGGGAATAGTATATTTAGGTGCCTAAACCCAAACCCGATTGAGGAAATTAAAGACTCTGCCGGAAAGGTGATACAGGCAGCTACTAGTCCTATTCTGAACGTGGTCGCCGCCATACTCGTCACGTTCGCCGCAGGACTCCTCGGCATCGCGGGGGTCGTGCTCAATATCGCCATCAATATCACTGTCGTTCACGCGGCGGATTTCATACGGAGCATTGGAAGCATCACCATCGCGTGGGAACTCATCCGCGACGTGATGAATGCGCTCTTCATTTTCATCCTCCTCTTCCTTGCAATCACGATTATTCTCCGTGTGGAACGTTTCGGCGGCAAGAAAATGCTCGCCAGTATCATCGTTGCAGCACTCCTCATCAACTTTTCGTTCTTCTTTACCCGCGTCATCATTGACGCATCAAACATCCTCACTTACGAATTCTACAAACCCATCGCGGCAGCGGCGGGCGGCGCCTCCGCTCGCGTAAATACCGGCACCTCGACGCCATCCGAAACCGAAGTCAACATAGGCAACATCAACCTCATCGGCTTCTCCGCCGCGTTCATGCAACACCTCCGGCTTGTTACTCTCTTCTCCGCCGAGGCAGTTGACTTCGCCGATATTTCGCTCGTCGTGCGACAGCTCTTCGTGACCATCTTCCTTCTCATTGCGGCGTTCGTGTTCCTCGCCGTCGGGATTCTTCTTGAAATACGCTTTGTGATTCTTGTCATCCTCCTCGTCACCTCGCCAGTGATGTTTCTCGGTCTCATTCTCCCTAAGGGAAGCGAGTGGTCACGCAAGTGGTGGACGCCCCTCTGGGACCAGGTAATCTGGGCGCCCGTTTTCATGCTCCTCGCATCGCTCTCCTACATCATCATCAGCAACCCGACGTTCGTTGAAAAAATCAACAAACCCGACCTCGGCAACCTCGCGGAGGCGTTCAAGGGGGCGGATCTCATCGTCATCGCGTTCAACTTCATCATCGTCATCGGCTTCCTCGTCGCGGCAATCATCATCGCGAAAACAATGGCGTCCAAGAGCGCCAAGGGCGCCGTGGACTGGGCGACCAAGATGGCCGGGAAGGCGACGTTCGGCACTGTTGCTGCGGTCGGACGCAGGACTTTCGGGCTGGCGGGCGCAGCACTCCGGGAATCGAAATTTGCCGGTAATCTCGCCGGCTCTCAAAATGTTGCCGCACGAATGCTCGGTCGCGGTCTTTTGAGAACTGGCGACTGGACCCAAAAGGCGAGCTTTGACGCGCGGAGTACGTTCGGCATACCGGGCATTCAGATGGGGCAGGCGAAGCGTGGCGGCTATGAGAAGCTTCTCAAGGACCGGCGAAAGCGGCTGGATGAGGAGAAGAAGCTTTCTGACGCGGCAGCCGTGGAGCGCGCCCGCCGCGAGCCCGTAAGAAGAGCCAAGGCAGAGCTGGCGGAACAGAAGAGACTTCTCGCCCAAACGCAAACCACCAGCCCCAAGCGTCTGGCCCTAGAAAACAACGTTCTTCGCGCACGCCTGAAGCTGGAGCAAGAACGAGAGAAGTACAAGTGGGAGCAGGGGAGCGAAAAACGGCTTGTCGATGCCGCACGAACCGTCACCTCGCAAGAAGCGGGCACTATCCGAGGGAATATCGACAACCTGGTGAATAAGCTCGTTGCGGCGCAGCAGAAGGGAGACACGGCGCGGGTGGTCGAACTGCAGGCGGCACTCGACCAGTCCGTTAATGTCGAGAAAAAAGAGTATGCGCTCGCGTACCGCGAGTACCGCACGGTCCAGGCCGAGCGCGCGGTGATGGAAAAGCTCCAGAAACGCCTCTCCTCGGAGCGCGATCTCGGCGCGAGCCGCCTGACCCTCTCGGGACGGGCACAGCGCGATAACGCAAGAGAAGCTCTCCGCGGCAAGACGCCGGAGGCACAAATTAAAGAGGCAGTTGAGAAAATTTTGAAGGGTGAAGAGAAAGAAAAACCAGATGAAAAACCCAAAGAAGAACCAAAACCAGATGAAAATAAATAACACACAACCAATAAGCGACATCGAATTTGAGCGCATCATTGCCGAACGGCTCTCCATGCTTCCGGCAGATCTAAAGCGCGCAATCAGCGACTCACAACTTGACACGCACTTTCTTGAAATTGCGCAGAAAAACCACCTGCGCGTTGACGAAAGTAAAACACTGGAAAACGAAACCATGCTCGCGCTTCTCGGCGTAGAGCCCCTGGAGGATTTCGGGCGTAACCTGGAGCGACACGCAAAATTCTCTCCGGAGTCCGCCGCGGCAGTCACCAACGACGTCAACCGCCTCATTTTCACTCCTATACGCGAGTCGCTCAAACAACTCTGGGATGAAGAAAGCCGGGAACAACACGAGGAGCAAACATTGGAACGTACACAAGCTGACACTCCACTGCCGGAAACATCCCTGAAAGAACCGGGATTCGCACCCACATCCAGGACCACAACATCAGCCCCGGGCGTCGAGCGCACAATGCCGCGCGACATAGTTGAAGCAAAACTCAAAGGGGCCGTGCACACTGAGACAGAGAAGCACCGTGTTGCCCTGGATAGAGATGTGCCTCATGCACCACCCGCCGCGCAAGATCCGTACCGGGAACCCATCGAATGATTTTGTACGGTAAAATCATTCGATAAATCCAAATGTCAAATGACAAAATCCAAAAACACACAGGGAAAGAATATGATTTGGCAGAACGCACAGCACAATTCTCAGAGAATCTTATAACTTTCTTGAAAACACTGTCCCGGGATACCATAAACCGACCGCTGGTATACCAAGCGACAAAATCAGGAACAAGTATCGGAGCAAACTATATGGAAGCCGATGTCGCCGAATCAAAAAGGGATTTTGTACACAAGATAGGTATTTCTCGAAAGGAAGCGAAAGAAACAATGTACTGGATGCGGGTTATCGCTCGAGCCAATCAGGATAAGAAACAAGAGTGTCGATATTTTTATCAAGAGGCAGAAGAGTTTGTTAAGATATTCTCAACGATTATTTCTAATACAAAGTTGAATTCATGAGGTATGAACACATCGTTTAACATTTGTCATTTGACATTTGAACTTCCTGGAATCTCATACTTCGCATGCGAAGTATGAGATTCCAGGTGCCACAATTTATTGAGGTAGAGGACAAGGTCATCGGTCCTCTGACCTTCAAACAATTCGTTTATCTCGCTGGCGGCGCGGGACTCGCGTTCCTGCTCTACACCTTCCTGCCCGTACTCATCGCGCTTCCTTTGATGGCCGTTGCCGCAGGTCTTGCCATCGCGCTTGCATTTTATAAATACAACAACAAGCCGTTCATTGACGTTCTCGCGGCTTTTTTCCAGTATTTCACTACAAGCCGTCTCTACATTTGGAAGAAAGAACCCAAAAAACCAGACGCGGGCAAGGTCGGGGCGGCGACACAAGATGCGCTCTACGTTCCCAAACTCTCAGATAGCAAACTAAAAGATTTAGCATGGAGTTTGGACGTACACGACCAAACGAATGAACAAAAGTAAGGTACAATAGGATGCATGGCTCAGGCAAAAGCAAAATCATCCCAGGATTTCGTGCCTATTCAGGAGATACGCTCGGGTGTTGTGGTGCTCAAGGACAGATCCATGCGAGCAGTGCTCCTCGCATCATCCTTAAACTTCGCGCTTAAGTCACAGGACGAGCAGGAGGCTATTGTCTTGCAATTCCAGAATTTCCTCAACTCTCTTGAGTTCCCGATTCAGATTTTTGTTGAGTCACGCGACCTAGATATTCGCCCCTATATCGCACTGCTTGAGGAGCGCTACGTTGCACAAACCAGCGACCTTATGAAAATCCAGACGCGCGAATACATTGAGTTTATAAAACGTTTCGTGGAGAACGTGAATATCATGTCCAAACGGTTCTTCGTCGTCGTTCCCTACAGCGCCGCAACCATCAAGGGAACCGAGGGTGTCAAGGGTATTTTTGGAAAAGTGCGCGGCGGTGACAAAAAGACGGGAGCGCAAAACCGCATTGAGGCGTTTGAAGAAAGCCGGAGCCAGTTGGAACAACGGCTAAGCGTTGTAGAGCAGGGACTCGGCGGCGCGGGTATCCGCGTTGTGCGGCTCGGTACCGAGGAGCTGGTTGAGCTCTACTACAAAATCTTCAACCCGGGCGAGTTGGGAAAACCCATTCCTCCGGGAACACAACAATAATCATGGCACTTTTTGATTTTCTAAAGAAAAAAGAAAGGCGGTCCGACATCGCACCAATCCTCCCAAAAGACATCTATGAGGCGGGTGTGCTTGAGCTTCGCGACATCATTGCGCCCCCGGCGCTCAAAATCTCACCCCGTCAGCTGGACCTGGGTGAAAAAATCGTCCGGTCATTCTTTGTCATATCCTATCCGCGGTTTCTCTCGGATAACTGGTTCTCGCCTATCATTAATCTCGATCGTGTTTTCGATATATCAATTGTGATACAGCCAGTGGAAACCTCACGTGTTCTCAAGGAGTTCAGAAAAAAAGTTGCCGAGGTGCAGAGTCAAATCAACATCCGTGAAGAGAAAGGGCTGGTGCGCGATCCGATGCTCGACACTGCATACCAAGACCTTGAGAACCTGCGCGATCAGCTCCAACAAGCAACCGAGAAACTTTTTGATGTTGGACTCTACATAGCCATCTATGGGTCAAGTGATGACGAATTGGATAAAGTGGAGTCTCAGATTAAATCAATACTTGAGTCGAAACTGATCTACATCCGGCCGGCACTTTTCCAGCAAGAACAGGGGTTCCAGAGCGTGCTCCCGATCGCAAAAGATGAACTCAAAGTATACTCCAAACTCAACACCTCTCCACTCTCCTCACTCTTCCCATTCGTCTCCTTTGACCTCACCTCGGACAAAGGAATTCTTTACGGCATCAATCGACACAACTCCAGTTTGGTCCTCTTTGACCGATTCTCGCTCCCAAACTACAACTCGGTCATCTTTGCGACCTCCGGCGCTGGCAAGTCATACACAACGAAGCTTGAGGTGCTCCGTTCGCTCATGTTCGACACGAGTGTTATCGTGATTGACCCGGAGCGCGAATATGAGTACATGGCGGAAGCCGCCGGCGGCAGGCACTTCAATATCTCGATCGCCGGTGACCACCACATCAACCCGTTTGATCTCCCGCCAGTTACCGCCGATGAAGACCCTACGAACATCCTTCGTTCGCATATCGTAACCCTAGTCGGGCTCTTTCGCATTATGCTCGGCGGACTCTCACCCGAGGAGGACTCCATGATTGACCGCGCGATTACAGAAACCTACGCCTTAAAGGACATCACTGGCGAGAATGATTTTACTGGTATTGAACCGCCTTTGCTCTCTGATTTTGAGCTCGTGCTCTCCGGTATGGAGGGTGGTGAGTCGCTCGCTCAGCGGCTGTCAAAATACACCCGCGGCACATGGGCTGGCTTCATTAATCGTCCGACAAACGTAGATATTAACAAGCGCTTCATTGTCTTTTCGTTGCGCGACATGGAGGACGAGCTCAAGCCTGTCGCAATGTACATTGTTACACACTTCATCTGGAATACGGTGCGTCGCGATCTTCGCAAACAACTCGTGGTTGTGGACGAGGCACACTGGATGATGCAGTCGGAGGACACAGCATCTTTTCTTTTTGGTCTTGCCAAGCGCGGACGTAAGTATAACGTGGGGCTCGCTACCATCACCCAAGACGTAAGTGACTTTCTGAACTCTCCCTATGGACTTCCCATCATTACCAACTCTGCCCTCCAACTTCTTCTCAAACAGTCGCCGACATCCATAGACCAGGTGCAGCGGACATTCAATCTCACCGATGAGGAAAAGTATCTTCTGCTTGAGTCAAATACTGGTGAAGGGATTTTCTTCGCGGGGCTCAAACACGTCGCCATTAAAATCATCGCCTCATATACCGAAGACCAGATAATCACTTCCGACCCGTCGCAGATCCTCGCCATCAGAAAAGCGCGGGCGGAGCAAGGCGGCATAAGTCGACAGCCGCTTGAAGCACCGGCGGCGCCATAGATAACTATGCCTGACACCAGCACAAACTATCGGGTACCGAATACGACATGGGCGCTCATGTTTTGTGTTGCCGGTCTCTACGACCTCGCGAGTTTCATTCCTATCGTAAACGTGGTGATAGTGCCGGTCGCATGGCTCCATTTCTGGATGTGGTTTAAACTGCATGGAGTGAGTATCGGTTTTACAAACCCTAAACGACTTGTCACAACAGGGACGACATCCCTCATTGAATTTATCCCCGCAATCAGTGCCATCCCCACATGGATTGCGTTTGTCGGCGCACAGTTGTTGTTCACCAAACTCGAAGAGAAGACCGGCATCGCGCTCCCGAAACCCGGCGGCTCCGGGAAAGCGCCGCTCCGGGGAGGGAAGTCAGCGGTGCGCAAGACCGCGAGGCGAATCACCCAGAGCACTGAACACAACCGCGAGGCGCGCGGTCGGCTTGCAAACATCCGAGACATACGTTCTCGGAAACAGCCAACAGGAACCATTGACGGGATTATTCCTCAACCGAACGAATCATGATAGTTTGTAAGAAACATTGTGTATATGCCCTCGTCATTCTGCTTCTTTTCGTTATATCCTATCCGTTGCCTGCAAACTCGCAGGCTCCGGTCCAGACGGTCACTGTCTTGCCTGCCGGCGTTGACCTTTTGTGGGAGACAAATGCATACACGCCACCCCTGTATAAAGGCAAGGCCTTGTATCCGGACGGGGGGGATGTGCACATCGTCGCTGTACCGGACACTCAGTTCGGTAACCCCGATGCATTGTTCTACACCTGGAAAGCCGATGGGGTGGTGCTTGGAAGTTTGTCCGGGCTTGGGAGACGGACACTCGACCGCACCGGCGGCATCTTGGGCGGGCCGGTGAGGGTAGCGGTGGAAATTCGCGATAGCAAGGATGGACCCATACGCGCCGCGGGCGTCGTTCAGATCCCGACCACGGACCCCTTGGTGCTCTTCTACGAGCATAGCCCACTCCTCGGCACACTCTTTGAGCACACGTTCTCAGAAGACATGGTGCTCAATCGCGACGAGATAACCTTCGGCGCCTATCCGTTCTTCTTTTCCGGGCCTGACCGGGACGCCTTTGTCTACTCGTGGCGCATCAACGGCACTCGCGCCGGGGAAAATCCGCAGATAACATTGCACAAGGGGGAAGATGCCGGCACCGCGTCAGTGGCGCTTGACGTTACCAACCCGCGAACTATCCTCCAGAGGGCTCGGGCATCCTTTACCATAGAATTCTGACATGAAACATTTTTTCACCATACTCGCCGTTCTACTGCTGCTTGTGACACCGGCCGCTACACCCCTCATTACCGTTGCCGAAGAACAAGGCAACACCAACGTAATACTTCTGGAGAGCTTGCCGGGCATCGGGAGCGCTGGCGAACAAGCCCCGAATCTCGGCAGCTACCTCGACGGAATCTTCAAGCTCGCGCTTGGCATTGCAACCGGCTTAGCGGTGCTCATGATAGTCATCGGCGGTGTGGAATATATGGGCTCGGAAAGCATATTCAAGAAGGACGCTGGTCGGGAAAAGATTCAGGACGCGCTCTGGGGACTACTCCTCGCGCTCGGCGCGTTCCTCCTGCTCCAAACCATCAACCCCGCCCTTGTGCGGTTTGATATTGTCAACACACTCCAGCGTGTCACCGATCAAGTAGGGAGACAGGTTCCACCACCGGGTGCCCCAGGGGGCGGGCTACCCCCAACACCACTAGAAGCTGAGCTACGCGAACGACTGCTCGGTGAGGGTATTGGTGTTGTCGCCCCGTGCAACGCTGGTACTCGTCCCTGTGCCGACCTCGCAGGTCTACCACAACAGGCAATTGGTGGTCTCATCGGAGCAAAAAATGCGTGCGACGTGGTCATTGGTCACGGAACTGACAATAACGGGTGTGGTGCCATCATTGTCACGGGTGGTGCTGAGACAATAGGTCACCTAACCCACGGTCCGGGCATACCATTCGTCGATGTGGACGACAACAACGGTAACTTTAACTCATGGGTAATGTTCAATGCCGACAGTTCGGAAGATACATCGGCTGGGATAATTTACAAACACGGCAACAATGAGTACTTAAAAGAGTCAATGCATTGGCATATTTGTTACGGGCAACCATGTCAGATTTCCGGAAGGTAATGCGGGGTGAGGTTTTTATGAAAAAAACATTTGTCACCATCTTCATAGTTCTCCTCGCCGCAGCAGCAGCTGTCGGGTGGTATATCTTCTTCTACACCACAAGTGATGATGGGGAACAGACTGCGTCTTCTACAGAAGACAGTGGCAGAACGTTCTTTCCGCTCGGCTTGTTCGGTGGCGAGGCAGAGACCGACACCGATGCCGACGAAGGCGGCACAACAACCAATGCTGGTGGGGTATTTGTCCCGCCCGTGAGACAGGTGGTGCCCGATCCGGTCGCCGCGGCGGTGTTTACCGAACGGAATGGAAAGTTGGTGCTCCGCTACATCGACCGAGCAACCGGGCACATCTTTGATGCGTATGCGACATCGACAGTGATAGTTCCGGTCAGTAACACTACCGTCCCGCGAATACAGAACGCCGTATGGATCGACCCCCTCCGGCTGTTTGTGCAGTATCTTGAGGAGGACACCAACGTCGTTGAAACGTTTGTGGGAAATGTTCATGAACCGGCGGGAACCAGCACAGGAGGGCTTCTCACGGGCGACTTTCTGCCGCCAAACCTCCTCGCTGTTGCCGCAAACCCCGAGGGCGGTGTATTCTCCCTCACTGGAACTCCTGACGGAAGTCTGGGTAACATTACACTGCTTGACGGCACGGTGAGATCGGTGTTTACCTCGCTGCTGCGTGAGTGGTTGCCGCAGTGGGGAGGGAGCGAAGTAATCGGCATGACGACAAAGCCGTCCGGGAACGTTCCGGGATACTTCTTCTTGCTCTCCCTTGAGAGCGGCTCGTTCTCAAAAGTGCTCGCTGGGTTGCGCGGCCTCACAACAAACATAAATCAGGACGGCACCGCAGTCATCTATGCGTCAGCAGATGATGGTATGTTCCTCAAACGAACAATACTCGATAGTGGCGTGACACAACACTTTTCCGTTCGCACGGTCCCTGAGAAGTGTGTGTGGGGAACGTCTCTATCGTCTGTTGTGTACTGTGGTGTACCGGATGCGCTCCCTGTGGACATGCCGGATTCATGGTACCGTGGCACCATCTCTCTTTCCGACTCACTGTGGCAAATAGACACTGAGACCGGACTCGCAGTTCTCATTGCCGACTTATTCGACTTCGGCGAGGCCATCGATATGGTGTCGCCATCCGTGAGCGATGACGGTAGCTCACTTTCATTCGTCAACAAACGGGATGGGTCGTTATGGTTGGTGCAACTCGAACCGGTTGCAGGTGAGGACTAGGGAGCGCTGGTCGACCTCTTGAGTGTTCTGCGGACGAAGAGTTCCTGTCCGATCGTGAAGAGGTTGGTGGTCGTCCAGTAGAGCGCGATAACCGACGGCAGCGTGTAGGCAATGATAGCAATGAATACCGGCATGACGTATTTAATCTGGAGCTGCATGCTCCGGGTGATATCGTCTTTGAGCGACGCGTTCTTCGCCCGAGGCGGGGTCATGGGAACGGCAAGACGGCCTTGCACAAACTGCGTCACTCCCGTCAAAACAGCGAGAATGAGGCTTTTTTTTGACAGGTCAACGAGACCCAAAAACATCATGGTAACCGACTCCGGCGTTGAGACAAATGAGTAGAGAAGGTCGGTATCAATGTTTGGTAACCCCCCGCGTAAAAAAATAAAATACAGTCCAAAAATAATCGGTAGTTGTATTAAGAGCACTAAAAAACTGGAGAAGGGGTTCACTTTGTTCTCCCGATAGAGCCGCATGGTCTCCTCCGCCTGTTTCTGTTTATTGTCGGTGTGTTTTTCTTTGACGCGTTTGAGTTCCGGCTCCAGTGCGCGCATTGCCATTTGTGTTTTCACCGCGCGCTGAGCAAGCGGAAAGAGAACAAGCCGAACAACAACCGTGAACACAACCACCACAACTCCCACGTCCGCCCATGGAAGTAGGTCCATCAAAAACACCAGGCCGTTATAGAGCGGGGTGTAAACGAGAGCGCGAAACATTACGGTGTATTGTATTCCTTCGGAGTTGCTTTGTCCAAGAGGGTTTGTATTTCATCGCCCAATACTCTTGTCGACAATGTTTTTGCGCCGCGTTTAAAAAGGAACACGAGTGTGTGCGGTGTCTCTACTGTTGCAAGACGCTCGCCAAGCGCCGCATACCCGCGCCTGCGAAGCGTGTTCCGTTCAACCGCGCTACAGTTGAGATGTTTGGGAACAACAAACGCTGATGCTGTGCGCTTGCCTGGAAGCGCGCGCAGTATGAGGTGGGGGGTGTTATACACATTGCCCCGCTTGAGGGTGGGGGAAATTATCTGTGAGTTTGCGCGCTTGCTTCTCGGCAACATACACTACGCTGCCAGACGGCTTCGCCCTTTTCGACGCCGGCGTGTAATGGTTTTTGACCCGCCGGGCGACGAGCGCCGCGCTCTGAAGCCGTGTGTTTTGCTGCGCTTTCTTTTTTTGGGTTGGTAGGTCCGCTTCATAACCGTTCAACAATTATTGACTATTCGCTTGTAGATGTGTCTTGGTTGTACTTTCGGGCTCTCGTTACCCACACGTTGCCCACATAGTATTAACATATATGTCCTTTTTGTACAAGTTCCGTAAAATCGTGAGGTGTATATAATGCAAAACGTTGACTCACCGTCCGGTATGACACAAACACAATCAATGGACAACAAAGAGTTGTGGGTGCTCGCGCTCGCCGAGATTGAGGGTGGTATCTCAAAAGCTAATTTTACAACGTGGTTCAAGGACGCATATATATCGAAACAAGAGGACGGGGTGGTATATCTGTCACTTCCCAACCAATTTGTTAAAGAGTGGGTTTCCAGCAAATACCACGCTCTACTTCTTAAAACTCTACGTTCGTTCGTGGGTGATGTGCGGTCGCTTGAGTATGTTGTGTCCCGACGAAAACATGACCAGGTTGAAGACACGCACACACTCCCACCCACACCAGGAGCATTGCCCCTACAGGACCTGTACATCAACAAGGAAGATAACCTTAATCCACGTTATGTTTTCGACTCGTTCGTTGTTGGCTCGTTCAATGAACTTGCGTATGCCGCCGCGCAACAGGTAATCAAAAATCTTGGTACCTCATACAACCCGCTATTTGTATATGGAAGAACAGGGTATGGTAAAACTCATTTGATCCAAGGAGTTGGAAATGTCGTGAAAAAAAATTATCCCAACAAAAAGGTTTTTTATATCACATCGGAAAAATTTAGTCAGGAGCTTGTCAACGCCCTCCAATCAAACAAAGTTAATGCGTTCAAGGAAAAGTATCGTAAATATGATGTGTTCATCATGGATGATGTTCAGTTCCTCTCACACAAGGAGAAAATGCAGGAGGAGTTGTTTCATCTTTTTAACACACTGTACGACAGTAACCGTCAGATTGTTTTTTCGTCGGACCAGCATCCAAACTATATCCCCAACCTAGAGGAGCGGCTCAAATCACGATTTAATGCCGGCATGATCGTCGACATTGGAGCCCCCGACAAGGAGTCCCGGGTGGCTATTCTTAAGGCGAAGTCGGGGCTTCTTGGGTTTTCGTTCAACGACGAGGTGCTTGACCACCTCGCGGCAACTATAGACGGCAATGTTCGAGAGCTTGAGGGGGCGCTCAATACACTAGTGTGCCAGTGCCAACTAAAACAACGAGAGCTCTCTCTGGGTGAGGTTAAGACGCTTCTCAAAAACAATCTCCGGCCGAGACGTATTATTCCTGTTAAAGACGTGGTGCGGGTAATAGCTGATTTCTACAACATTGATGAGGAGAGTGTGTACAAGAAAACACGCAAGAAGGAGGTTGTGAAGCCGCGCCAGCTTATCATGTATATTCTTCGTGAGGACTTCAGTCTGCCCTACCCAGCGATTGGCCAAAAAATTGGTAACCGCGACCACACAACCGTTATCCACTCATATGAAAAAATAAAACGGGAGCTGGGTACCGACACAGAGCTCGAGCAAGAGATTAATCAGATACGCGCATTACTTTGAGGACAGCTTTGTGGAATAGTTTTGTTGTGTGTGTTGATAGTTTGTGTGTAAGTTGAGAGTTTAATAGTTGGTAAAAAGCTGTCAACAATATCATAGATGTTTTATCCCACGCTTACGCACCGATATACTTGAAAAAACAAAGACTGTTGGGTTTTGTTTTGGTTTTCCACCTATCAACAACACTAATAATAGTAATATGTTTTATCTAAAAAAACAGAAATTCTCTTAATAACCATTATTATATTATTGTTTCATGCGCGTAACACTACCAAAAAACACACTAGAGCAAATGGTTTTTCGAGCGGAAAAAGTAACCGGGAAAAACCTTAGTCTTACCATTCTCCGCGCAGTCCTCCTTGTTGCCGAGAAGAAAAACTTTACCGTTCGCGCAACCAACCTTGATTTGGGTATTGAAATACAAGTCCCAGCACAAATTACCAATGAGGGCGTGGTGGCGGTGCCGGGCGACATATTGAACAGTTTTCTTGCAAACAACCCAAACTCATCGTCGGTTGTACTTAGCACGAAAGATGGTGTTTTGGAGGTTGCGACGGAACGAAGCGTGGCGCGCGTTAAAACACTCCCACACGAAGACTTTCCAACCATTCCAAAACCAAAACAAACCAACACAATCTCGCTTCCGTCAAAAGATCTTGCCTCGGGGCTTCGTGCGGTGTGGTATGCGGCATCGCCATCAAGCATGAAGCCAGAGCTCTCAAGCGTGTTGGTTGTTGAAGAGCGCGGGGACGTTGTTTTTGCAGCAACAGACTCATTCAGGCTTGCGGAGAAGCGGCTAAGAGTCAAAGGAGTCGACTCGTTTTCCCCGCTTCTCATACCACTTAAAAACATTACTGAAATTGTCCGGACGCTGGACCAAGCAGGAGACGTCGCAACACTCCAAATAAGCGAGAATCAACTGTCGGTTATTGTCGGTGAAACATATCTCACCACTCGCATTATTGACGCAACATTTCCCGACTACAAACAGATCATCCCCACCAGTTTTACGACAGAGGCGACGGTTCTTAAAGACGACCTGGTAAACACACTCAAAATCTCAACTATTTTTTCAAACAAGTTCAATCAGGTGCTTTTCAACATCTCCCCAAAGAAAAAACAATTTACTGTTGAAACAAACAATCCCGAGATTGGTGAGAACACCACAAAAGTCGAAGCGGCGCTTGTTGGAGAGGAACTCGCAATAGGGTTCAACCATAAATACATCACCGATAGTTTTCAGTCGCTCACCGCTGACAGCACCACACTTAAATTCAGTGGGGAGGGAAAACCACTGGTGATACAGGGCGTCGGCGACAAAACGTTTACATACCTCGTGATGCCAATGAACCGCTAATTGTCCTGATCAAACAATCTATTGGCCGCCGCCCACGCACGGACAGGAATCTCCCAACGAGAGAATTGCGGGTCTTTGTTTGGGTTTACTGGTTCTGGTCCTCGCGGGTCGTCCTTGTCAACCCAATAGAGAATAGAGTGTACGTTCTGTATTATCACCTCACTCTGGTCCTCTTGCTGGGTTTGTTCAGTTACACGTCTTCTTGTTTTGGTGTTGACGGGATAGGCTTCCCCACCTCTCCAAATACCACGGAGGATTGGTTTTAAATCTTCCGTTTCGGCACGGGGTTTTCTGAACGACTCATCCGGTGTTGTTGCAAGAGCTGTTTGCATAAACTCGTTCCAAAGCGGGGCGACGATGAACCCCGCAACTTTCTTCTCCATTGGTGAGTTGTCATTGTTTCCTGCCCACGCAGCGACGGCGAGTGAGGGGGTGTAACCAACAATCCACGCATCACGGTAGTCGTTTGTGGTCCCTGTTTTGACCGCGACTTCGCGGTTGGGGAAATAAAGATAGCTTTGAGGGCCGAACGCCGGCGCCCTAGCGTCATTGTCAGAAAGTATGTCAGAAATCTGCCGCGCGACTTGTTCGTCGAGTGCTCGAGTCGGACTGGGTTTGAACTCCTCAAGAACATTACCCGCACGATCTTCTATTCGAAGAATCGCTGTGTAATGATTCCGTATACCGTCGTTTCCGAACACACTGTATGCGCTTGCCATTTCAAGTGGGGATACTTCGCCGCCACCAAGCACGAGAGTGAGCCCATACTGGTCGCGGTGAGTTAAGCTTGTGATACCCATGTCGCGGGCGGTCTGGAGTGAAGCATCAAGTCCGGAGAGGTAAAGCACCTTGACTGATGGTATGTTGATGGACTGGGCAAGTGCGTTGCGGAATGTTACCGGGCCACGAGTCACCAAGTCGTAGTTTTGTGGTCGGTAGCAGGGATAGCTTGTTGATGTGCTGTCTGGCGCGCACGAGGTTGAGAACTGTGTCTCAAGGTCAAAAACGACCGTCTCGGGGGTGTAGCCCTTTTTAAGTGCTGTTGCGTATACAAACGGTTTGAATGCCGAGCCAGGCTGACGGTGACTTGTGGTCACGTTGAACTGCCCAGGAATTTCGGTGTCAAAATAGTCTCGTGAACCAACCATGGTGAGTATCTGCCCAGTCTTCGGGTCAACAGCGACAAGAGCCGCGTTCTGTGCGTTAAACACCTTCTCGTTTTGGAGCGCGTGTCGCTTTACGATTTCCTCCGCTTGTTCCTCCAGAGAATAGTCGAGCGTGGTAATTACCCGTAAGCCACTCTCCTCAATGGCTCGCTCCCCATACTTTTTCTCCAAGTAGTCACGGACGAACATGACAAAGTGAGGCGCCTTCAGCCGCTGGTCTGGTCGGGGCTGGAACATCACTCGCTCAACAGCCGCCACGTCATACTCCTCTTTGGATATGAAGCCGTTCTCAAGCATTCGTTTCAAGACAAGGTTTTTTCTCTCCTCAAGTGCCTCACGGTTTTCTCCGTATGGCGAGTAATATGTTGGTGCTTGGGGAAGCGCAGCGAGGTACGCCGACTCAGCAAGTGAGAGATCCCCCGCCCTTTTATCAAAGAATGCCCCGCTTGCCTCCTCCACACCATAGAGGTTGCCGCCGTACGGCGTTTCATTGAGATATATTTCAAGTATTTGTTCTTTGGAGAGCACTTGCTCCAACTTAAGTGAAAGCGCCCACTCTTTGAGTTTTCTGGAAATAGTTTTGTCTTGGGTTAAGATGGCATTCTTTACCACCTGCTGGGTGATGGTGGAGCCACCCTGTTCAAACGTGAGTGACGCGAGATTTGCGAGTGTTGCGCGAATGATGGCGGTTGGTTTGATGCCACGGTGCTCATAGAATTCGGCATCCTCAATAGCAACTGTTGCGTTGCGCATGACCGGGGCAATATCAGAGAGCGGCACAACCGTCCGCTGAACGTTCTCATGAACATCAAACAGGAGAATTTTGCCGGTGCGATCGTATATCTTTGTTGACTGCCGGACGATTCGCTCCTCGAATGTGTCAAGGTCGGGGATTTGAAGTGTTGCTGCCCACAGTACGAGCATACCAGCGAGCACCATACCGAGGGCAATGATGGTTGTAATCGTGTGGCGGGTGATAAAACGCCGCAGTGAGAATCTTCGTGTGTGTATCATGCGCGGGGTTATGATACCACAGAGAGGATGCTACACTAAACACATGTTTGGTTTTAGAGGGAAACACGACGTGGTGACCGACCCAAGAAGGATAGGCGAGGTGCTTACTCGTGGGGTTGAAAACGTCATTCCGCGCGAATTGGCACTTAAGAAACTTTCGTCCGGCGAACAGCTTAGGGTTTACTTTGGTATTGACCCAAACAGTGCAAAGCTTCACCTCGGACACACGGTGCCGCTGCGGAAGCTCAAACAATTCTCCGAATTGGGGCACCACATTATTTTTGTTGTAGGAAGTTTTACAGCGATGATTGGCGATCCAACTGACCGAGACGCCGAACGTACACAGCTTTCCCGAGAGGAGGTTAGAGAGAACTTTAAAGGCTATAGGAGACAAGCCGAGAAGGTTTTGGACTTTTCACGTGTTGAGGTCCGCTACAATCACGAGTGGCTCGATACTGTCGATTTCGAAAAGATAGTTTCACTCGCGAGCAAATTTACTGTCCAGCAAATGCTCCAACGTGACATGTTTGAAAGACGCATGCGTGACGGAAAACCAATACGGCTCCATGAGTTCCTGTACCCTCTTATGGTCGGGTACGACTCAGTTGTGCTTGATGTAGACGCTGAGCTTGGTGGGTCAGACCAAGAGTTCAACATGCTTGCCGGCCGTCATCTTCAAGCGGCATTTGGCGGGCGTGACAAGTTCGTATTAACAACACGTCTCATTGAAGGTACCGATGGCCGAAAGATGAGTAAATCGTTTGGAAACTGTGTCTACATTACTGACACCCCAACACAAATGTTCGGAAAGCTTATGTCGATGCGCGACAATCTTGTACCAATCTATCTTGACGTTTGTACGGATTTTTCCGCGCCCCGACAAGAGGAGATTCTCGCCCTACACCCAAAAGAGGCAAAAATGGCTCTTGCCGGAGAGATTGTTCGGATGTACCACGGCGAGGACGGGACTCGTCGAGCAAAGGAGGACTTCATTAAAACGTTTTCGGAAGGCAATATTCCGGAGGGTATTCAGGAACTCCGGGTGCCGAGGGGGGTAACACTTGCGAATGTTCTTGTTGGAAACGGAGTTGTGGAGTCAAAATCTGAGTTTCGGCGGCTTGTGAAACAGAGGGCTATACACAACACGGATGCTGACAGCCCAATAACCGATGACTCGCATAGTATACAGGAACCTTTGACGCTCAAAGTCGGCAAACGACGGTTTGTGAGGATTGTTCCAGAATAAGAAATACCCCACACATTGTGTGGGGTATTTCTTATTCCGATTCCGGATCTACATTTCCTCTTCCTCTTCGTCCGCGCCGACTACGTCGTCGCTCGTACCCCCCTGTTCTTCGCCGTCTTCTATTTCGGGGAGGTCTTCCTCATCTTCTGACATTGCGAGGAAATCAAGATCCAAACTTGCGAGATCCATTGTGTGAGTTCTGTGATTAGTCACGTAAATGCGACCTAGTGCCCGCCCAATCAGCAATACTGATTTGCGGACGCAGATATTTTTAACAAACCCACCAAACCTGTCAAGGGTCTCACCGGCATGCTGTGGATAACGCTCTACAGAGCCACTAGGAGAAGTCTTTGGTACTTGCCAGGTGGGTGAGGGCAATTGCCACGGCGTCAAACTCGTCGTCGCGTCGCGTCGCGTCGTCGAGTACAGTGAGTCGCGACACCATGTCAGCGACATGGTCTTTGCCGCTCTTGCCGTATCCAGTGACCGCAATTTTTACCTCCTGCGGTGTGTATTCGGTTATCGGCACCTCCGCGTTGGCGAGGACGTAAAGAATTGCACCGCGCGCTTCGGAGACGGCGATGGCTGTCTTCTGATTTTTGCTAAAAAATGTTTTTTCTATCGCCGCCGCGGTCGGTCGGTATTTTGTAACAATGTCTGCCACACCTGCGGCGCCCGTTCTGATGCGCTCGGAGAAAGAAAGCGAGCGCGACGCCTCAAGACAAGTTGAGAACAACACGTGATTTTTCTCGCCCCTCCGTTCCACAACGGCGACACCAAGACGGTCATATCCTGGATCAATGCCGATGACGCGCATATCTAGGCGGCGTTAGTGAATACATTCTGTACATCGTCGTTGTTTTCAAGCTCCTCAATAAGCTCGTTCAAACTCGTGCGGTCTGGGTTATTGAGAGTGAGCGTTTGTTTTGGTCGCCACTCGCCACGCTCGTCTTTGGAAAATACCCAGCTTGCAGCCCCTGGCGAGGCAATAGCGAGTCCGCGCTTGGAAAAAATATGTTTTATCTCCGCCGCCGCGCGATTGCGGTTGTCTGTGAGTATCTCAATAATCATTGCGGCGCCGCCGGGACCATACGCTTCATATGTGGCCGCATCATAGCTCTCGCCGCTGGTGTCGGTCGCGCTTCGTACCGCCCGTTCAATGTTATCTTTGGGCATGTTGACGGCTTTTGCTTTCTCAACTACCGCCTTCAACTTTGGACTGTTTATATCGCCGCCTGTCTGCCGTGCCTCCGCTTTGATGAGCCGCACGAGTTTACTGAACTCGCGGCTCTTCTTTGCATCCGTTACCGCTTTCTTATGTTTAACCTTAGACCATTTGGAGTGTCCGCTCATGAGCGTTAGTATCGCGCATCCCGTATCGCATATCAAGCAGTGCCCTACGACTCATGTGAAGAGTTCTTGCGGCACACATATATTTCATACTGCTCCTTGTATTTTTCTCTCCAGTCTTTTGATGTGTTCTGTGAGGCGCACAACGTTTTGGTTCGCAATTTGAAGCTTGCGCTCGCGCTCTTCCCGCTGGCGAATGTGCAGGCGGCGCTCCTCATCGGCACGTGCCGCTCCTCGCACCACTTCCTGTCGCTCTTCCTCCCGCTCCTCGACTTTTTTCTTGAGTTCGGCGACCTCCCGCTCAAGGCGCTTTTTTGTCTCCTCCATCGTTTGCATATCATGCTTGAGACGCTCCGTCTCGACTTTCCGTTCCGCGCTATCCTCGCCCGTTTCGCGCTCGTCCTCCGTATGCCGCAGTATTTCCTCGTGCGCTTTTTCTTTCTTCCGCGCGTCCCCGAGTTTCGTTTCCAGATCTCTCAAATTGATTTCGCGTTCGGCAAGCTGCCGCTTGAGCTCGGCGATAGCTTGTTTGGTTTCTTCCTCGTCGCGGAGGAGCGCGGACTCCGTTTCCCGTAGGGCCGCGAGTTCTTTTTCCTCGCGTTCCGCGCGAACCGCGACGCCCTTTTCCCGGTCGGCGAGTTTCGGAAGCTCCCGCTCAAGCGTTTTCAGGTGGCTTGCCGCGGTCCCCTGCTTGTTCTTGAGCTTGAAGAGTTCCCCTTGTTTTTTCTCGAGTTCGTCCGCGTCCCGGTCCGTGCCCGTGTCGCGGCGAGCCGCAACGCCGCTTGCCCGCTTCTCTGTTTCAAGCGCGTCTTCAAGCTCGTTGAGCTCTCCGGTTAGGGACGTAACGGTTTTTTCCTCACGCTCCAATTCACGCTTTACCTGCTCAAGTTCACGCTCAAGTCGTTCCCGCTCCGAACGCTTTTTGCGCTCCTCGCGAATACGCTCCCGTTCCTTGGCGGCGCGGGTGTCTTCTTCCGCCTCTGTGCGCAGCTTGTCGTTGTCGTCAAAAGTCGCCATGGTTGTTATAAAAGTTTCTCTTGCGCGTTGAGGGTACGCTTGCCGAGGTGTTTGTAGCCGCGTTTGGTAACGATGCGCCCACGCGGCGTGCGCTCAAGAAACCCGAGTTGCATCAGATACGGTTCGTACACCTCTTCGATGGTTGCAGCATCGTCTGAAGTTGCCGACGCAAGCGTGGTGAGTCCCACCGGTCCGCCGTCAAATTTGTCAATAATTGTCTCAATCACCACGCGGTCTGAAGGAAAGAGTCCAACATCGTCAACACCCAAGAGCACAAGTGCTTGAGAGACGGTCTTACGAGAGAATGGGAGTTTTTCAACTTGTGCAAAGTCACGGGCGCGCTTCAAAAGGTAGTTTGCGGTGCGCGGTGTGGCGCGGCTGCGCTTGGCTATCTCGATAAGTGCTTCGCCGTCGTCCGGAATGCCGAGGAGTCGGGCGGAGCGCTCAAGAATACTTTGTATCTCACCCTCGGTATAGTAGTTGAGTTTGAAGGTGCCACCCGAGAAACGAGAGCGCAATGGTCCCGAGAGGAGCGCAATGCGTGTTGTCGCTGCGATGAGTGTAAATGGTGGCAACTCAAGCTGAATAGTGCGTGCTGAGGGACCCTTGCCAATGATGATATCTAAAGCACCGGTCTCCATCGCAGGATAGAGCACCTCCTCAATAATTTTGTTGAGCCGGTGCACCTCGTCAATGAAGAGGATGTCACCGGGCGACAGGTTGGTGAGAATTGAGGCAAGGTCGCCGACGCGTTCGATGGCAGGACCCGACGTTGCGCGCATCTGCGCACCCGTCTCGTGCGCGATGAGGTGAGCAAGTGTAGTCTTTCCCAGCCCGGGCGGACCGTGAAAGAGAAGATGTTCTGGTGCGTGCCCGCGTCCACGCGCCGCAGCAAGAAGAATGGCGACATTGTCCTTGATATGCTTTTGCCCGACGTATTCATTCCATGTTGTCGGGCGTAAAGTTTGGTCCAGAAACTGTGCTTCTCGCCCGACGGGTGTGTCTCCGAGGGTCTTTTTGTGCTTTGTACGGGGGGTACTTGACATTTATTTTATATATGCTAATATACTGCCTGTGTCTGGCGTAAGAGCTTGTTTCCAGTTCAGACGTCTCTAAGCAACACGCACGCCTTTGACAAGGAGATGGTGAGTGAGGACCTTGCTGGTTTTCCCCTCATTGTATCCCTAGGGATACAATGAGGGGGCTGCGAGCAGTATCCTTAACACACTCTCAGTCGGGTTGCTTAGAGGCTTCTGGGCTGGATGTTTTATTTCTGCACCCACCTCTCCTTACCTAAGCATATTTTTGCGCCCCTGCATAGTTGCGGCGGTGCTATTTCGTTTTGTATTGTAGCAATCGCTGACTCACTTTTCTGTAAGGTCAATCACCCGGATGAGTTCTTCGAATGAGGTGATGCCGCGAAGCACCTTGAGAACACCGTCCTGCGGCATAGTGAGGAGTCCTTGTGGTGCTGCTGCTTCGCGTATCTCATGTTCACTGGAGTTGCTGCGCACCGCGTTTTCGATGGCCTCGTTCATACGGATACCCTCGAAGATACCGATACGCCCCTTGTATCCAGTGCCGCCACATGCGTCACACCCCTTTGCGACCCACATACGCCCGCGCTCCACACCGCGGATCTTTTCTTTGTGAACAACACTCTCGAGCACTTCTGTGATGCGCTCATGCACCGGCCCTTCGACGGGCACCTCTTCTTTGCACTCATCGCAAAGTTTTCGCACAAGCCGTTCTGCCAGGGCAAGGTTCATTGCGGAACCGATAACGTCCGAGCCAACACCAAGATCGATCAAACGTGGAAATGTGCCCGCGGCGTTGTTGGTGTGGAGTGTGGAAAGTACAAGGTGCCCGGTAAGCGCGGCGTGTACGGCGACCTCTGCGGTATCACGGTCACGGATTTCACCGACGAGAATAACGTCGGGATCCTGCCGCACAATGGCACGTAGTCCTGACGAGAAGGAATACTTCTCGGCGCGGTCAACCTGCGTCTGGACGACGCCTTTGAGATGATACTCAATCGGGTCCTCAATGGTGATGATTTTTATCGATGGCTTGTGGATATGGCGGAGAAATGCGTAGAGCGTTGTTGTTTTCCCAGAGCCGGTTGGACCCGTAGCAAGCACCATACCATTCGGCCTTCCTATTTCTTCCTTGATGATGTCGAGGAGGTCGCTATCAATACCAAGGTGGTCAACATCAACGAGAAACGCATTCGGGTCCAGGATGCGCATAACGATTGATTCGCCGTACTGTCCGGGGATGACTGAGGTACGCACCTCAATCTCGCTCTCGTCGAGTTCAATACTGAAACGCCCGTCCTGAGCCTCGTTCTTGATATTAAGCTTCAGCCCAGAGAGCAGCTTGATGCGTGATAGTAGGAGACTGTATGTGTCCTCATTGAATTGGCTTACATCGGTGAGGATGCCGTCGAGCCGCAAGCGGAGTCGGATACCCTCCTCCTCCGGCTCGATGTGTATGTCCGAGGCATTGGTCGCAAGTGCTGCACCAACAAACACCTCCACGATGCGCGAGATACGCGAGGCTCGTTTGAGGCGGAGCGTCTCCTCAATGAATTTTTTTACGTCATCGAGGCCGTGTGCTTTATCCAAGAACTCTTTGATTTCCGCGTTGGAGACGTCGAGCGCCCCGGCCTTGCTCTCGCGTGCATACGAGAGGTCGGCGTAGCGCGTCCACGCGGACTCCAGACTTCGTTCCGAAGTCATGAAAATTGTTGACTGGTATCCTCGTTCCGTGAGCCCGGAGAGCACTTCTTGAACTTTGGTTGATGTGGGAGCTCGCGTCGCGATTGAAACCGTCTTGCCGACAACATCAAACGCGGCAACTTGTGCTTGCCGCGCGTCCTTCTCGCGGATGAGCCGCAGCGCGTCGGTATTTATCGGTGTTGTGGTGAGGTCAGTATATGAAAGCTCGTTTTTCTTTGCGAGGATCTGTACCAGCTCCTCTTCTTCTTCAGCACGAAGCTGTGCCAGCTTACTGCGCTGCTTGTCTTCATCAAATTGAATCATAACACGTGCTTATAGTGTACCAGTTGAGCCGCTCTACGGCGAGGCACAGAGCATGACTTGACTTTAGATTGTTTTTGGAGTATAATTAGAAGCAGAAAACCAGACCTCAAGGTACCCACCAACTAGGACACTCGGTTAGCGTGCTCCGTTAATAATACTTCCGTCGCCGTCCGAAAGCCAAGACATTGACGAGGAACTTCGTTCAGATACCGTTCCGCAGAACGAAGCGTGTCGTCAGTGACAGTGGT
>JAKEFG010000008.1 GCA_022616195.1 Candidatus Wolfebacteria bacterium | reverse complement strand
GCTCAGGTGTCACCAGGGACTGACAAGGGAGAGACGCTACAAGGTTATTTCTGAACTATTGAAAGGCGTCGATTAGCAACCCGTTTTGTCCATTAGACCGACTTTTATTCGGACTCACGGACACGAGCAGAGCAAGCGCGCCCGCTGGGGCGCGCTATGTGTGTTTTTCAAACAAATCACCCGAGTGGCCATCCATTGCCGTGTTCGCAAGTTTATCCGCTTCTTTGTTTTTCTCCCGCGGGACGTAGGTAAACGTAATATTCGGAAAGTCCTTGACCTGCATATTGTGCACCCGTACGAACTGGAGCTGGAGCGGCTCCTCCTTCACCTGATACTCGCCGCGGAGCTGTCGCGCGACAAGCTCGCTATCCATACGCACCTCAACCGACGCATCGCGCAAGCGCGCGGTGCCCAAAATACGCTTGAGCTCAGCGAGCGCCAAAATCACCGCCTCATACTCCGCCCAATTGTTGGTCTGGACGCCGAGCGCCTTGGCGTTTTTCTTGAGCTCCCGCCCTTTTTCGTCAACGATGACCCACCCCGCCCCCGCAGGACCGGGATTTCCTCTCGCTCCACCGTCTGTGTTAATGACATAGCCCGCCACGCTTCTATTGTACCCTAGAGCGTGATGTGAAACACCCGTAGTGTATTTTCAACCAGTGTTCTGCGCACTTCCTCTTCGTCCTCCTTACGGATATTGGCTATTGCTCGCACTATCTCTTTCACATACACGGGTTCGTTGCGCTTGCCGCGGTATGGCTCCGGCGCGGCAAACGGCGCATCCGTCTCGGCAAGGAGCATATCAAGCGGCACATAGCGCACTACCTCGTCATACTCGCGGGTAAAGGTAATAGGACCGTCGAATGAAAGCGTGAAGCCCATATCCAAAAACTTCGCGGCGATATCCGTGTCACCGACAAAAAAATGCACATTGCCGCGAAGTTTTGAAGTATGGGTGTTGAAGTATGAAGTAAGAGTATCCACAACATCATTGTATGCGTCCATCGTGCCGGCTGACGGGCGGGCGTGAACCATCAACGGCAAATCCTGTTCAAGCGCAAGTTGTATCTGACTCTCAAAAAGTTCCTCTTGTCCTGTCTTCTGTCTTTGGTCTCCAGTTTTCAGTCGATAGTAATCCAAGCCGCACTCGCCTACCGCCACAACTTTTTTATTTTTGGCAAATATGCGAAATACATCCGCGTCAAAACCGCTTTCCCAGTCAGTTGGGTGCACACCCACTGTTGCAAAGAGATGCTCGTGACCCTCCGCAAGCGCAACCGCTTCGCGCGATGTCACTGTGTCCGTGCCAACGGTAATCGTCCACACGCCCTCGTCCTGCATGCGGGCTATGACATCGTCACGGTCAGCACCGTACTGCTTAAAGTTGAGATGCGAGTGCGCGTCAAAATATCTCGGCATCATTGCTTCCGGGGAAAGAGCGTCTCTGGTTTCTCGCCGCGTTTAATCGCGCTCTTGATGATCTCCGATGTCTCGGGCATAAGCGGCTCCAAAAGCACCGCAACCTCCCACAGACGCTCCACCAGAAACCTAATGTCCTGATGTGCCTTGTCCTCGTCCTCTTCAATCGTCTTGAACGGTTCTTCCTCTTGAATATACGAATCCATAAACGCAATCAGTGACCAGACAGAATCCGCCGCCTTGTTCACCTCCAGACACTCAAATGCTTTGTGATAATCGGCAACTTCCTCTCCTCCGAGCGTCTCATCGTCGCCGTCAAGCATCACATCCGTTATATCAACGCCGTACTGCTCAACCATGGTGAGAATCCGGCTCACGAGGTTCCCCAAACCGTTTGCGAGATTCGCGTTGTACACTTCCTTAAATTTTTCCTCGGTCATATCACCGTCCTCAAGCGGCGACACCTCGCGGATAAGATAGTAGCGGAGCGCATCCGCACCGTATTCGTCAATGAATTTCTGTGGGTCAAGCACGTTGCCGAGCGTTTTGCTCATCTTCTTACCACCAGAGAGTATAAGTCCGTGAACAAAGACCGCCGTGGGGAGCGGAAGTTTCGCCGAAAGGAGCATCGCCGGCCAGATAGCGGCGTGAAAGCGCAGAATATCCTTGCCGATGAGATGGTAGTTCGCCGGCCAGAAGTGCTTGAAGTTGTGGTCGTCCTCGCGCCCGAAACCGAGTGCTGAAATGTAGTTTGTTAAGGCGTCACACCACACATAGATAACTTGCTCGGGGTCGCCCGGCACCGGAATGCCCCACGGAATGGTTTTCTTGGGACGCGAGAAGCTTATGTCCTGCAGCCCTTCATCCAAGAGCGCGAGGAGCTCATTGCGACGAGTCTCGGGAAATACCTGGAACGCTCCTTCCTCCACCAGCTTCCTGATGTCCTTGGTGTATTTGGAGAGTTTGAAAAAATAGTTTTCCTCCTTGAGTTTCTGCGGCGGCTCGCCGTGCTCGGGGCAGTTGCCTTTCTCATCCAAATCTTTTTCCGTTTTAAACGCCTCGCATCCGACACAGTAGAGCCCCTCGTAGGTTCCTTTATAGATATCGCCCGCCTTTACAAGGCGTTCCCACACGGCAATGGCACCGGGCCAGTGACGTTCCGTATCGGACGTCCTGATAAACTGGTTGTACGAGATGTAGAGCGCAGAAAAAAACTCCTTGAAGCTTTGAACGATTTCTTTGGTAAATGTCTCCGGTTGTATGTCCGCCTTCTTCGCCGCTTGTACCACTTTCTCCGTGTTCTCATCCGTCCCGACCAGAAAATATGTTTCATCGCCGATGAGTCGGTGGTAGCGGGCAAGCGTGTCCGCAAGCGTGACCACATAGGCATGTCCCATGTGCGGTTTGCCGTTCGGATAAAAAATCGGCGTCGTGATGTAGAACGTGTTGTTTGCCATCGACGTAGTGTGCTGGTGGCGCGGGCGTATTATGCGCTCGTCTCACGCGCCACCCGAGAACGGTTTCCCTTTTCAATGTCGTTTGTAAATTCCATAAGTGCTGTCGCGAGCGGTACCGCTAAAATAATTCCGAGGAACCCCGCGAGTTGAGCGCCTACGATAAGCGCCAAAATCACGAGAAGTGCCGGAACACCCACCACCTTGTGCACCACCAGAGGATAAATGAGATGGTTCTCAAACTGTTGAATGATGATATACACGCCGGCAATGATAAGCGCGAGAGTCAGACCGCCGTCGATAAAACCGGCGGCGATAGCCGGAATGCTTGAGAGTATCGGTCCAAAGACCGGGATAAGTTCAAAGAGCGCTGCGAGAATCGCGAAGAGTAGTGCGTGCTCAACACCCAGGATTGTCAGTCCGAGAAATACGAGCACGCCCACGATAAGCATCAACAGGAGCTGCCCCTGCATCCACTTGCCGATTTTCCCTTGGGCGCGCCGCCACAAATCAACGGCATAGCGTTGGTGGCGAAACGGCACAATAATGCGCAATAGCGCGTCAATACCCCCCTCCTGCACCGAAAGATAGAACGAAATAACGACAATGAGCACAAACGACAGCACACCTCCGAACACCGCGCTCACCGTACCGAAAACACCTCCCGGAATATCCACCAGATACTGGGAAACCCCCTGTACGACATCACGCGCCGAGAATGTCTGTCGTATACCGTCAACCACTCCCTGCGAACCAACCGCATCAAATGAATCAAGCGGGCTGAACGACCTTAGAAACTCAAACGAGCCGAGGTACTCGGGAACCTGGGCAAGAAAGCCGGAAAGATCGGCAAGTAGCGGCGGCAGAAGGAAATAGAACACGCCAAATAGGATTACCGCAACAATAAGATAGATCAGCACCACCGCAATGAGACGCGGTACTCGGTGTCGCATAAACCACCTCGTCCCCGGCTCAATGGCAGACGCAATGACAATCGCGGTTAAGACCACGAGCACCAGATCGCGGAGCAAAAACAGAACATAGAGCAACACGAGCACTAGAGCGCCTTTAAGTACGGAAAACGGGTCTATGCTGATACGCGTTCCTTGCATATCCGCCAGTATACCACAAAGTTATATTAAAAAGTAAAAAAGTAAAATGTAAAATAGTCTCCGGACAACCGGTCTTTCTTTGATTTTTCAATTTTAATTTTTCCTTTGTCTTACTCCACCACCCGTCCCTGATCTTCTTCAAACTCCGGATCGGTCGTAAGTCGCGTGGTAACGGCCCCGCTGCTGGCGCCGACAGGCGCACCGGTAAATTCGTCCGTGCCCGAGAGTCGCACCTCGCTCACAAGCGTTGGAGCGGCACCGACCTGTGAGATGCTCGGGGTAAGCGATACCCGGAACGCAACCTCGCGCGGCGAGTTGCCAATACCGATACCGCGCGCCACTTCTCCAACATCCCATATGACCTGCCCGCCCACGGGGCTGAAGGAGATTTTCTCGCCGGATGGATCTGTTGCTCCCATCCACTCGACGTATGACGGGAGCGTTGCCGATACTTGTACGTCGTCAACGTTGTTCGACGTATTGGAGATTGACCAGATGATGGTATACGTCGTGTCTTCTTCCGCCTCTGGCGGCATCGGACCACTGTTCGTAAACGGCCCAACAAAGTGCACCGCTCGCTGCGCGAGCGCGATATCGGAGTTGACACGAATGATTTTCTCACCCAGGTCCGTTGCAATAGTACTTGGTGCACTTGCGTCACCTAAGCGCCGTGCTGTGAGTGAGAATACAATATCAATTTCAGGACTCGTGATATCCGCACGATCCGAGAGATCAAGCGGCTCAAACGTAAACGACAGCTGTCCTGTTGCCCCCGGCGGAAGCTCGCCAAGTGACGAATCACTTTGCCTATCCCACGTCACCGTGTTCGTGTTTGAACGGTAGAATCCGTCATCAACGGTAACCGATGATTTATTCAATACCGTTCCCGACAATCGCGCCACAACAACCACATCGACAACCGAGTCCGGCAAATTATTGCGCCACGAAAGATCCACTCGCACCGGCTCGCCGCTCAGCACGGCAACTTCATCCGCAACACTCCCGTTGAGCGTTATATTCACTTCCACGAACGGACGCCGCAAAGCGAGAGTGTGCGTCTCGGTCAGAAATGGCGTGACGACGTCAATCTTGTTTGCGTCGGCGACCCCGACGGTAAATCGCACAGTCCGTTCCTCCTCATCCTGCCCTTCAACGGTAGCACGGAGCCGGACCACTTTCTTCGCTCCGGGTGCCAAGTCACCGAGATCCCATACACGACTCCCTTGACTTGGACGTGGCGCTGCGTCCCCAAACACAAAACCAAACGGGTATTCGGCAACAAGCAAGAGATTTTTGAGCGTCTCCGTGGAGTTGGAAACCACCGACACTTCCATCTCAAACTCCTGACCGGCATTTATCTCCGACGGAGCATCCACGAGAAGCGTTACCGGAGTGTGTCCGATTTCATACGTAAATGCCTTTTCTTTCACGAACACCGCGTTTGACCCGACAATGCGATACTCAACACTTACGATAATTTCCTGTTTGTCACCCGATTTGCCAAACGCTGTGGCGTGCATCTCTTTCTTGGCCACGGCACCGGGGTTCAATCTCCCGAGCGACTCGCGGAGGCGAGGCAGTTCCCGGGCAGTATCGTCGGGATCACGCGTACCGGGCGCAAACTCCACAATGAGGTCTGTCGTTTCAAGCGCCGTTGTGTTCTCGTTGCTTACTGAAACAGTAAACGACAGAATGTCGCCGGCGTCCACCTGCACCGGACCGGTCACCGACACCTCCACGTTGCGCGACGATACTGTGTTGCCGCCGCGGGTAATTACCACCGCCGCAATGCCCACGGCGATGACAAAAAAGATAACCGCAAAGAGAAGAAACGGTTTTACAAATTTTCCCTTCTTTCTCCGTACCATACTGTCTAGTCCCGGGGTGACATGCGGATGCTCATGTTGCCAATCCGACGCGACCTCTCGCGCATCGTCCGGATGGAGGCGCGGGCGGCGCGAAGCCGGCATCTCGCGGCGAGCATAGAGCTGTCCCTCAAGCTCTTCAAGCGGGCTATCGTCATCGGATTGTTTTCTCGTCATTCTCTGTAGTATACCCCGCACCACTTTTGTACACAAAAGTGGTGCGGGGTATACCAGTTACAAATCAACAGACCGGAGCGCGCGGTTGATTTCGTAGACCGCGCGGTGACGCACACGTCCCACTTCCGCCACATGCATATCGTTGATGTGCGGCGCGGCGAGTACATAGCCGAACGCCCCGGACCCGCCAAGATAGCCAAGTTGGTTTAATATCCGGAGAACCAAGAGCACTTCAAAATTTTCCAGTTCCGCGCCACGAAGCGGATATCGGACTAAGAACAGAAGTCCGTGCACAACACTTTGGTAAAGCACTGCGTACGGCTCCTCCTGCGGTAGCAATCGGCGCAAGAGTTTTAATACCCTCCGCACCATATCCATTCGCACGCTGTCACCGCTCAATTCTGAAAAGAAATGTGCCTCCGCGTCGGCATGCGTCACGCGCCACACATCCCTGGCACGGACGAGCGAGAACGCACCGTGCGACAGTTCCTGCAGATTAGGGCGCAGTTTTGACTTGAGCTCACGGACGCTCTGCGCCTTGGCATACACAAGCCCTAAATCACGTGTAAAGATATGGTACGCTCGGTCTGCTTCGCCCAGATTAAAACTTTTCAACACCAACCCTTCCGTATGATACTTGGTGTACATAAATCAGTCCTTAGTTTGTAGTCATTAGTCTCTAGCCAACTGCAGGACCACATCTAAAACTTCGGGAAATTCGGTATAGCCGTCATCTTCAGTAAAATGTCCCGCTTCGGGTATAAGAACAAGTTCCGCCCCAAGTTTCTCTTTGAGAACCACACCGTCCGTGTCTTGTGAAACTCCATACGGGTCGTTGTCCGAGAAAAAGGCCACAACCTTTTCTGCGGCGCGGCGCACTTCCGCAAAATCAATCGGGGTCTCCAACCACGGTCGAACAATCCTTTCGACATCCTCATCTTCAAGGTGCTCAAGATGAAACCACGGCGCTACAGCTACCACGCCGCCAACCTTTCTTTCACCAATACCTTCCAAATAACGCCAGACGGTTTGTGTGCCAATGCTGTGACAGACAAACAACGTCCATTCGTTCGGCTCTCCAACCACCTTAGGCAAATTGTCAACCCACTCGGAAATCGTCGGCTCCTCAGTATCGCCCATAACAGGAACGACCACTTCAAATCCCCTTTTTTCAAGTTTACTCTTGAGCCACGGATACCAGTCCGAGGTCGGCGAGCCGCTCCAGCGATGCACAATGATGACTCGTTTTTTCATATCACTATTTTTTGAGAGCCAGAGTGAACGATACATTGTCAATCGTTGTCTCCGTCCCTATAACTTTTACAAACCGAATATCACGAAGAAGCGCCGTTCTCTGTATCTCATTCTTAAATTTTTCAATAAGTGCGCGTCCGGCGACATCAGCGTCAACTTCAAGCACTACGGCATCGCTCGGTGAGAGGCCAGCCTCCTTGCGTAGATTCTGAACGGCGCGAATAAGCTCGCGGGCCTGCCCCTCCGCTTTAAGCTCCGATGTGAGCGTCGTATCCAATTCAACCTCCCAGCCGGTCGCGTCCTCAAACACCACTTTTTTGACGTTCACCTCATCTCGAATAAGTTGTAAAAGTCCCTCATTATTTCGGATTTCGGATTTCGGATTTCGGATTTTAAGCGTAGCGAGCGGTTGTCGTACCTTAATGCCCGCGGTCATACGCGATTCAAGCGCGAGGGACACCACACGGCGCACCTCTGTCATATCGGCAAGGACCTTTACATCCGGCTTCCCTGCACGCGGCCATGCCTCTAGGTGAACGCTTTCCTTCCATTTCTCATTCGTGTCATTCGCATCCATTCGCGGATTAGTGTCGTGTTGCGCCTTTACGCGCTGGTAGATGTCTTCAGCGATAAAGGGCGTGAACGGCGCCATCACTTTGGCAAGCTCCAGAAGCACAAAGCGGGTCGTCGCAAGCGCCGCCTGTTTGTCTTTCTCGTCGTCACCCTTGAAACGGTCGCGCGAGCGACGAATGTACCATGTTGAGAGGTCAGTCACAAAATCACGAATAGCCCGCGCCGGCTCAAGCACCTTGAGTGCATCAAGGTTTCCCGTGATATTACCAATGAGCATACCGAGACGTGCGAGAATCCACCGGTCTAGTACATTGTTACTCTCTATACCCGGCATAATGTCAGTGTCCGCATACAGCTCATAAAATTTGGTAACATTCTCCAAAATGCCAAACACTCGTTTTGCTACCTCATCAACTGTTCGTTCATCAAAATTTTTGGACTCTCCGGGCTGGTTGATGGTATACATCCAATAGCGGAGCACGTCCGCGCCGTATTTCTCAAGCATTTTCCACGGGTCAACCACGTTCCCGACTGACTTCGACATCTTCTTTCCACTCGCATCATTAAGAAGCCCAACAGCGATGACATTTTGAAACGCTCGTTTACCTTTCGCCAAGATGCCGACAGCATGCAAGGTATAAAACCAACCGCGTGTCATATCAAGTCCTTCAGAAATATAGTCCGCCGGGTATCCCTTGGAGTCCACCCATCGTTTGTTTTCAAACGGATAGTGGTCCTGCGCAAAAGGCACGGCGCCCGAGTCAAACCACACGTCCATTACTTCCGGCACCCGTTCCATAACACTGTCGCACTCGCAGACAAGCGCAATGTCGTCAATATACGGGCGGTGCAGGTCAACCTCGTAGTTGGCATTGTGCGGCAGGGGCACGAAGGAAAGTTTTTCCAAGTGAGCGTTGGGTATACTCCGTCCACTAATAATCTCCGCCGAGCGTTTCGCGTCGGCCCCTTCAATAACAGCGTAGAAAAGCTCTATAACACCCTCGTGAGAAATGAGAAGTATGCTCTTTCCCTGGTAACGCTCTTCAATCTCGTGGAGCAATTCCCCGGCACGATGTTTGACTTCAGTTCGTGTCTCTCCGCCTTCGGGAGCCGTTACGAATTGTTCTTCCAGAGTATACGTATCATGATACTCACCCCACGTCAGCCCCTGAAACTCCCCGACACGCACCTCTCCGAGCCGTTCGTCAACAAGAACACCGTCTGCGCCAAGCCCGAGGTATTCCCGAACCATCTCTGCGGTTTCTCGTGTTCGCTGAAGAGGTGATGTGATGATGACATCAATCGTACCGGGGCGCAGATGTTTGAGCGTTCGCGCTACCTCCGCCCTGCCAACATCCGTGAGCCCGTCTGACACCTCTGGTAAATAGTTCACCGTGCCTTTTGTGTTTCCCTCCGACTGTCCGTGCCGCATGACAAAATAGGTGTTGCCGGATGTTTTGGTGTGTTTCCGCAGCTCTGCAATAGAGCCGATGACTTTTGTCCCACCGCAGTCAGTGCATTTCCAGACCGGGAGCGGCGTACCCCAGTAGCGATTGCGGCTTATCGCCCAGTCCTTTACCTCGCGAAGCCACTCACCAAATCGTCCGTCCCTGATGTGCGTCGGCTCCCAGTGTATCTTCTGGTTCTCCTTGATGAGTTTGTCACGCAACTTTGACATCGCAATATACCACGAGTCGCGCGCGTAGTAGATTAACGGCGTCTTGCAGCGCCAGCAGAACGGGTAGGTGTGAGTTATCTTCTCCTCTGTAAAGAGATTTTGCCTCGTCAACGCGGCGATAATGGCAGTATCCGCGTCTTTTACGAACATGCCGGAAAACTCCCCCGTGTCTTTGGTAAATTTGCCCTCTTCGTCTACTAAGTGATGCTTTGGGAGTCCTATTTTCGTTCCCAACTCAAAGTCATCCTGTCCGTACATTACTGCGGTATGCACGATGCCGGCTCCTTCTTCGGTGGACACAAAATCCGCCGCGTAGACCTTGAACGCATTATCAAGTTTTATCTTTTCGCTTTCGGGAAGTGAGTCAGCAAGATACGGAAACAACGGTTCGTATTCAAGGCCAATTAATTCTTCTCCTTTTAAGTATCCGAGTGTTTTTTGTATATCATGTAACTCCTCGCTGTGAGTATGTGCCAGCCCCAGAGCTATCTTGAGAGGATTCTTAATATCCGCATCGTATAATTTTAAATAAATATCATTAGATAAAATTAGGTTTATAATTTTTCTTTCTCCTTTTTTTGACTTTTCAGGATCAAGTATCTGAAGTTTTACATACTCAACATTTTTTCCGACAGCCAATGCAACGTTTCCCAGCAAGGTCCACGGGGTTGTTGTCCACGCGAGGAGGTACACATCTCCCGATAGGCCGACTCTCTCCGGGTTTTTTACCCGAAACTTTACATAGACTGAAGTGTCTTCAACATCCGCGTATCCCTGCGCGAGCTCGTGGCTGGAGAGCGCGGTGCCACAACGGGGGCACCACGGCACCACTTTGTAATCCTTGTAGAGCAGATTCTTCTTGGCAACCCGCTTGATAATGTACCAAAGCGACTCAATATAGTTCGTCTCGTAGGTAATGTAAGAGTGCTCAAGGTCAAGCCAGTAGCCGATGCGTGTGGTAAATCGCTCCCATTCCTCTTTGTATTTCCAGACACTCTCGCGGCACTTTTGGTTGAATGCGGCAATACCGTAGGTTTCAATATCTTTCTTGGTCTTGAACCCGAGTTCTTTTTCTACTTCAAGCTCCACGGGGAGTCCGTGCGTGTCCCAGCCGCCTTTCCGGCGCACATGGTACCCGCACATCGTCTTATACCGCGGAATGATGTCCTTGAATGCGCGCGCTTCCACATGATGAATGCCGGGGCGACCGTTCGCCGTCGGCGGCCCTTCATAGAAGACAAACTCACCCTTTGGCGAGGGCTTCGCCAGCGATTTCTCAAAAATGTTGTTTTCTTGCCAAAACGCAAGAATACGCTCTTCTCTCTCCGCCAGAGCGGACTTGCCCGCCACAGCTTTAGCGAAGGCGGGTTTCTTTGCGGCGACGGTGCGCTCTGTCGCCTCGCTCTTGTGTGATTCCGCATCCATGCGCTCCATTGTACCAGAGAGCCGTCACTCGGACACCGGTGTTTCCGCGTGCAATCGGCAGACCGTTACTTGAACATTGCCAGCAGTCACTCCGCCGACACCGCGGGGGGGGCTTGCCCGATGTATCACTTGGCGGGAGTCTGTTGTTCTTTGAGCAGAACGTAGTGTCGGAGGGACAATGCCGTCACTACCAGCACAAGAAGCAATATGATGACCGTACTGCCAATCGTTAGGAGCGTCGCAACAACACTGTCGTTTTGACCGACAGCTACATCAAACGGCTGGGTTGGGTCGGTCTCACCGCTGTCCAGCACCGCAGTGAGCCAGAACTGGTATGCACCCCTCTCTGCGAGCGGCCTAAGAATGGCGAGTGCGTTTCCGAGACCAGCCGCTGGGCGCCGGCGCGCTCAGCGTGCCGATACAAGAAGTTACCGCCCGCATCGCTCGACGCCGTGTACTGTGCAACGACGTCTCTGTCGCGTCGCTTGAGAAACACGTGTACTTCGGTATCAGGATAGGTCACTGGCTTCCTGCACCTCTGCAGGAATCGGAAGTTCTTCACCGAGAGGATCGCGCACCGTGACCCGCGCGACGTGCGGTATGGGCTGTTCGGGCACCTGTTGCGCACTCGCCTCCCGCGGACGCCACCGCGGGAGATGCAAAATCAGAGCCGCTACGGCTCCGTTACTTTCTTTTTCCGCTTCATCGCCAACACGCACGCTCACTTTAGCAGTTGTCGAGGCGGGTGGTCCGGTGTTTTCGGATTCATCGGGTGACGGTGTTTCAGCGTCTTCAGATTCCAGAGACATCGGCTCTTCTGCCGCGGGAGACGATGTGGAATTTCCTTCACTCTCAACGGTTGGTGTTGTGGTAGTCGCTGGCTCTTCCAGTGGGGTGGACGGAGCACTCTCGTTCTCTGTCGACAATTCCGGCGCGGTTGTCGCCGTCGGTACAGACACCTCGGGCGAGAATACTGTTTCTGTTTCAGCGTCGTCGGGGGAGGAAGTGTCTGCGGGTGTGGTGGTTGCAAACGGATCGCTGTACGGCGGCAGTTCAAACTCAAGGAGCACATCCTCGTCCCCGGCGAAGTGGCTCTTTCCCTTCTGGAGAATGTTATAGACAGACTCATTTATTTTGGGAAGCTTGAAGCTCCGCCTCCTCCTTGGGGGTGAGCTTTTGTCCAACAAGTGTTTCCTCGTGGTCAACCTCAATCCACACCGCGTCAACCGCAAGGGCGGTGTCCGCGTCAATACGTCCGCCGCTGGTGAGCCGAATTTGAATGCCGGCGAGCTCCTCCCAGAAAATCTTGGGGAGCGGAAGTGTCGCAACACCATTGAATATGTCACTCTCGGCAATACTCCCCAACGGTAGCCACTCCGTGCCATCAAGCGTGTAGGCGGCTTCCAGAATCTCAAAGGCGGAACCAGAGAACAAATCGGTACTCGCGTCCGGTGTTTCTTCAGCCGGCGCCGTATCACTTTCCTCACCTTCTGTCGTGCCGTCCTCCGGCAAACCGTTTTCAAGCGGAGTATTGGCATCCGAAAAATCAGCTTCCGTAGAAGCGTCGCTCTCTGTGGCAGGCGCGCTTTCCTCGATAATAACTTCCGGTTCGCCCTGCGGCGGGATTGAGGGCGTTTCTTCTTGCGCCCTCGCGCGGGGAAATGCAAACGCAATACCCTTAAGCGAACTCCCCCGAACAAACCGCATGGCTTTGGAGAAAAGCGAGAGGGGTTCGGCTGGAGATTCTTCCGTCGGTATGTCAGATGGTGTTTCTTCGCCCTGCGCCCCGTTCTCTTCCGGCACACTCTCTTCAGCCGGTGAATCGCTCGCCTCGTCTGAGATATCTGTGGGGGTTTCGTCGGACAATTCCGTGTCCGGCGCGGACGCGTCCGGTTGTGGAGATGATGGAGAAGAGTCACCATCCTCTGCCGGTGAGACCGTCGACGTGTCGGTTGTGCGCATCGGCGAGAGTGTGTTGTAATCACCTACGAAGACCGCGACCTTGAGCGAAGCACTTGTTACCGCCGCATCCTCTGGTATGTCTCCCATGAACCCGCCGCAGAAGAGTTCCTCGCCCGCGGCGCGCACAACCGCAGTAATATCGCGCGTGAATACATTGCCGCGGAGCGTTTCCGGCTCACCCTGCGCCCGCTCCGGACTTTGCCAGCTCCCAAGACACACCGACGGATAAAAATGCACAACCGTCGCTCTGCCAGTAAACGAGACGGTTGTAACTACCCCCGCGACAATAAGAAAAACCGCAATGGGAGCAGAGTAGCGAGCCGCTCGCATGAGGCGAACCCGCCGCCTCGGCACGGGAAATTCCGGCGGCTTTGTCCGCAAGTCAAGCACTCGCTTTGACGGGTCAACAAAGACATCAAACATCGCGTCAAGATTATGCCGTTGTTTTCGTTTTCCTTTTGTCATGCCCCATAGACCGGAAACCAAAAGGCGCTGTGGCGTCCGAAAACCACATGCTGTCTATGCGCCTGATTATACCAGCCAACCTGCGGAAACAATGGGGATTTCTGCTTGCGGGCGAGTGTGTGCGAGGAAGCAAGGACGCTTACATCTTTGTTGGAACAACAATACCAAGAAGCCACAGACCGTTTGCAAGCACAGTGGCAGTGGCACGGGTGAGCGCGAGTTTGTACGGCGACCGCGGGTCTTTGGCATCTGCAATTTTTTCCTTGGCGTAGAACGTATTGAAACTGCCGGCAAGCGCCGTCAAATAGTGCACGACCTGTTGGGGTGCGTACATTGTGAGCGCTTCCTCTACCACCTCGGGAAACCGATAGAGCAGGCGCTCGGTCTCCGTTACCTGTTCTGGCACCTCTCCCTTCACTTGGGAATCCGACTCCCAAGTGGGAACTTGCTCCGCTTTTCCTTTTTCAAGCACCGACCGCGCACGCACGGCGGTGTATTGCAGATACGGGCCGGAGTCACCCTCAAACGACAACGATTTGTCAAAATCAAAGGTGATATCTTTGCCCGGCGCCTGCTTTAGGATTGAGTACTTGATGGCGGCAATGGCAACTTGCTCGGCAATTGTTTCGTCGGGTTCCTCCATCTTCTCGCGCACACGATCCTTCACCTCTTCAATAAGTGACAGCGCGGTAATCACGTTGCCTTTCCGTGAGGACATTTTTCCGCTCGGCAAGCGGAGCATGCCGTGTGAGATGTGTTTTGTTTTTGCCGCAAGCTCCGGAAACACTTCACGCATAGCGGCGAGAAGCACTCTGAAGTATTCGTTAATCTCGTTCCCGGTGACGACAATGGAGGTATCGTAGGGAAACCAGTCGTATTTAAGTTTGGCGAGCGCGAGTTCCTTCGCTTCGTAGGTCGGAATGCCCTGCGAGTTGAGAAAGACGCGAGTATGAAGCCCATACTTCTCGCCCTTGAACACGACAGCGTCGTTACTTTCCTCAAATACCTTACCGACAGCGTCTTCAACTATCTTCTTGCCCACCGGGGCCGCCTCGGTCTCAAAAAAGTAGTGGTCAAATGTTGTTCCGAGTACTGCGTAGAGATTTTCAAACACAGCAAGTGTTGCCTGTTTTCCTTCGTCGTAGAGCGCGTTGATGTTTTTATCGCTCCGCTCGTAGATTTTTTTGTTGAGTGAGTCAATGTCTTCTTTGCGCTTGTCGTATTCTTGCGCGCCGATGGCATACGCCTCTCCCCATGATGCGTTCGGCTTGTGCATCTTCCCCCAGAGCGCCTTTGCGACGTGCATGCCAACGTCACCCTGATAGCACACGCGCTTTGTTTCCGCACTGGATGCCTCCACGAGCCGCGAGAGTGACTCACCAATGGCGTTACTCATTAAGTGTCCGATATGAAACTCCTTGAATGGATTGGGATCGGTGTATTCCACCATCACTTTCTGCCCCTTGAGCGAGTCGTTTTTACCGTACGCGCTGCTTACCCTGACAATTTCCCCGACGCGCTCGGCAAAAAACTCGCGCGAGAGATGGAAGTTGATGAAACCCGGTCCCGCGATATCAATTCTGGCAACGCCGTCCGGTTTATGTTTCTCAAGCTCGACAACGATCTTATTCGCCCATTCGCGCGAATTAGAGCCGGTTGCTTTGGCCGCGACCATCGCCGCATTCGTTGAATAATCCCCGTGCGACAGGTCCGCCGGATGTTCTACAACAAACTCTCCCGTCTCGATGCCGAGCGATTTAAGTGCCTTTGCTATTGCATCTGTAAGCCTTTCGCGAATCATGTATCTCTATTGTATCTCTCTCTGTATGAGAGCTAAAACATTCTGAGCAAGCTCCTCAGGAGGCCGGCTCGCATCAACGCGCTTCACGGGCTTATCAGCAAGATACATATCAAGTCCTTTACGAACTCTTATGTGATAGTCCAATTTATGTTTATCAAAGATGTTCAGTGCATCTCCCGAGCGTTGTTTACGCGCCATGCCCTCGCTTGGGTCAACGACAAAATCAACCCAAAGATTCGGTCGTGTCCCCCCAACAATCTCTTCCTCAAGCGTGTGAAATAAATCCTCAAGATCCTTGCCTTGGTGGTCAGCGGTAATTTGATAGGCAAATGTGGATGCCGAAAACCTGTCGCAGACGACATGCAGGCCGGCTTCAAGAGCAGGTTTGATTGTTTCGCGGAGATGAATCGCGCGGCTGACTTCCATAAAAAGCAGTTGTTCCAAGACAGTAAAAGGTGAGCCAACAACAATATTCCTCACCTGCTCCGCATGGGTACTGCCTCCGGGCTCTCGTGTGAACACAAATGTATCCTTGGGAAGCAACTCTCTAAGACGGTGTATGCATGTACTTTTGCCAGCGCCCTCTCCCCCCTCAAAAACAATAAAAGACATGGACACAGTATGACACTAAACCGGACATCCCTCAAGATTGACCTCGCCTTCCAAAAATCGTAGCATTGCTCCAGAAGTCAGTACCTAGTCAACCAGCCTTAGGGCTAACCATAGGAAAGGAATCGCGATGCGCCAATATCTGGATTCACTTCACCGGATCATGGAGTCGGGTGTCGACCGAGAGGGTCGTAACGGGTACACACGAGTGTTGTGGGTAGAGCAGCTTCGTTTCAACCTCCAACACGGGTTCCCCGCCGTCACCACAAAGAAACTCGCTTTCAATCAGGTCGTGGCGGAACTTCTGTGGTTCCTCAAGGGACCGACCCGCGAAGGTCGCATGGATGATACAGCGCTACAAGAACTCGTCGGCAAAAACGAGACCATCTGGACTGCCAATGCCAAGGCCGATTACTGGGCGAATCGTTCCCGATTCCCCGGCGACCTTGGACGTATTTACGGGGCCCAGTGGCGGGACTGGCGGAGACCGGACGGAACCTCGTTCGACCAGTTCGCATGGGCAATCAACGAACTCCAAACCAACCCATATAACCGTCGCATCATGGTAACCGCGTTCAACCCCGGAGAAACCGAGGAGATGGCACTCCCTCCGTGCCACGTGTTCTTCCACTTCTTCGTTGCCAAGGGACGTCTGTCCATGCACATGGTCCAGCGAAGTTGCGACATGTTCCACGGCGTGCCGTTCAACATCGCGAGCTACGCGCTCTTGCTCTCAATGGTCGCCCAAGTAGTCAACATGGAACCACACCAGTTCGTCATTAGCCTGGATGATGCTCACATCTACCACCCGCACTTCAAGGCGGTCCGCGAACAACTCACTCGCGAACCGATGCCACTCCCGCAGCTCTGGCTCAACCCCACCATCAACGACATCAACAAATTCGGAATCAGCGACATTAGACTGGAGGGATACCAGCACCATCCGGCAATCAAGGCACCGTTTCAAGTGTAGGTTGGTTGACAAACGGCACGAAGCGACGAGTCGCTTCGTGCCGTTCACGCTTTCTATATCCTATTTACTTTCCACACCCCAAAACACACTCCGTGTGTTCGAGCGATCAATCTCACTAGAAGTGAGATTGATTTAGCTATTGACCCTATTTGATTTCGACACCCATGCTCCTGGCCGTCCCTGCAATAATTCGCTCCGCCGCTTCAATCGTATCAGCATTCAAATCAGCCATTTTCTCTTCGGCGATTTCTCGCACTTGTGCTTTAGTGAGCTTGCCCACCTTGTTCGTGTTTGGTGTGCCTGAGCCTTTCTCAAGCTTCAGTGCCTTCTTAATCAGAAATGACGCAGGGGAACCCTTCACCTCAAATGAAAAACTGCGGTCCTCGTAGATGATGAGTACCACCGATACAAGATTTCCCGTCATCTCACGAGTCTTCTCGTTAAACTGGTTTACGAATTCACCAATGTTCACCCCCACCTGACCGAGTGTTGGGCCAAGCGGCGGCGCGGGCGTTGCTTGTCCAGCGGGAATCTGCAGCTTCAATGTTCTTTGGATTTTCTTAGCCATGGTTTAGTTATTGGGCTCTAGGTTTTAGGCTCTAGCTAGCGCCTAGGGCCTAATCTCTAAATGCTGTTGAATTAGATTTTTTTCACTTGGAGAAAATCTAATTCAACGGGTGTTTCTCGCCCAAACATGGACACGAGTACTTTAACCTTTCCACGTTCCTCGTCAACCTCAGAGACCTTCCCCTCAAACTCCTTGAATGGTCCGTCAATAATCATGACGGCATCGTCAAGTTCAAGATCAATAGTGTGTTTTGGTGTCTCTGCATTCATACGTCCGAAGAGCATCGCCACTTCATCTTCTTTCAGGGGCACCGGGTGTACCCCGCTTCCAACGAACCCGGTCACCCGTGGCGTGTTGCGCACCACATACCATGAGTCATCGGTAACAATCATATCCACAAGCACATAGCCTGGATAGATTTTTTCCTCTTCTTCAACACGCTTTCCACGCTTCACCTTTATCTTTTTTTCAGTCGGCACAATCACATTGAAAATGCGATCTTCCATGCCAAGCGATTCCACGCGCTGTTTCAGATTGCGCGCGACCGCATCCTCATATCCTGAATATGTGTGAATGGCGTACCAGTGCCGTTCTCCGTCTGCCTGCTGTTTCGTCATGCGTGTAATACTAATCTACAAATCCACTCTAATCTGCGAATGTCTGCAAATCGTTCTCGGGTTATTTGTAGCGACTGGTAGATTCGCCTGCATTCGGATATTGGGATTTATATTATGAATGCTTGGAGCAATTTCTCAAAAATGTAGTCAAAGAGGCCAAGATACGCCGCAGTCGCAAGCGACACAATAATCACCACGACCGTAAAAACGAGTGCCTGACGGCGTGTCGGCCATGAAACATGTTTGAGCTCACCGCGCGTCTCCCTAAGATAAGTGATGAATCGTGACATATCGGTACTAAAAAACCCCTTCGGGGGCGATGAGAACATCGTACCCGACCCAGGTCAAAAGTGCAAGAACTACGTTAATTTGTCCTCTGGGGCCCAGAGCACCAGCAAAGGTGAGGCGAGAAAAATCGAGGAACCCCGCAGTAAAGCAAAGCTTACTACGGGGTGAGAAGTGGTTACGGAGCATTTATTCAGATTTAGGAGCCCACAGTACCAGTAGTGGTGACGCCAGAAATATAGAGCTGTACGTACCGGCAATAACACCAATCAGAAGGGTGAGAGTGAAGTTGTGTAACGTACTTCCACCAAGGAAAAAGAGGGCGAGGAGCACAATGGCAACCGTGAGGGACGTATTGAACGAGCGGGCATAGGTCTCCGACAAGCTCTTCCCTACCGTCTCGGCAAACGTCTCGCCGGTAAGATGCCGCTCTGTTTTGAGACGCAGATTCTCGCGGATACGATCAAAGATGACAATAGTATCGTTCACCGAGTACCCGAGAATGACCAAAAGTGCTGTTACAAAAAGCGAGTCAACCTCAAACCCGGCAAAGCGCCCGAGAATTGCGAACACGCCCGCCGGAATGGCAATGTCATGAATCAGGGCGGCAATTGCAATGAGTCCGTACTTCCACGACGAAACAGGTTTGGATACCTTGCGGAACGTAAAAGCAATAAAGAGAACAGTTGCAATGATCACAATGATGAGCGACTGAATTGCCTTGCGGCGAAGCTCTGTGCCGATGGTAGGACCGACAGTGTTAAATCGTTCTTCTATAATCTGATGGGTGCCGTTACTTGAGAGGACGGTGAGGAGCAGTTGGTGCTCGTCTTCGGAGAGCGTACGCGTACGGAGGATTATACCCTCTTCTCCCGCAAGCCGGAGTGAGAATGTGCCGACGTCAAGCGCCGTGAGGTTGTTTTCAATCTCTTCAACCGGTGGGCGCCCCGCGGAATAGCTTACTTCCACAACGGAGCCACCGGTAAAATCAATACCCAGCCGCAAACCAAACACCGCCACCGCAAGAAGTGACACCACAACCAAAACGCCACTTATGATAAGAAACAGTTTCTTGTGTGCTATGACGTTCATACGTTTTGCTCTCCCGCCTCAGCCTTTTGTGCACTCCTGCCAAAACCAGCCTCAAAGAGCGCGCCGGCGACCCCTCCCGGTTCCTTGGGCACGAGCGCGAGCAGGAAAAGACGCGTTGCGGTAATCGCCGTCACCATACTCACCAAGACGCCAATACCGAGCGTGAGCGCAAAGCCCTGAATGAGCGAGGTGCCGAACCAAAAGAGGATTGCTGCGGTGATAAGTGTTGAGAGGTTGCCGTCACGGATGGAGAGCCACGCGCGGGCAAACCCCTCGCGTACAGCGGTCTCCAGATTGTGTCCGCGACGACGTTCATCGCGCATACGCTCAAAGATAAGCACGTTGGCGTCCACCGCCATACCGATGGATAGGATGAAGCCCGCGATACCTGCGGCGGTAAGCGTTACCGGAATAAGTTTGAAAAGAGCAAGAACAACCACAACATACATGCCAAGCGTAAGGACAGAGACGAGTCCCGGCAGGCGATACCAAATAACCATAAAGATCGCGACCAGTATGAGACCCCAGAGACCTGCCGTTACTCCAGCCCGCAAGATTTCTCCCCCGAGCGAGGCACCGATGCTTTGCGTTCCGATGAGCTCCACCGGCACGGGAAGCGCGCCGAAGTTGAGATTTCGCACGAGGTCGCGTGCTTCCTTCGGTGTGAAGTCCCCGGTAATAACCGCTGTGCCATCAGGAATCTCAGTCTGAATAACCGGCTCCGTGATAGGAGTACCATCAAGGAAAATAGCGAGAATATCACCCACATGTTCGCGAGTGATGTCTGCAAAAAGTTTTGTGCCTTCGTCATTGAACTCAAGCACGACCGTTGGTTGGCTGACGAGTCCGCCGCCCGAGCCGTCGCCGAATTGCAGGGTCGCCCGTTTCAAAAATCGTCCGGTGAGACCAGTCGCGACAAAGAGTTCGTCAATGCTTGTCGTCGCGCTTATTTCAGACATTGAAACGCTTTCAGCAAGAAGTTTGAACTCCAAAAGAGGTGTCTCACCGAGTTGCCGCACCGCCTCTTCCACATCGGTTACTCCCGGAAGCTCCACGATAAGCCGATGCTCGCGCTCACCCGAGAGTATGCTCGCTTCCTCCGTCTGCACCACTGGCTCGGCAACGCCAAAGAGATTCACACGCCGTTCAATGACGTCGCGGAGCGTATTCATCGCATCGTCCACTTCGCCCGACGGAACGTCCGATACGTCTGCGCGGTAGGTGAGAAGCGTGCCGCCCGAGAGATCAAGGCCGAGGCGAAATGGAAAACGCGCCTCCGAGCGTTGCGAGGCATAGACGAAATAGCCGACACCAATGCCGACCAAAAGAAGTATTACCGCAGTAATCCGCACTTTTGACATACACAAAAGATACCTCTCTTTGGGAAGTAACGCAAAGAGCCACCAATGATGATGGTTACATGAAGCCACGCGGTGAAAAACCCCGTAGACAAGGAAAAACCAAGTGGATTTCTATCGTGCCATCGCGTGCGCGTAAGAACGCCCACGGCGCATGCGTCTTCTCAAGTGGATTACAAGGTAACAGAGCAAGCACTATGAAAAAGTATATATTCACTGCTCTTGCCGTTGCGCTTGGTCTGCCTCTGTTGTCCTACGGAGCAACATATACGTATGTTGCTACGACAGGTGATGTCAAAACTGTTGAGGCACAAACAGCAGAGGAGGCGATGGTGCAGGCATCCGACCGCGCACCAAATAGCGGCGTAGCGCTCGATAGCGGCGCGGCGCTTGCAACCGAAGCACAGGTGTTCGGCGTTGGCGGCATCGGCGGCAACATCGCTCCCAGCACAACGATAGACGTTGACGGCGACGGTACGCTTCGATACCAATACATCACCGTGACCGGCAACGTAGACAGTGTTGAGGCAGTAAACGCGGAACAGGCACTCGCGCTTCCCGTTGACCTCGCGCTCCATAGCGGTGTCGTCCGGGCGGAGACCAACCCGATTCCTGAATCAGCGGTGGTCCCGCTATAGAGAAACCTTCTTCTCCAAACACACAACCTGCCCAAAGCAGGTTGTGTGTTCGCGCGTGAGTCAGCTGTTCTCTTAACAGCTCCCACATTAACGTGTCAATGATACCGCGTGTGGGGGCCGGAGAAGCTTGTAGGCGGGTTTGTTATCTTCCTGTCCGAGAGAGAAACGTTTTGATGGTTTTGAGCGCAATCGCAAGGTCAAGGAGAAACGAACGGTTCTTGATGTAGTAGAGGTCATAGGAGAGCTTCGTGCGAGTTCGTCCAACGTCAACCCCTTTCCGCGGCACATCGTCATCTCGTATCTGCCCCCAGCCCGAGAGCCCCGGCTTTATGAGGTGCCTGATGTTATAGAACGGCACTTCTTCCTGGTAGCGCTTCACGAGAACCGGAAGCTCCGGACGCGGTCCGATGAGCGAGAGATCTCCTTTGAGCACGTTCCAAAGCTGGGGCAGTTCGTCAATGCGCGCCTTGCGGATAATGTTTCCCATGTGCGTCACCGGATTCTGCCTGTCGTTGAGAAGCTGCTCGTCCTTGGCATCCTCCGTCATCGTCCGATACTTCACGATGTGAAGCGGCTTGTTGTTCTTCCCCACCCGCTCCTGCCGAATAAACACCCTCCCACCATCGTCCGCCTTAATAGCAAGCGCCACAAACGGCAGAAGAACGAGCGAGAGCAGAAAAAGAGGAAGTGTTATGAGGATATCCATTAAGCGTTTTAGGAACTCGTAGGTAAACTTGCGTGTAACCGAAATATTCTCCAGAAACCAACTGTACTCAACAAGCGAGAGCGGCACGCGATCAAAGATGTCCTCGTATACCTTGTGCATATCAATGAACCGTACACTTGAAAAGATAAGGTTATAAAGACGCGGAAGAATAACCGCTACTTTCTCGTTGTTCGTGTCAATTACAACGGTCGTGATACCTTCAGTATAAATGCGGTCAACAATCTCGCGTTCAAAATCAAGCTCCTCCACTTCACTCAAGTCAACCGATGATACAAAGTGAAGTCCGTAGCGCGGGTTATCGTTCACCTCGCGCATCAACTCCTGCATTTCCCTGCCGCTTGCGATTAAGATTGCCGGCTGTTGCCTGCGCCCGCCCAAGAGAGGAAAGAGGTGCCGCCACCCTACAATGAGTACAAATGACACCACGAGATAAATAAACAATGTCGTCTTGGGAGTGATACCGAAATACGGAATGAGATAGAAGAAGAGTACCGCAAGGATACTATTCACTATTTGTGCATTCAAAATAATGAATGGAAGGCGGCTCTTGAGAATGGTCGTATGTTTCTCATAGAGTCCTGCAATAAAAAACACCAGAAGCCACACAAGAAAGATAATGGTGAACGGCGTTACGTGCGCGCCGAATATTTCCGGCGAGGGGATGTCTCCGCGCCGGAATATGAGCGCGAGCCACAGAGAGAAATAAAACACCACAATATCCCCCACAAAGAGGACAAGTGCCTCAAGTCGGTTGATGTTCTTGAAAATCATAGGTCCCAAACCACACTACAAACCTACAAGTTCTTGCCCGAACGGATGGCGTCAATAAATTCCTGCCCCCGTGCCGCAAACGACGAGTCCGCCGCAATGGCTTGTTCGAGCACCTCAATTGACTCGGTACGGCGCCCCTCTTCAAGCAAGGTCGCCGCAAGCGACACATACGCCTGGATATTCGTGGGGTCCTCCGCAACACGCATGCGCCAGAGCGCCTCCACTGCAGGGAGATTCCCTACTGCTGCGTACGTATTGATGAATAGGTCGTCGGGAAGAAGCGCCGTGCCGTATCTGGAGACAAGCAGTTCTTCGGCAATCTCATCGTGTCCCGTCCTGATAGCAATTGCCGCATAGAACTTGCGGAGCGTGTCAAACTGCGGCCCGAGGTCAAAGGCGCGCTTGGCAATGGCGAGCGCCTCGTCGGGTTTTCCCGCGTTCAAATACACACCCGCGAGCTCGGTCATAATGCTCTGTTTCGCAGGTGAGAGTTCAAGCGCGCGATTCAGTTTCGCTATTGATTCATCGTACATACCAACCGCATTCAAAAATGAGCCACCGAGGAAAGTCGCCCGCACGGACTCCGGCGTCTCTTCAAGCTGTGTGTTGAGCTCGGTGAGCGACCGCGCGAGAAACGCTTGTGCAATCTCCGGCGTGACATCACTACGATTGCGAAACTGCTGGGTTATGAGAAGCAAGCGCTCACGCGCTTCCGGCGTGCCGTAGGTGTCAAGACCGATCGCCCTGTCAAAAAGCGACAAGTTCTCCATAAGCCCGCCTCCCTGCGAGCGAATCGCCGCAACCAAGGCGCGCGACGCGCGGACGCCCGGTACATTGAAATAGTAGAACGCGGCAATAGCGAGTAGCGCTACCGCAATCGCCGCGCCGTGCCGGTATGGAGAAGCAAGCGTTGGATGTGGCGGAACTTCCTCGCCGCGATATACCGCTCGCGCGTGCACGAGCGCGAGCACCGCTCCGAAGAAAAGATAGCTTACGACGTTGTCAAACACGAAGAGATTGTGAAAGAAGTACGCGGCAAGCAGGCCGGTAACTACCGACCGCTCCACGACGGAGAATGTGCTCCCACGATGCCATAGGAGCACGAGCACCGCCCCAAAAATGGAAAGATACGTCAGCAGTCCGAGTGTGCCACCAGCAGTAAACCAGTCAAAGATGACGTTGTGTGCGCGGTCAAACCACTGCTCCTGATCGTACATTCGTGGATCATAGTATGTGCCGAATATGGACTCAAAGTTTTCCTGTCCGGTTCCCAAAATCGGATGTTCCTTGACACCCTCCCACGCGATGCCCCAGAGGATAATGCGCGAGCGCGTCGTGTCGTCGTTGTATGAAATAGTGGCGAAGCGCGAGAGCACCTTGCTCTCCTCCACGAACGAGGTGTTCCGAACCGCAAAAAACCCACCAATGAGCACAAGAAGCGCGATGAGGGCACCGATTGATGCTTTGCGCAAGCGCGGCTCCTCCCGCCCAAAAAGCGCCACGAGAAGCGCTGAAAGAAACAGCCCCCCCACAAGCCCCAAAATAGCGCCGCGGGTGGCGGTGTAGTAGAGCATTATGAGCTGGCAGACAACAGCAACACCATACAATCCATACATGAGCTTCGCGCCACGATGCCGCACGATAAGATAGAGCGTGAGAAAAACGTGAAAGAGCATGTAGACCGCGAGGTACGTCGCGTTCCCAAAGGTACCGTCCACACGGACACCGCCTTGATTGATAGTAAGCACTCCGGCAAGCTGGAAAAATCCATAGATGCTCATCAAGACACTCGCACCAACCGACGTTTGCAGAAGACGCGTCCAGAGTTTTTCCGTTTGGAGCATTGAGCCTACCGCGAGCACGTAGCCGAAGAGATGGAGGAGTGTCACAAAACCCTCCATGCGCTCAAAGTTACTCCAGAAGCTCTTCCCGAAGTCAGCGCCAAAAACATCAGCAATGAATATCACTACAACGAAGGCGGTGAGTGCCCACACGACCCACGACGTACGGATGCGATACCGCACATCACGGAGCAAAAGTATGAGCCACCCGCCAACCACAATCTCGGAGAGAATCCGAAACGCAAAATTCTTCCCCGTAATGAACGGAAAGAACATAGACTGTGATATGACAAATGGAATAAACGGCAAGAGAAAAATGCCACCAAGAACGATAAACCGGAGGGCCTTATTGAGCATCATGGATGCAAGCATAGCATCTGATATCCAAGACCTCAATCGTGTACTATACAACTAATGATAAGTTGGCTACGCGCAAAAACCATTCGCTTCCTCCGCTGGAGCGAACGCCATACAAAGACTGATATGATGTATCTCGCAAAAGGAGGCTTCTGGCTCCTTTTCGGGCACATCGCACAGCTGGCGAGCGGGCTCTTGCTCGTCATCGCGTTCACCAATCTCATTTCGAAGGAGGCATACGGAACGTATCAGTTTGTCATGTCCGGGGCGATGATCATCACTGCTTTCACGCTGTCAGGAATGAGGAACGCGTTGGCACGTGCAACTGCCAGGGGATCAGACGGCATTCTCCCCTACGCGTTCAAGAAACAATTCATCTGGAACATCGGCATCATCGCGGCCGGCGGAGCGACAGCCGTGTATTACTTTATCGCAGGGAACACCGACTTGGGTGTCGCCTTTCTCATTGTCGGCGTGTTTGAAGCGCTCATCTCTGGATTCAGCCTCTACAAATCATTCCTTGTCGGCAAAGAACACTTTAGAGAAAGCACGATGCTCGGAATATGGCGAAGACCCTTGCCAGTCATCGCAATCTTGATAACACTCTTCCTTACTGAAGATCCGGTCGTCCTCGTATTCGTATATTTCGTCTCGAATGCGGTATCGACCGGCCTCCTCTATCTTCTCGTGAGACGACGATATCCCGCTCCCGAGACACCGGATCCCGAACTGATGGAATACAGCAAACACTTGAGCATCGCGGGCCTTGCCAACAGGGTGAGCGCAAGTATTGATACGGTACTGGTCTTCCATTTCCTGGGTGCCGCGGCTGCGGCAACATACGGCCTAGCATTGTTTCCCATCACCCATTTTGAAAACATATTCGGTCTTGCCGGCAATCTTGTGCTTCCCAAATTCGCACGGCAAAATATCACCGCCCTCAGAACCAGCCTCTCACGAAAGGTCGGCATATTTTTTATTGCCGTCGCAGGTGCTGCGCTCCTCTATGCGGTCGCCGCGCCTTATGTTTTCGAATTACTCTTCCCCGTTTACCCCGAAGCGGTGCTTTTAACACAGCTCATGATTCTGTCCATACTTATGAAGCCCCGCGCGCTCTTCGAACACGTTTTCATCGCACAAGGCATGAGACAACCCTTATACATAACACGTATATCGACCGCGCTCATTAAGGTGGTCCTCCTACTCGCGCTTCTTCCTGCGTACGGTCTCCTGGGAGCTGCGTGGGCGCTCGTCACCACTCATCTTTGTGCCACCATTATCACCACAACGTTGTTCTATGTTTATACGAAATAACATCACTGTCTACTTTATATACGCCGTAGGAGTGACGCGTCATTGGTTAGTATCGCCGTATTCTCTAAGTGATTTCATCCGTTTCTCGGCATATGTGAATGCTGTGTCCGCGCGTGCCACCACATATATATGCGGTGCGATGATATTAAGCAAAGAATCAAGCAGGATGTTCTTGAAGTAGAATGGGCGCGCCTGCTGCACTGTCCATCCTCCTCTGCATATGGTCTCGATAAGCGTTCTCCTTGTGAAAAAGTTCACATGCGATACCGCATATGCCCCGCGAAATTTACGCAAACGCGTTAAAAAAGGCAGGCGCGGCAGTACTGGAACACCGAGGATAAGAGTCCCGTCGGCATCGAGGAACTCTCGTACTTTGACGAGGAAAAGATGCGGTGCGTTCATGTGCTCGAACAGATTGTTCGCCCATACGACATCGAAAGTCTGCGGCAACGTGAACTCCCGATTCTCGATGTTTGCCTTCACGATTGTGAGACCGCGTCTGCGTCCTGCCTCGACATGCTCGTCAATGAGCGTGATGCCAACGCTCCCCCTTCCGAAATGCTGCAGATAATATCCCTCTGAACACCCGACATCAAGCACGGTCTTGTCTTTTAGCTTAAAGACCTTTCTGAGGTTCGTGAAGGTTCGCGATCGCGCGACGCTTTCCGCAGGTCCGTCCTCCATGCTAGCCATGATATCACCCGTCTTCAAACCTTTGTAGGCGCGCTCTGATTGAAAAGGTGCAATGATTAGAGTATAGACGAGACCGTCCCGATGATCAGTCGGACGAAGTGTGACTGATACACCCTTCCTGCTGCGCTACGATGACCAGTTCGACGTCATGCTTCGTCTCACCTCCCAGCGAATACTGCTTAATCCCGAGAAACGGTGTTTCACGCTCAAAAAGAATCTCCCACCCTGTGGTCTCAAGCATTGTCCGAACCGCCTTTTTGGAAAATGTGTGGGGATGATGAGGATCTCTTGCGTAATCGTGTTCTGCGGGATGGATCTCAACAGTGAGCACAAAATAGCCGTTTGCTTTTGTTACTCGCTTGATTTCCGACAGGGTCCGCAGATGGTCGGAGACATGATCAAGCGCATTGCTGCAGAATACCGCGTCAAAACGCGCTTCGGGGAAACCCAGTTGCTCGCCTTGGCCGGAGAGCACGCGTATCGGCGCAGGGTATTCATACACCTCCGCATACCAGCAGCCAAGCGGATCCACGCCTATTTTTTCCTTGCCAGGCACGAAGTGGAGTACTGTGGCAATCCCACAACCAACATCGAGGACAGCACTTTGGTTGTTGAGCCCAATCATCGCCTGTATGTCTTCTAAAAAGCGGTATGTCCGCCAGTACTCCCGAGCGCGTTCACGAATTTCCAGACGCTTCATAGCATCTCCCCACTCGAGCTTGGAAGCCATCTCACTTTCGTATTTGTTCAAAAATAGTGATCGAAAAAGGTGAGTGAAGCCGATACGACGTGAAACACTCTTTATAAAAGGGGGTGTCTTTCTTTCCAACCACTTTTGGATTCGGATTTTATTGAAACCATGCATTACTCATCTATACCTTGTTACGAAGGTAAAGTCCACTCTTCCACCGAAACAAAAAGTGCTACGCCCGGGCGAGAACACCGGCACAGTGTGGTACAATTGAAGAACAGAGATTTTTAGAGGCATCCCCATCATTGTAGAAACCTATGAAAGCGATCATTCTTGCCGGCGGCCAGGCGGTACGGCTTCACCCGATCACCCACCATCTCCCCAAATGTCTGCTGACTGTCGGTACACGTACCGTGCTCGATTTCCAGCTCGATACGCTCGCCGACAACGACATCAAAGAAGTCATCATCGTCACCGGGTATGGTGCCGACGCGATCCGCGAACATGTCTCGAGGTGTAGGACCGAGCCGCATATCACATTCGTGCACAATGAGAGTTACGCTACGACACGTGCCGCATATGGGTTGTGGGTCGCTCGTGAGCATTTCACAGAGCCGATGATCTATCTCAACGGCGATTTGGTCTGCGATCCGCTCATTTTCAAGAAGCTCATAGAATGTACACACCCCTCCGCGACCGCGATACACCGCAGCGCGTGGGATGAGGAAGAGGTCAATGTGATCGTTGACGGAGAGGAACACGTCACAGAGATCGGCAAGCAGATCCCTGAGGAACGAAGTTGGGGCGAGTTCATCGGCGCGACAAAGTTCAGTAAAGAGTTCCTTGATAATCTTATACAAGTGCTCGATCAGAGCGTGTCTCAAGGTAACACGAACATCTTCGCCGCTGATGCTATCAATATAACGATTAACGACTTCGGACAGACCATGCACGCGCTCGATATCACGAAGTATCTTGCCATCGAGATCGACACCATCCAAGACTTCGAGGAAGGAAAGCGGCTGTGGAAGGATTACGAGGAAGGCAATAAAGATGCTTAGCAAACTTATAACGTTCTTGGTTTTGGTCACCGCGAGACCGTTGTTTTGGCTCTCGCATCTCATGCCCCGTAATCTGCGGCTTTGGGTCTTCGTCGGTTGGCACGGCAAAGAAGGAAAAGAAGTCTTCGCCGACAACACGAAGTATCTTTTTCTTCATACTGCACACAAGCATCCAAACATCAAGGCGGTCTGGCTCGCGCGGGACGGCAACCTGGCGGAAGAGCTTCGCAAGCGCGGCTACCGTTCCTATTACCACCAAAGCTTTCGTGGCATTTGGTGTGCACTTCGTGCGGGGATGACCTGTATCGATGCCTATCTTCAGCCAAAAAATTTCAGGTGGAGCGGTCGTACGATTCTTGTTCAGCTCCTACATGGCAAGGGGATGAAAAAAGGTGGCTACGCAGCGGCTCCTCCCCGACGGTACGATTACATCTTCTGCCCCTCGCCCTTCGTCCGTGACATGCTCCCGCAACAGTTCGTGGGCTCTGCCTCTGTCGTGGTCACGGGGTATCCGCGCAACGATGTGCTGTTTGGTGACGTCCCGGGAAGTGAACTGCACGTCAGTCTGTCGACCAAAACGCTGCTTGCCGACCATCGCTTTGCAAGGCGGATACTCTATGCGCCGACATTCCGGCGTGGCGAAGAAGGTATTGGTCTTGAGAAACTCCTTGACTTAGAGCGCATGTCCCGATGGCTTGTGCGGCATGATTATCTCCTGGTCTTGAGCCTGCATCCGAAATATACCGACCAGGCACGCGGGATTGCAAGCGACAATATTCATTTTCTCGAAGATTCGGATATCTATCCCCTACTTCCCGCTTTTGACGCGCTCATTACCGACTATTCCTCGCTCTTCAGCGACTTTTTGCTGTTTGACCGTCCTATCGTGTTCTATTCGTATGATCTTGAGGAATATTCGATCAAAGAAGGACTGACGCATTCTTATGATTTGATAACACCGGGTGAAAAAGTACGCACGTCCAGAACGCTTATCGACGCGCTTGATCGTGCGCTCGTGAACAACACATGGAAAGCTGAGCGCGAACGCGTCCGTGAGCTCTACCACACTCACATAGATGGCGATGCGTCAAAGCGCATTACGGATACTTTGCTCCTGGATAAACGGATTATGAAGACAGCGCTTCAAGGATAAGTGCTTCGTAGTTCTTGACCGTCGTTTTGATATCAAAGCGCTGCGCACTGTGCTTCGCACCCTCTCGCATGCTTGCGAGATCAGCGCTCGCCATCTTCATGAGTCCTTCGGTCACTGCAGATGGGTTATGCTCCCCGATGAAGAATCCGTTCTGGCCTTCTTCGATCATCTCATCGGTACCCGATGTTTTGGTCGCCAGAATCGGGAGTCCCGCAGCGAGCGCTTCAATATAGGCAATGCTCAATCCTTCGATGGTAGATGTTGAGACGAAGAAGTCGCTCGCCGCATAGTAGCGATACACATCGTCGCGATACCCGAGAAAATGCACGCGCTCTTCAATGCCGAGTTTCCGTGCCTCCTCAATGAGAGCCATCCTTTTCTCTCCTTCGCCAAGAATCAGCAGATGGAATCTCTCATCTATTGCCGCAAATGACGCGAACCCTTTTAGAAGCAGTGAGTGATTCTTTTGCTCATTCAGACGTGCGACATTGATCATGATACGCGCATCCTGAAGCCCCAGTTCCTGTTTGATCTCTTGTGCATCAAGAGAGCGGGCGGCGCGGCCGAGCGTAGCGATCTCTGCTCCATTGAGGATCACTCGGAACTTCGACAGTGGGATACCCTCCTGGCGAGCGGTGAACTTCTTCACCGTCGACGATACCGCGATAATCGCATATGTCACAATCGCGAGAATGCGATCGACAAGCTGGTGCAAATGTGATTTGTTGGTGTAAGTGTTGTGCTCCGTCGTAATCACCCGGTACCCGACGCACAACTTCAGAATGCGACACACCGTATTACTGAAGAAGAGGTGCGATACGACGACATCAACGCGTTCCCGCTTGAATATCTTATAGAGGGCGCGCCACGAACGCACATCCCAGACATTCTTGAACGAAAGGCGTGTGACCGGAACATCTGGGGGAACGAGATGATACATGCCGGCCGCGCCACCAAGCGCGAACAAGGTCACGAGCGTCGGCTGGAACCGCGCGCGATCCATACCGACGAGAATGTCGGCGACAAGTTTTTGCGCGCCGGCACCGGAGAAGTCATTGATGACGAAGGCGACATTGATCTTGTTCATGGTCCGAAAGCTCATCGTGGGCTCCCCAATCTCATCGCTTCCACAAAGCGAGGACTGTGTGAGTCATCAGTGACAATATGGGGAATTCCCTCCTTAAGAAGCGCTTGATACAGCAGTTTGGTGTTCTTGCGGACGGTGGCTTTCCATCGGTCCATATACTCATCGCCAAAGCGCTGTCTTGGATGTGCGGAATCGTTATAACGCTGGAACTCGCGCTTCGTATCGCTGATATATACAACGAACTCGGGCGAAAGAAATTTCACAATCTTCGCTGAACGCTCCTCCGTGAGCGGCTCTTCGTAGACGCTCAGAACCCTCTGAAGGAGTCCTTCGTCTACGATAGTGTCACTCTTCTGGCTGGTGGCGCGATGCAAAAGAGCGAGTGTCCCGAGAATGGTATTTGTTCTCCAACGGAAAAGCGGCCATGTCTCCGAGTGAAGCGTTTGCCGTGTCGCGACCAAGAAGAAAAAGGATGCCTTCAGAGGATGGTTGATAATGTATGCCACCGCATCCCAGACCCTGTCTTCCCCTCCTTTGATGAAAGGGATTCCCAGTTCGCTTGAGAGATACCGCGCGCCGGATGTCTTCCCTGCTCCTGGTACGCCGAAGAATTCGATAATCATAAATGTCAGTCAGTCCCCGTTCTTAGTGAGCACATAGAGATAGCTTTCTGAAGTGTAACGAGCAAGTACCGGAACGACAGTTCCCGTTCTCATCAAAACGCTCCATGCGTGGAGCGTATCAAAGAGTGTGCGGAAGAACCCGAAACGAACGAGCCAGCGGAGTGTCGCCGGATAGACACTTTCGACGGTAAAACCGGCGGCGCGAGCGAGTTCAATGAATATGCGCGGACCGATCTGTCCATCATGAAGCGTCCGGTGTGGTTTGCCGTGAAGGGCGACATAGTGCGGATTCTTTGTGATAATCACAACCCTTCCGTCGGGAGCCAACAATGCAGCGAGTGTTTTGAAAGCGGCGGCTTTATCTTCGAAATATTCAAATGCCCGGACCGAAACGACAAGATCATATTTCTGGGCAGGCACATCTATCGGGAAGCTGCCCCCTACAACTGTTACGTTTGCAAGCCCTTTCTCTTTGATGAGCCCTCCGACACGCCGCCGCATCTGTTCGGATTGTTCAAGCAACGTGAGTGATCCTGAACGCGCCGCGATATACGGAGTCCACGCGCCATCTCCCGGGCCGATCTCGAGCGCCTTGGCAAATTTCCTGTCCTCTAGTGCCGCAATGAGCGCCCGCTTCGTCTGCTCGTAATCGAAACGTGCCGCGTCGGATGAGAACCACCGTGACTCGCTGTATGATTCCGTGTGCTTCTCAAGATAGTCGTCGTAATACCTTCGCGCATATACATTCGTCAACGGTTCTCTCTCTGTAGTTCGGCTTTCCCTTTCAAAAGAAGAGAGTGTCCGAACGATGTTGGTGGCTAGATTATGTATTGAATGGCTCTTCACAATATTATTTCGGGCGCCCCCCTGTCCACACGTCATCACCACATGTTCTGCGACAGCAGACGCATTGTGGGCAGTATACAACACACCAGGAAACGCTTTAAACGCCCTGTTGGTGCTCACCACCGGAATATCCGTTGCGAGTGCTTCAAGCACCGCTTTATCCAAACTGCCGGTCTGACTTGCCTGCACGAACACATCAGCCCCCTGCAGAATTTTTGGCAAAGCCGTGTGCAAAACAGCACCCTCAAAAAAGATATTCGTGAGACGTTTTGCGGCAACCTGTTGTTGTAACTCTTTATGATACACCTCCTCGTCAGCTGTTTGCGGCGCGCCGTAGATGTGCAACTGCACGTCCGGAATCCGTTCTACAGCCACCTCAACGGCGTCAATAAGCAGTTCCAGGTATTTTACCCGAGATATTCTTCCTGTCGTGACAACAATGAGTCCTTTGTTCGTCCCTGTATGCGGAGCCGGAACAAACATATCAGTGTCAATCCCCTGACCAACAATATGCAACTTCTTGCTCGGCATGCGGAATCCTTCCGGCGTAGAGGTAAAAACAATGTCTGTGCATTTCTCGGCGAGCCACATTGAGAAACTTGTGGCGCCGTGAGCGTACCACCACGACACCCACTTCCCCCACAGCCGCCACAGCACGCCGCCGAGAATGACATAAATCTGATTCATGTGCACGAATACTGCATCGTAGTTTTTCCGTTCTTGCCAGATATATGTAAAGAAGCGGTAGAGATATTTGAGGCGCGAAACACAACTCTCTTTGCCGAGTGAGAGCACCTGAACGTTTTTAGGCAGTGCATGCTCGCCCTCATAGAGACAGATGACGATAACACTCTCGCAGTGTTTGGCAAACTCCTCAACCCATCGGTGAAAGAAGCCCAAAACCGGGTCGTTCATATCCATCACCTGTGTAAGAACGAGTAGTTTTAGTCTTTTATCCATACGCCTGTCGAGCTGTGGCAAGCACATTAAAAAGTTTGGACTGGTTCCGGGCCAAGGACTCGCGGGAAAAATTGTTCCAAAAATGATCTTGAATTGCCTCTGACATTTTCTTGAGACGGTCGCGGTGGTTCTCAAGATCACAGATAGCTCCAGCAAGGACCTCCGCGGACACTCCTTGCCCAAAAATATACCCCGAGATGCCGTCACTCACGACAGATTCCACGCCGCCCACTCTTGTTGAAAGTATGGGCATACCGCTTGCCGCCGCCTCAATACTAACGCGCGCAAATCCCTCATGGTACGAAGTGAGCAAAAACACATCGTGCTCCGCAAAAACAGCGGGCATTGTGTCTCTTTCAACTGAAGAGAGCCACGCCACCGTATCGCCAGTAGCATCTCTCACTTCTTTTTCGTATTGTCCAGACCCAATAATGGTAAATGTAACCTTTCCGCTCCATCGTTCATTCACTTTTTGAACCGTTGCAAGAAGTAGCGGTATATTTTTCTGCGGTACCAGACGCCCGACAAACAGTACTTTGAGCGGTACTCTGTTGTACGCTCGGCGAGCAATTTTGAAGCGTTCTATGTTTTGTGGAATGACCGGCTTCCACACAACCGGTACGCCGAATCGTTCTTCAAGTTCACCAACAAGCTCATGAGTATCTGTCTCAATCACAGACACGCGGGGAAGCACAAAACGCCCTATAAGCGCATACAATCTGTTCTGAAGCGATTCGCGCCGCCAGTACGGGTCAAATACATTAGAGCCGTATATGCCCGCCGACACTGGAAGGTGTCGTATTCTCCCCACCGCAAATCCGAGGAACCCGAGGAAGAACGGATCTTGGGTGATAATGCCTGTGAATTTCTGCCGCTTAGTGATAGAAAGAACCTTGAAAAAACCGCGGATAAACCGCGCGAGACGCGACAACCCCCTTACACCATGTACACACAGATTGTCTGACCTCTGGTTCCAATTATCGTTTGCGGGGATGAGGGCAAGTATGTGCAATTCATCGCAGAGTCGCGCATACGACTTCATTCTTGCGAATACTTCGCTCTCTTCGCTCCGAATATCCGGATCAATACTGATGAATAAAAATCTTTCTCTCATTTCTTCTCTACATTACCACTGGCTATATGTTTGGTCAGAAGGAAAAACCTGTGATATGTGTCCAGAGGAGGGACAATCTCTTTTTGAATATCACCCACCCTGCTCAATAGCGAGCGCACATGTGTAAGCGGTGTCTTCTGTCTGTCTATCTCCCAGTAGTGCTGGCCGGAGGATTCAAACCCCGGAAAAGAAAGGGGAATCCCGAAATGAAATCTGAGTATGTCTCTTTTTAAAAGAGTACGCATCAGCGGAAACCTCAATACCACCTCAAAATCAGCGGAGCGGTGCGGAAGCGATACGGCAATATGTCGTCTGGAAACACGAGCCATCTCTTTTAAACCCCCCTCGACATTGTCAAAAGGTAAATGCTCAAGAACCTCAAACGCACAGGTGATATCAAACTCCCCATCCTTGAAGGGCATGTTCTGAATGTCACCCACAACATCGGGTCCAATGCTCTTATCGATATCAACCGTTGTGACATCGTATCGTTGTTTCAGAAAGTGACTGACTGTCCCGTCCCCCACACCAACAAGAAGAATGCGCTCCGGCCTGCACCTTCGTATCACATCTATCTGGTAGAAATAAGAGATAAACCTTTTAAGTGTTGTGTATTTCTCGCGCAGATAATATCCTTCTGACACTTGTACTTTCATACGAAGTATCTTGTTAATGCAATAAAAGCGTCCGTGGTTTTAGCGATGGTGAATTCCTTAGCCCGCTCCTTCCCCGAGATGATAAGCGCACTCCTAAACTTCTTCTCCGAGGCGATTTTCTCAATTGCCTTTCTGATGTCATCACTATTGCTTGGTTCTACCAGCACGCCGTCAATGCCGTCGCGTATAACCTCAGGGATACTCCCCGTCCGCCCGGCGACAACAGGGATACCAGCGTCCATTGCTTCAACGGCAAGAAACGAAAAACTCTCAAACGAAGTATTGAGCACGAACACCTCTGCTTTCTGAAAAAGACCGTAAATCTCCTCGCGAGAGAGAGATCCTGTAAACTGCACTCTGTCGCCCACACCGATATCCGCGGCATGTTGTTCAAGTGCAAGACGCAACTCCCCGTCACCAACAAGAATCAGGTGCCATTCCGGAAATTGTTTCATAAGGGTCACGAGCATATCAAATCCCTTCCATGGTACCAATCTCCCAACAGAGACAATGGTTTTGGGAGGAACTGATACAGGCGGCTCCTGTGGCATAACTCCGAGCTTAATGCCGTTGTATATCACGACCGGGTCAACCCCACCCCACGTACGAACAACAGAAGCAAAGTAGTCACTCGGTACAATCACTTGATTCGCGTGTCGGGCAACAAAGCGTTGTATACGACGAAGTATCTCCACACGTCCTGAATATATCTTATCCTGAAACATACCAATAGTATCCGTCACGTCGAAAAACTGCTGCCCCTGCTCCCAGGCATAATCCCCTGCGATACGAAGCACGAAAATCTTGCCCGTTAGGCGGGCTGCAAGGAGCGTCGGGAGCCCAGTGCTGACCGGGTCCTGCGCATAGAGCACCCGCGCGCCGAGCGACGACTTCACGAGTTTGAAGAAAAACACCACGTGCCGTATCACCTTCGGAAGATACAACACCTCCCCGAACGATCGGATCACAACCGATATCCCGCGGCGGCTAAGCTCTTCCTCCAGAAGCTTCGTATACGTGAACGGTCCACCTTCATGGGGAGTTGTGATAACTATCCTTGCCATGCACGTGTATACACCTCTTTATAAAAACGCTCTGCGATAATATCCCAGTTGTATTTCTCCTGCGTCAGTTTCAACCCATTCGCCACAAGCGCGGCGCGAAGTTTTTTGTCCGTGAGTACGCGGCCAACCGCTTCCGCGATTGACGCTGGATTCCCTGCCTCTGCAAAAACACCGGTCACACCGTCTTCAATGAAGTCGGGAATGCCGCCGACTGGTGTCGCGACCACCGGTACACCCGCCGCCATTCCTTCAAGAAATGAGATGCCAAATCCTTCCGAGAGCGGCGTCCGTGCAAACACATCAGCCGATGCAATAATAGAGCCGACCTCTTCCTTCGGCACACCACCGAGGAACAGAACATTTTCAGTAAGACCGCGTGCTGCTACTTTTTTCTCAAGGTACTCCCGCTGACTGCCATCCCCTGCAATAACAAGGCATATGTTGCGATGTTGTCTAAAAAGTATAGCCACGGCGTCAATTAAGTCATGAACGCCGTTTTTATGCTCAAGCCGCGATATAGTCGCTACCATTGATGCGTCTGGAGAAGTGCCGAGGCGAGTGCGGACAGAGTCGCGTTCATCTTCCGCCACGGGACGGAAAAATGTTGTTTCGACTCCGTTCGGTATCATAATGGCATCACTCCTCCCTTGATTTTTGAAATGCGATACAAGGTCGTTGCTCACCGCGTGGCAAAGCACCGCGCGCCGGTACACCCACCGTTCAAACACTTCTTGGAGCCAGACGAGTGCATTGAGCCGCACTTCCGGGTGGTATATAGTGAAGTCGGCCGATTGAATGGTTATAACGTAAGGAACGCCGGAGAGCACGTGCGCCCCGGCGCAAACCAGACCGCTGAAAAAACCATTCGCGTGCATGAGCGTGATGTGCTCCTTCCGAATAAGTCGGAGTGACTGGAACAACAGTACCGGAAGAGACGAGAATATATACCAGTATGAGCTGTACGACAAATCATGGAGCGAATAGAGTGATGCGGTACGGTGTATGTGGAGACAGTTTCGCACTTCCTCGCGCGGTACACCAACAACTTGCCCCGTTAGCACGATAACGTCTGTCGTCTTCCCGATCCGCTCGGCAATATTCTCAAGGAATACCTCAAATCCCCCGAGTACTGGAGGATAATGGAGAACTGGCATAAGTACCCGAAGCTGTGTATGATTTCGTTTCATCCTACGATTACGTACCAAACATACCGCGAAGCGCTTGCCGCGCCCTACACACCCCGCGCCCTTGCGCGGGCGTTCCGCATGATGTTTCCCAACCATACTAGCATATTGACCGACTCGGGTCGCTCGGCGCTCGCGCTCATAATAGAAACACTTAAGCTGCGCGGCACGCGTCTCGCGCTTCCCGCGTTTCTCTGCAACGTGCTTCTGCCGGTTTTGCGACACTACGACATTACACCTGTCTTCATTGACATAGACCCAAAGACATTTGAGCCCGCTCCTGAAAGCTATGCTGACGACTTTCTCGCCCGAGTTGACGCGGTCTTGCTTGTCGCAACCTACGGCAATACCATACCGCGCGCCTCCCGCGCAAAGATACGTAACGCGGGCAAAATCACTATTGAGGACTACGCGCATGTGGCGTTGCCGCGCGAGCCAGTTACTACCATCCACGGACATGCGCGCTACTACAGCTTGCCCAAGACGCTTTCTGTTCCCGACGGCGGCCTCGCGATCTTTCACAAGGACGTTGCCCCACCAAACCTCCCACCACACACCAAGACACCAGAATTCTTTAAAAACTGTCTGAAACTCTTCAATCCGTTTACCACGCTTGTCGCCCACCTCAAATCCCTCCGTGAGGCACGGCAAACCACACCCGTGTGGAAGCGCATAGAAGAACCAAGCATTATCACCAAACGTCTCCTCTACTACTTCCTCTACGAAAATCCTCCCGCGGAGGGGCGCCGGTACTGCTACCCGTTCATTGTTCTCAACCCTGATAGCGCACAACAGCTTCTTTTGGAAAATGGCATCGCAGCCGAGCGCCTGTGGCTTGACCCCATCGGACTCTTCCGCACATACGGAGCATACCCGAACACCGAGCGCGCGGCGGTATCCGTCATCTGCGCGCCGGGGTGGCACATACACACCAAAGAAAAGGAAAAAACCTATCTCGCACTCCTAAAAAACATACTTACCGGCCAGCTGACTCATTTTGGGGACGAGCGCAAGCGGTAGAAACCGCCATAGTTTTCTCGCCGGCGATATTCTGGCGCTTTCATGCATACCACTGCCGATGCTATATACACTACGCTCATCTCCTCGCCATCCGCTCTTAAACGTATAGAGTGGTGAATCAACCGCGGTGCCGCCGAGAAACATTTCCTTTTTCCCTTCTTTCGCGTATGTCTTCATCGCGTGCCAGAGGATACGGTGCGAGCCGAAATGTTCTTTACCTTGAGCGTCACCCGCGCTGATGTAGTAATGGCTCGCACGCGAGGTATTGAGAAAAAGCGACGCGGCGCGTACGTTCCCGTGTACCTTGAAAACCCACAACTCGTTGTTCTCTTCCTCAACGAGCACAGAGAACGCTTCCCACGGAAGCGCGAGCGCCGCCGCACTTCTTATGTTTTCCAGATACAGGTAGTACACCCTGCGCATCGTGCCGCTGTCCTTTGTTTTTTCAATAGACACCCCCATGGATAGCGGGGCTCCAAGAACATGGCGAAGGGTTTTTCTGAACGAGCGAATCATTGACTCGTCGTCTTTCAGCACAACCCGAAAGTCCGCAATAGGTGCGGAAAAACCTTCCGTTTCCGCCACAGAGCAATACAATTCATTTATACGGACAAAAGCATTTTTTCCAAACTCTTGTTTCAAATCTTCATAAAACGCCGTGAGGGGGAGCGGCTCGCTGTTTCTTGAAATCACATCCCCTCCGTCGGAAAACGGCATGGCGGTGGCTCTGTTCCCAATTTTCGTAATCCGTACCTCATACTTCTCGTTGTACAGATAGTGCTCAAACACCATATACGGAAACGCGTCCGTGAGCATGCGTTCCCACGCTGGGGACACAAACGGCTCCGCCACGCTCCCTACGGCAAGCGAATGCCGCTCATCCTGTGAAATTCGCTCAAACATTTCCTTTTTCGATACACGCATCCCCAACCGCTCCCATGGTCATACACGCGAGGCGACCTTCTTTCTGTAATTCTGCCGCATACGCGAGCACGCGCTCAAAGATGACAAACTGTGTGTCCGTATCATACGAAAAGTTTGACGGGTGGAACCATAAATGGAATACCCTTCGCTGTTTTACGGCTCTGTTGAGACACCAAACCACTTTCCGGTATGCTTGTCGCGCGGGAAGCATTCGTTGCACACCCTTGCGCGAAACAAAGAGTAAACTTTCGGGAATATTGACAAGACCACTCGTATGTCGGCGCGGGACGCTCACGTGTGTCGTGGGAAGCCAGTAGTCAATGCCGCGCCCGAGCGGACGGAGTGTGTGGGGTAGGAGACCGTACCATACGCGGCGGCTTCCGCGAAAACATATAATCCCGTGTTGTTTGAGAATAGCGTGATACCCCTCGCGGTTGCGCGGGAACACGAACGAGTGAAATGGAAAACCGCGTGCGATATGGACGCGATGTGCCTCCTGCATATCCCGCTCAACCTCGGTCCGCGCAGTCACCGTACCGTCATAGACAATGTGGGTGTAGGAGTGACATCCTATCTCGTGACCCACAGGAGACGCGGCAATACGCTCAATAAGATTATCTTGGTCAAACCACGCCGGGTCGGCATCCCCCTCATGACGCGGCTCAAGTAAGTGTCCGACAATTGCCCAGGTGGCCGGTATACGGTATCGCTCAAACAGTTCAATGAGACGCTTTGTGATAGCGCTCTCGCCGTGGATGCGTTCCACGTCATCGGGGGAGGGAAAAAGGTCAGCATATCCCCACGCATATTCATAGTCAATGCTTATCGTAAAAACACCCCGTTGTTGGTCTGTGTTACTCATCCTCAATGATTTCGATTTCTTCGACAACACGGCGGACATCGGAAGATGTCTCCACACCACCTGATGTTTCTGAACCACCCACCTTGTGTACCACCACACCAACAATCCCTACCAACACCACAATACAAACAGCAACTATCCAGATATCCATGACTATGTTCCCTTCGGCGAGTCCATCTCAAATAATTTTCTCAGAACACCTTCCGGGATTTCACGCGGCGTCTCTTCTTTGCCACTGTTCTGCCGCTGTGACTCCCGGCTTTCCTGTTCAGTTTTCATTTTTTGGTCTTCAGGCTCTTGCCGATCCGCGTCAAGAACCGAGGCAAGTGCATCTCGTAGCTCGCGAACATTTTGCTCAGAGGGTCCCTTCGCTTTCCTTCTCGGACGCCGCTCGCGGCGAAGATTAGAAAGTGACATTGCACGACGCAGCTCTGCCTCACGGTCATTTCGTTGTAGGGGCTCTCCGCGAGAATGCTGGTTTGTTTTCCTGTCTCTGCCACTTCCCTCAGAAACCCTTTTATTGGTGATGTCTCCACTAACCTTACTGTCGCCCTTGCCAAGCCGTACCTCGTGCCAGGTAATAATATCTTCTTCAATTTGCGCCCGGGGACGGCCATATTTCTCGCGCGAGGCAGCGACGACCATGTTACGATACGACATCGCGGGTTTCTCAAACGGAGCTAGTCCCACTGCCGAGAACGGTGCTGAACTCACACCGTCAACCATGAGTTTGAGATACATTTGGTATCTGCCGAGATTCACCATATCCTCGGCGGTAAACTGCGGGGCAAATTCTTTCTCAAACACCTCCGCATCAAACGCGCCGACCCGAAAGGCAATCATGGTGCCGACGTTGCCGAAGACCGCCGCGCGCACTTCCTCCGACATCTGTTCAATGTACTGGTGCGCCATGGTGAGGTTGAGTTTGTACTTGCGCGCCTCGGAGAGAATGTCGGCGAACGATTCATTCGCAAACGATTGGAACTCATCAACGTAGAGATAAAAATTTGGTAATTTTTCAAGGTCGGGACGCGACAGGTCGGAGCGCGACATCGCGGCAAGATAGAGTTTGGTAATGAGCATGGAGCCGAGGAGATTCGCGTTTGCCTCCCCAATCTGCCCCTTGGAGAGATTGACGATGACTATTTTGCGCTCGTCCATGACCGCGCGCAGGTCAAAGCTTGATTTCGGCTGACCGATGATGTTCCTGATGACCGGGTTTGACGTGAACTGTCCGACTTTGTTCTGAATAGCCGGCGTCGCTTCGGCGGCGAACCGCTCGGTGTACTTCGCGAACTCCTCGGTCCAGAACGCCTTGACCGACGGGTCGCCGATATTCTCCACCACTGCCCTCCGGTACTCCTTGTCAACGAGCATTCGGTTGATACCGAGGAGTGTTGAGTCGGGATACTCAAGAAGCGCGAGAATGGTGTTCGTGAGAATATATTCCATGCGCGCCGACCACGCATCCACCCAGATTTTCTTGAACGCCGACATCAAACCGGACGCGACGAGGTGCCGCCGATCGTAGCCAACGTCCTCCATCACGTTGAAGGACACCGGGAAGTCCAGATCGTGCGGCGCGAAGTATATGACATCGTTCACGCGCTCTTCCGGTATGTAGTCAAGGAGCGCGTCGGCGCTTGAGCCGTGCGGGTCAACAAACGCAAACCCGTTGCCGTTCACAATGTCCTGGATTGCCATATTCTCCAGCAAGGTTGACTTCCCCATGCCGGTTTTTCCGATGGCATAGACATGCTTCGTGCGGTCTGGCGCTTTGATGCCGAACTTCTGCCGCTTGTTGCGGTAGTCGGTCTCCGCGAAGTAAGTTATCTGTTGAGGATCGTGCATCACTCACAGTATAGCGTACTTTCTGTACAGGTGAGCACAAAAAGCACGGGGTAGGGCCTCATTCATCAAGCAATGCAGAGTGTGTATAGGTATTGCCGGCGTCCCATAACGCCCATGACGTCAAACCCGCGTCATACGTTGCCTGTATTTGTGACTTGACCATCTCCGGCGTGTAGGTAGCGCCCAAGTCAAAATCCTGAAGCCACGGGCGGAGTTGGCTCTGCGACACTCGTCCGTGTCCTTTCTGCGCAAGCGTGCGGAGCGCCACTTCTTCGGTGCTTGTGCCTGTTCCGGAAAGCGCCTCCTTCATCACGCGTGCACGGGTAACAGCACTCTCCATTGAATACTTCACAACCTCGTAAGGACGCGTAGCGGGCTTCTCAATGCCGATGAAGCCGGCATTGTAATGCGACGGGTACACCATCGGCATCACATAGTCAAAATACGGGAGGGTACGCTCAAGCAGTTGCCCTATTCCCAGGTCATCGGTATTCGTCGTCGTATAGCCAAAGAGGTCGGCGGAGAGTAGCGGGCCGGGTTCTTCCTCGTCACCTCTGACATTCTCATAGAGATACGCAAAAAAACCCTCAAGCGCATCGGCTTTCGGAAGCGTGCCGCTCCACGGATACGCGATGTCTTTCATGTTACCGTCCGATGGGTAGCGGATGTAGTCGTAGTTGAGCTCATCAAAGCCGAGGGTGTATGCTTCGCGGGAGAGCTCCACAACATAGTCCCAGTATTCCCGAGCGCCGACATCTACAAACGACAAGCCCTTAAAATCTTTCCAAACACTCCCATCACTCGCGCGGAGAACTGCGAGCTCCGGATGTGCATTGGTATAGAGCGGGTCCTGAAAGACCGTGATGCGGCCGACGACATAGATGTCCTTGCTATGAAGCGCTTCTACAAACTCACGCATATCCGCCGCGCCGCAGCTTGCAAGCGTCGCGTTGTCAAATCGCGGGTCAGTAGTCGGAATGCCGATGGTGCCGCTGAAGTCCTTGATGTCAATGATAACCGCGTTGAGTTCTGTCGTCTCTATGAGGTTCACAAGTTTTTGCCTGAAATCCGGTGTGCCGGCGACACACTGCGTCATGTAAATCGCCTTGAATGGTTCCGGCGTCGGGAGATGCGTCACGTTGGGCCGCGACGGCTCGGCGGCGTTTATTGTGTCGCTCGCCGCCGCAGCCGCATGCGGGTCATAGGTAATAGATGCCTTTCCAAACGATGCCCCGTAGAGCGCCAAGAGCCCACCCAAGCCGAGTATCCCGACAAACAGCATTTTCCCAGCTCCCTTCTTCATATGCTACCGCTTCCCGTTTTCGGTATAGACAGGAGTCGTGCTTGACTCACCGCGCGACGGGATTGGACGGAGCGAGTAGGCAAGCCAGGTGATAATCAAACCGATAAGCACGAGAGCCCACTGCTTCCACGAAAATGGGATACCGAAAAACGGCACAATAACGACAAGCATACCGAGCAGAGCGAGTGTTTTGAGTTTTGTTCTCATATATCTACAGTATACCGTGAAAAAAGACAAAATATAGAAATCTTTTGAAAGCACCCTCTGCTCATTTTTTTGCAACCATAATCACAAATTCCCCTTTCACTTTCTCTGGGTTATTTTGAAAATGTGCCAATACCTCCTGTGCTGTTCCGGATATCACTTCCTCATACATCTTCGTCAGCTCCCGGGCCACAACCACATACTTACTGGACAATTCGCGCGAATTGTCCAGTAGCAAAAGTGTTTTCATAATGCGATGCGGCGACTCATAGAATACAACCGTCCGCTCCGATTCTACTATTTCTTGAAAAAGTTTCTTACGTCCCTTCTTGTGTGGGAGAAAGCCGAGAAATAGAAATTCTGACGATGGTAGACCGCTTATGGAGAGCGCCGCCGTCAAGGCGCTCGGTCCGGGAGTCGCGACAACCTCATACCCAGCAGTGTGCACCGCCGCGACAAGCTTAGAGCCCGGATCAGAAATAGTCGGCGTCCCCGCATCTGATACCAACGCGATGGATTTTCCTTCCTCTAACAATTGTGAGACCTTACGGACTTTCTGGTTCTCAACTTTTGCGTCAAACCGCTCAACTGGTGTGTGGATGTCGTAATGTGCAAGCAGTTTCCTCGTCACCCGCGTATCTTCGGCAAGAATCACATCCGCTTCCTTGAGTGTGCGTAGCGCCCGAAGCGTAATGTCTTCAAGATTCCCAATAGGTGTCGCAACAACGTAAAGCTTTGTCATGACGCATATCTGTCCTAACGCAGAAGCTTGGCCGCAACCTGTTTTACTTCCGCCTTCCACTTTTTGCCGTCCGTCGTATCAATCTCCGCATAGATAAACGACATTGACTTGCTGACCCAGCTACCACCGTTTTCACTGTTCCAGAAGTAGTGAAGTGGGGTGCGTCGCCAAAATTCGCGGATTTTATCAACCGCCGCACCGTACTTGCCGCGCCATGCTGTCTCCGATGCCTGAAACAAATCTTTTGATGTTGAACCGTAGTGCGTGGTTATCATCCGTCCGAGCATCACGTCAGGATTGCAAACCGTGCGAACGAAGTAAAGTTCAGCGCCACGGTCTTTTGTGAGCTTTTTAAGCTTATTACGCTTGTTCGGATCAATGTGGTCACTGTCAATGACAATATTGCCTCCTTGTGCGAGTACATGCTCCGCAAGTTCCAAGACAATCTCGCGCACATGACCGTAGCCAGTTTTTTCTTTTCGTAGAAGCACCCGTACATCGTCAGCGTCCAGTACAACCGCACCAATGCCGCGCGTAAGTTCTCGCGCGACACTCGTAACACCGGAGCCGACAAGCCCGACCATACCCATAACCACCTGCACCTTGGTCTTACGTTTGGGCACCTTGAGTCGGCGCGTCAGTCCCTCAAACACTTTCTTTTCTTTTGAAGTCAGCTTCGTTTCCTGCATACGGCACAGTATACCACACCCGCGGGACGTCCAGAGATATGGTACATTGGAGCAATATGGCAGATGTAAAAGGTACGACCAAGAAAGCCCATTTCATCGGCATCTGCGGCGTTGGCATGAGCGCGACAGCCGCGCTCATGCGAGAGCGAGGGTATGACATCACCGGCTCTGCCACATCGTGTTACCCGCCCGTTCGGGATTACCTTGAAAAACACAATCTGCTCACATTTGAAGACCACAAAAGGAGCAATGTGCCCCAGGACGCCGAAGTGGTTGTTGCCGGAGCAAGCGCGGCGCTCGACAGGACACAAAATGAAGAGGTGGACGAGGCGCACGTTCGTGGTATTCCCGTCAAAACATTTCCCGAGGTGCTTGATGAGATAACGCGGGACAAAGAAAACATTGTCATTGCCGGAAGCTACGGCAAAACAACCTGTGCCGCACTTATCGCATGGATGCTCTATCATAGAGGAAAAGATCCTGGATATTTTATCGGCGCGCTTGTCCCCCAGCTTCCCGCGCACGGACATCTTGGCGCAAATGCTGTTTTCGTGGTGGAGGGCGACGAGTACCCGACCTCCGGCATAGACGACAGGTCCAAGTTTCTTCTCTTCTCTACGCACGATGTTCTGTTGACCTCAGCAGACCACGACCACGTCAACAAGTTTCAGAGTCACGAAGACTATCTAAAACCGTTCAGAAAGCTCCTAGCGCGCATTCCAAAAGACGGCATCCTTGTTGCCTGTAGCGACAACCACCACGTTCGCGCGCTCACAAAAGATTTTGAGGGTACGTATGTGCCGTATGGTACCGACATGAGTTTTCACCCACTGTGGAGCGCGAAAGATATTGATTTTGCAAACACGACGAGCTTCACGCTCACCAGACGTGGTGAGGACATTGTTAACATTGAGACGAGGCTTCTCGGTATGCATAATGTTTTGAACATTATGGGCGCGGCCGCTATAGTACTTGAGAAAAAGCTTCTCACACCGGAAGAGGTCGCGTCTGCCATACGAGAATTTAACGGGATAACAAGGCGCCTTGATAGCAAAACCGACAAATCTACCATAAAGGTATATGAAGGTTTTGGGTCGTCACGAGAGAAAGCTATGGCGGCCATTGCTGCCATGCATGCGCATTTCCCCAAACATCGCCTCGTGGTTGTTTTCGAGCCACACGCCTTCAGTTGGAGAAACAAAAACAAACTTGCGTGGTATGACGATGCATTCCTTGAGGCAGACGTCGTCTATGTCTACCACCCACCGGAGATCGGGATACAGAATCATGAACAGGCAACCCACGAAGAGATAGTGAAAAGGCTCTCTGAAAGCGGCGTCAACACAATTCCCATCACCTCAGAAAAAGAGGGGCTTGAAAAGCTCAAACAAACACTTCAAAAAACCGATATTGTGCTCCTTCTTACCTCAGGAAATCTTGGTGGTATGGTGCAATCATTGCCACAGCTTGCAGAAACGCTATTCCCAAAACAACCATGAAAAGATTCAAAAGTGAGTTTGCTCACTCATACGCAACATACTCGTTCGGATACTGCGAGTACGCCGAGTTTGAAAACGATGACGTGCTCGCCGATGTATACGGAAAGGGATTCTTGCCCTACACCGGCACACCGCACGTTAGAAAGACACTCTACATGGCACGAAGCGCCCGTCTCAACCTGAAGCACTTCACCCTCAACAGCGAGAATCGACGAGTTGCAAAACGTTTTGACGAAAAACTTACACGCCACGTCTCACCGGTTGAACAGTTTGAGTACACCAACGAGAACTTCCTTGTTTTTTGTACAGAGTATTTCGAAAAACGGCACGGGCGGGGTGTTATGCCGCGCGAACGTTTGCTGACCATTCTTGAGGCAGACTTCCCCTTGAGTATTATCACCTACACGAACGGCCAGAATCGCACTGTCGGGTATGCTTTTGAGGTTAGTGATGACACCATGGGGCATTATTGGTACTCATTCTACGACCTTACCTATGCGTACCAGTCCCTTGGTATGTGGATAATGATTGACTGTGCGCGCGAGGCACGGAAACAGGGAAAAAGATACTACTACCTCGGCACCGTCTACGATGAGAAGGCGCTCTATAAAACAAACTTTGACACACTTGAATTTTGGAACGGCAATGAATGGGTTAATGACAATAAACTACTCCGCACACTTGCCCGACATGACAAAGAACACATTTTTGACCATCCCGACCACTGGAAAGAGAGCCACAGACACTTTTGATTGTGTGGGCAGGAGAGATGTTATTAAAAGTACAAGATGAGTTACTGCCCCGCGCGACGCGTCGCGCGGGGCAGTTGTACTACGGGCAAGGGCCGAGTTTGAGCAGTTGGTCACGTGCGCCCGCTTGCTTAAAGAGGCGGTGCGCTTCGTCCCACGCCGATCTTGCGGCAGAGAAATCACCGAGCCGGCTGAAAAGCTCAGCCGCCTGCTTGTAGATACGCCCCGCCTGTTCTTGTTCCCCCTCGCGCTCCACCTCGTCAACTTCACAAAGTGCGAAGAATACTAAGCGACTAACATCACTGGACGCTACGGAACGCCGAGCAAGTACACCAGCACGGGTCATGAAGAGCAAGCACCTTGTGTGATGGCGGACTCCGCTTCGCCTGAAGAGACCCGCATCTGTAAACTCCCATGCGAGTCCAAGCAACCGAGCACGGAGCGCCACGCGCGAACAGACGTCGCACTCGTCCGCCGAGAGAAAGCGGCGGAACGAGTAGAGACCGACACCAAGCGCGGTAGCTACGAGAGCCCCCCACGCACACAGCACCGCCCAGCCGAAACTTGAAATCGGGCCCAGGTATGAGCCGTTTGGCGGGTTCTTCATCGCAGCCGACGCGGTGCCCGCGACACTGTAATGTGCGCTGGCAAGCCGCACCAGAGCACGGAGCGGCTTGTAAAACAACTCGATGAGCGCGAGCAGGTAGTTGGTAAGCAGGAATGCCACCTTCGCCCACCAACCGTCGTACTTCCAGCCGAGGTCGTCTTGCCACTGCCGAAGTTTCCTCAACACGACAAATCCTCCTCGGGCTATGCCCTGTAGTTATCGTGAACAATTCCTAGGGGAAACAATACAACAAAAGTTATGAAAACACAACTGTGGGCGAGAGAGGATTCGCACCTCCACGGGGTTGCCCCCACAGCGTTCTGAACGCTGCGTGTCTACTGTTCCACCACTCGCCCGGTGGTTTGATGGTAGCAAAAAGAGATTCGTTCAGCGAGCGGTATTAATTTTTCTGTATTGTGAACGTGAACGAATACTCACCCGGTGCTATTTGTCGCGTGCTCACTGGGTCCGGCTTCACATCAGTAAGTAGTATCGTCACACCATCCGTCGCCACCGGCTCACCTAACGTGAACACTTGTTCACCCTCTCCGGTATCGTAGGTCACGAGCGCACGCAGGCGAACCGTGCCTGCCCAGATACAAGTGACATCCGACGGACAACGGCTGTCCTCCGTAACCCCAAGCGGGATGATGTTCACACCAAACGCGCTTGCGCCTTGATCAATACGGGCGGTGATGGTTGCCTCACCTGGGTAATCGCTTGGTGCGGTGGTTGTCGCGTTGTTTTGTGGCGGCGGAGATGACTCGTTGTTCTGTTTCTGCTGCAACACAACAACACTCCCGCCGATGACCACAAGAAGTATCACTATACCGATGAGTAAGCCTTTGTTCATAAAAAAATATTTATCAAAAAAGGTTATTAACCCTTTTCCACAACTCTAATCTCCTTCTCGAAAGAGTGCGGCTTTGAGTATACTCCGATTCTGTAGCTCTGCACAGTGACCCGGACCCCGAAATTTTGACACTCGGTCGAATTTAGAAACCGAGTAATATGAGAGGCATATGGGTTCAAAACACAGACTCGCACCCGAGGTGAAGG
>JAKEFG010000007.1 GCA_022616195.1 Candidatus Wolfebacteria bacterium | reverse complement strand
CCTTCCTTTCAAATGTTCCGCTTCGCGGCGGGGGGTGTGGGGGGAGCCGCAAATAAAAATGATAGGAAATTTTTGGGTTTTGCCCCGCGCGAGCAAGGCGCAAAGGGTTGGCGTTGGTACGCGCTCCGTGCGTACGATTGGGTTCAGAGCCACCACGCACGCGGAGCGTGCGAAGATCAATCGCTTCGCGATTGGAAAAAGGTTCGCGCAAAGGTTAATATTTCTGCACACTTGGCTAAAACACCTTGTTTTTGTTAGAATTATTGGACCCATTTTGGGGTCGTAGCTCAACTGGTTAGAGCGCTGCCCTGTCACGGCAGAGGTTGCGGGTTCAAGTCCCGTCGATCCCGCAGTGTCAGGAAAGACCGTGTCTTGAACACGGTTTTTTCTGTACACCACAAATTTGGTGACGGGACTTGAACGGGAGGGGGTCGGGAAACGCAAGTTTCCCGTGGTGGAAGCAGTGAGCGAAGCGAACGCTGAAACCGCATGGTGTCAAAGCGCAGGCGAAGCCGAGTCAGTGAATACTCCCATCGATTCCGCCCACAAAGACAATTTCTACTGACAGAAAGGGTATTTTTTGCTACCAACTACCATGAGCGCGCCAATGGTTGAGTTGTGTTCTCTACAAGCATAACTCGTACAAACATGCTAGCATAGACTAGTATGGGTGTGATTTCTAAATACCGACTAGAAAAGTTATACATAAAGAAAGGACTTTCTGCTAAGGAGGCCGGGAAGGTATTTGGTTGTTCGGAAAATAAGGTTAACTATTGGATTCGGAAGCATAATATTCCGAAACGAACGGTTTCTGAAGCAATATATGTACAGAGAAACCCCGGAGGAGATCCGTTCGCTATGAGAAAATTGCATACGAGGCAAGAGATGTTTTTATACGGACTTGGACTGGGCCTATATTGGGGAGAGGGGACAAAAAGCAACACTAATAGTGTTCGTTTGGGGAATACAGACCCAAAGCTGATAAAAACATTTCTCAAATTTCTCAAACTCTGCTTTCAGATAGATGAAAACAAACTACGCTTTGGTCTCCAAGTTTTTAGTGATATGAATCCGAATAGAGCTCTCCACTTTTGGGTGAAAGAACTGGGTCTAAAGCAGTCACAGTTTCAAAAGGTTATCGTTACCCCAGCGCGAAGTATCGGAACGTATCGTCAAAAAACTCAGCACGGTGTGTTGACTGTTTATTTTAACAACAAAAAACTCAGAAATCTGATAGTTGGTGAAATTGAAAAAATGCAATAAATTCGCTACTATATGTCGACGTGCCGGGGTAGTTCAGTGGCAGAACGCCATCTTGGTAAGATGGAAGTCGGGAGTTCGATTCTCCCCCCCGGCTCCCGGTGCTGCCACCCTAGCTCAGCCCCGACGCTCTGGCAAAAACGTCAGAGGTCGGGGAGCCGACACACAAAGCGTCGTCGGTTTTGGTAGAGGTTTTGTGCTAATGTGTCAAGAGAATATTGTAGCCACCTTAGCTCAGTTGGTAGAGCAGGCGCTTCGTAAGCGTCAGGTCCGGAGTTCGACTCTCCGAGGTGGCTCCAAAGTTTTGTATGGAGCTTGGGATATGGTGTGCGGTGGGATAGACTTTTTGCAGTCAGAGTAGGAGTTGGCCGTTCCTGCTCGTAGCAGACTAGGCTGCCGTCGGTGGCTACTGCCGCCCTGCTAAACCCGAAGACGGGCAGATGGGATTCAAAATCTCACCCCTAGGTATCGGCTGGGGCATGTACTGCAATGTGCGAGCACGCACAACCGACGGCCTTTTCTTTTTGTTGGTATACTCAATTATCAATGGACACAGATATTCAACAAAAACTTGCCGAGGTGGAGCGCCAAATGCAGGCGGCGGATTTTTGGCAAGACAAGGAGCACGCGCAGGCAATCATAGAGGAGTACAACCACCTCAAATCGCTCGCGGAAGGCAAAGACCGATTTGACCGCGGAAACGCTGTGGTAAGCATTCTCGCAGGAGCGGGCGGCGACGATGCGGAGGACTTTGCACACATGCTCGCGGAGATGTATTTCAAGTTTGTAGAGAAAAACGGCTGGACGCGGAACATTCTCCACGCGAACGAAAATAACCACGGCGGCTATCGCAATATTACTATTGAAGTGCTCGGCAACCCCTCGACTCGCTCCGCTCGCTTGGGGCAGGGACCATACGGCACGCTCAAGCACGAATCGGGCGTGCACCGCCTCGTGCGCGTGTCCCCGTTCAACGCATCCAAAAAACGCCACACGTCGTTTGCCATGGTGGAAGTCATCCCCGAGTTTCCGGAGGTAAAGGCGGTGGATATTCCCACAGATGACATTGACATACAATTCGCACGCGCCGGTGGTCCCGGCGGGCAGAATGTCAACAAACGCGAGACCGCCGTGCGTATTACCCACAAACCGACAGGCATCGCTGTGCATGTGGCAACCGAACGCAGCCAGGCACAGAATCGTGAGAAAGCGCTTGAAATCCTCCGCGGCAAGCTCTACAAACGCGAGGAAGATATGCGGCGTGCCACGGAGCGCGGGATGCAGGTCTCAACCGTAGAGTCGGCGGAGTGGGGAAATCAAATCCGCTCCTACGTGCTCCATCCGTACAAGATGGTGAAGGACCACCGCACCAACGTGGAAGTTCACAATGTTGAGAAAGTGCTTGACGGTGACCTTGCTGAATTCATCATGGCGGAGCGCGAGCTGTAATGCCAATCAACGAATGGATACCAATTTGCGAATGGCTACGAATGACACGTACTGTTGACAAAAGGAACAGGATAGTATAAAATATCTGCGGAGGTGCAAGGAGCGTCCTTGCGCCGGGAACAAGAACTTTTTAGGAAAGGAGGATGTCCATGACGAAAGGTCGTGGAACGCCTCGGAAGAGGAAGCCGCCGGTTGGTGGCGATAACGCCGCCCTCGCCGGTGAGCTCACGGGCGTCTTCGTAAGGCAGACGCTCGCGCTCACCCGCGAGGAGCTCCGCCACTGGGCGGGGCAAAAGGGCGTACTCTCTCGGCGGGTCGGCGACGTGCTCCACGCGCCGTTCAAGCCGCCGGAGGTACCCAAGCCGGACATCGCGGTTCCCGGTCCGCGGAGCATGCGCTTGCCGCCGCTGGAGGAGATATCGACGCTCGACTCCAGCCGCTGGCTGGAAGTGTGGCAGCGGGTGTACTGGGAGATCACCGGCATCGAGCCGGGCTTCCAGAACATCTCGGTGCCCGCCGACCCGGGCGGCTTCGGATGGGTCATCGTCGCGACGCCCGAGGTCCCGCTCAATCGGTTCTGGGCGGGGCTAAGGGAGAAGTTCTTCTGTTGGTGCTACGGCGGGGACGACCTGAAGTCGCTTCTCAACTGGGAACGCGAGCAGAGGAGCTATCGCAACGGCGCGAATGCCATCCGCGTGCGCCCACGCGAGGAAGCGGACGAGGAGTTCGCCAGCCGCTCCGCCGCGTGGCTCGCCGAGCGCGGCACGAAGACCATCACGCTCCCCGAGCGTGCGTACCTCGAGGGCTTCTACTGGGAGGTCTCTGGCGGCAAGCACCTCGACGTGCGAAACCACACGCTCTGTGCCGGCTCGCGGGACCGCGACGGCTTCGTGCCGAGCGCCTACTGGAGCGCCGGTGGCGCGGAGTTTAGGGTGTACTGGTACGACGTACGGCTCGCGGACCCGCTCATCCGCGCCCGCGAGGTGGTCTCGGTGTAATCCTGTTTCCTTTTTTCTCTCCAATCCTGTCCCCGTTCGCCTAGCGAGCGGGGACGTTTGCGTATACAATGTGTATTGGCTACTACAACCGGTCGGGCGTCATATTCTGAATGCCCGGCAGCGGTTTGCCCGTAATAACGAGACTGCTTGCCCGGTTCTCGTGAGGTTATGCCTCGACACACGGCGCTCCCAACGGAGGAGGGTGCGAAAGCACCATCAGGAAGCTCTTGCGAGGGTTTTCGATGAATAGGATGGAGCAGGGCAGTACGCGGCTCGCGGAACCGCGACGGCAACGTGCCGAACGCCAACTGGAACGCCGGTAACGCGAAGTTTAGGGTGAACTGGTACGACGTACGGAACGCGGACCCGAACATCCGCGCCCGCGAGGAAGTCTCGCCAAAAAGGTCTCCCCTAGCGAGACCTTTTTGCGTAGTTGTACCAGCCTGCCGTTTCTCGCGAGAGGTCGCGGAGTTGTCCCGCAATCATCCAATATCTTTCTGCGGGAAGCACCTCAAGCTCATGCTCAAGCCGGACGAATTGCTTTACCACCTCAAGGCGTATCTGCAGTGAGCGAAGAAGGGCGACCTTTTCCTGTTTTGACGCGAGTGCGGACTGTATAGAAAGTGTGAGGCAGGAGAGAAGTGTGTCCTCGGCTCTTGCGTGGATGCCGAATCGTTCGCGCTTGGGCAGCTGCTTGCCGATGCGATAGAGTTCTTTGTACAATTGGGCGATATGTCCAGTGAGCGGTACGCCGGAGTTGTCGGGGGGGGGTCTCGTTCATAGTTTTGAGCGTATTGTTTCGCTTGGCAACTTGTCCGCGGCGTGGCGGGAGTTCAAGCGTGGCAAATCAAAAAAAAGAGACGTTCAGCATTTTGCCTTTTCTCTCGGAGATAATCTCTTACAGCTGCACGATGATCTTGTGTCGGGGAGTTATCGGCACGGACGATACGATTCGTTTTACATCTCCGATCCGAAGCGACGGCACATCCACAAAGCGAGCGTGCGCGACCGTGTGGTGCACCAGGCCGTGTTCCGCGTATTGTACCATCTCTTTGACAGAAGTTTTATATACGATTCGTACTCGTGCCGTTTCAATAAAGGAACGCATCGCGGCGTTCAGCGGCTGAAGCAGTTTGTCCAGCAGGTGACAGTAAATCGCAGAGCAACGGCGTATGCGCTCAAGTGCGACATCGTCAAGTTCTTCGCCAACATTGACCACGGCATACTCCTCCAGCTCATCCGAAGAAAGATTAACGATGGGAAATTGCTTGTGCTTCTTGAAGAGATTATTGGGAGTTTTGAGACGCATCTCGGTAAAGGGCTTCCGCTTGGCAATGTAACGAGTCAGCTGTTTGCAAACATTTACCTGAATGAGCTTGACCGATTTGTAAAACACGAACTCAAGGCACGGCAGTACATCCGCTACTGTGATGACTTTGTCATCCTGCATCGCGATGCACAGAAACTTGCGAACCGGGAAGCCGTTGTCCGGTGCTTTACGAAAACACGGCTTGGACTTGCATTGCACGATGTGGTCTCCATTAACAAAGTCAGCCACGGCATTGACTTTCTCGGATATGTAGTTTTGCCGCACCACACGGTCGTGCGTACGAGCACCAAGTGGCGGATGTTGCGGAACGTGAACAGAGACAACCTCGCTTCGTACCTCGGGATATTAAGCCATGCAAAGACGCACCGGCTAACCATAGAAACGCTCAAGCAGATACTGTAACTTGTACTTCCCTACTATTGCGTTTTGCGCGGAGGTGGTAGAATTAAAAACATGCCTGGTTTTATTGACAGCCATTCGTTGATTCGGATGGATTCGTAAATTAGAATTACCACCTTGATTTACTACGACAACGTCTCAAAAGTATACGCCGACAGATCAGTCGCACTTCAGGACATCACGTTTACAATAGAGCCTAGCGAATTTCTTTCTGTTGTGGGGCATTCCGGGGCGGGAAAGACGACACTCTTGAAAATGCTTCTTGTTGAAGAGACGCCCACCGAAGGCAGTGTCTTTTTTGAGTCCACCGACATTCACTCGCTTTCCAAACGCCTCGTGAGCGAATTGCGCCGGCGCATCGGTACGGTTTTTCAGGACTTTAAGCTCCTGCCGCATAAAACAGCATACGAGAACATCGCCTTTGCGATGGAAGTTGCCGGACGAGATGACACTGACATTGCCGCCGATGTGCCGCATGCGCTTGAGCTTGTGGATTTGGAGGAGAAAGCGTGGAGTTTCCCCGATGAGCTCTCGGGCGGTGAAAAACAGCGCCTTGCCATTGCGCGCGCGATTGTGAATCAACCGGACATCATCCTTGCCGACGAGCCGACGGGAAACCTGGACCCTATCAACACCTTTGACGTGGTGCAGATTCTAAAGCGCATCAATGATCTCGGCACGACGGTGCTTCTTACGACACATAACAAGGGCGTCATAGATACGTTGGGCAAGCGTGTGATTACCATGGAGAAGGGGAAAATCGTGCGGGATGATAAGGAGGGGAGGTACATTCTGTAACATTCCAATCTACGAATGGATGCCAATCCACCAATGACTGCGAATAAACCCGATTTACTGCATCCGGAGCTCTCGTATACAGTCGTCGGGCATTGCTTCAACACACATAATGAACTTGGTAGATATGCTCGGGAGAAGCAGTATGCAGATCATATTGAATCACAGCTTATACATGATGGGATTCTGTATGAGCGAGAGCAGGCCATAGGAGATAGTGGCAACATTGCCGATTTTGTAATTGCAGATACAATTGTCCTTGAGCTTAAGGCAGTACGGGCATTGACCAAAGAGCACTATCGGCAGCTTCAGAATTACCTCCAACAATCAGGTTTAGCGCTTGGTCTCCTAGTAAATTTCAGAGAACAGTATCTCAAGCCGAGAAGAATATTAAGAGCCAATCATTTGTAGCCATTCGCAGATTCGGATGGATTTGTAAATTGGAATTACTACCGTGCTGTGGATTAACACTAAACGAATACTGAAGGCGGGATTTGTGAATTTTTGGCGCAACGGCTTCGTGTCGTTTGCCTCGGTTGTCGTTATGGTGATTACACTCTTTGTGATTGGGTTTGTGGTGTTTGTCGGAGCCATTCTGGGTTCGTCTCTGGAGCAGCTTCAGGATAAGGTGGACGTGAATGTGTATTTTCTTACTGATGCCCCCGAGGAAGAAATCATTGCGCTCAAAGGGGATCTGGAGACACTTCCCGAGGTAGCACGTGTTGAATATGTATCTCGTGAGCAGGCGCTGGAGAATTTTCGCGCACGGCATGAAAATGATGAGCTCACGCTTCAGGCACTTGACGAGCTTTCTGAGAACCCGCTTGGTGCAACTCTAAACATTAAAGCAAAGGAGACGAGTCAATACGAAAGCATCGCGAGGTTTCTGGAGAGCGACAATGCGCTTGGCTTACAGGACCAACCGATTATCGACCGAGTGAACTATTTTCAGAACAAGGCAGCGATTGACCGCTTGTCAAAAATCATTGATGCGGCGGGGACGTTGGGACTTGTCATTTCGCTCGTGTTTGCAGTTGTGTCAATTATCATTGTCTTCAGCACCATTCGGCTTGCGATTTATACAGCAAAGGAGGAAATCGGTGTTATGCGACTTGTGGGAGCGAGCAACACCTACATCCGCGGACCCTTCGTGGTGGAGGGAATCATGTACGGTGTTATTGCCGGCGTCATCACACTTATCATCTTCTATCCGCTCACCTTATGGCTTGGTCCGGTGACTGCAGGTTTCTTTGGGAGCATCAACCTCTTTGACTACTACCTTGCGAACTTCGGACAGTTCTTCTTGGTTATTGTCGTGGCGGGCGCGGCGCTCGGCGCGCTCTCAAGCTACCTCGCGGTGCGGCGGTATTTGAGGATTTAGTGTCTTGCTGAAAACGGGTAACCGCTCAGTCAGCAGTTTGTCTCTATCCAATAATGGAGTGCTTCGAGCGAGTCAAGAAGTATTATCCGGTCTCCGTGAAGGAAAGTGGAATCACGCTCCTCAAGTTGTACGACGACGATTTGTTTTTTATCGGAAGAGGGAATCGCAAATCGGGCAACACCGTATTCCATCAAGGCGCCTTCCAAGTCCTTGTCGTGGAGTAAAATGAACAAATCCGCAGAGTAGGCGGCGGCAAGCATATTGTTTCCCAAGCGGTGACCCGGACCCCGAAATTTTGACACTCGGTCGAATTTAGAAACCGAGTAATATGAGAGGCATATGGGTTCAAAACACAGACTCGCACCCGAGGTGAAGG
>JAKEFG010000006.1 GCA_022616195.1 Candidatus Wolfebacteria bacterium | reverse complement strand
GCACATAGTTTACGGTGAGTGGGGAAAACGCGGGCCGTCGTATAGTGGCAGTACGCAAGGCTGGGGGTCTTGTAGTGGGAGTTCGATTCTCCCCGGCCCGAAAAAAAGTTGAAGCGGTGGTTAGGGTTTCCGCCGAAGACACCCGCCTACCGGACGGGCAGGGATCCGCTTCTGGCGGACAGTTCCCGGCAGCCCGATCATCTACACACAACACTCCACCTCTGCGGAGTGTTGTGTTAGGTAAACAGAGCTTGAAATTACATCTGCGGCTGCTGAGGAGGTTGCTGTGGTTGCGTTGGAACGCTACCTGCCATACGCTTGCGTCCACCGTAGCCGAGCCAGAGTGATACGATGGCAATCACAAGATGCAGGAAATGGTCCGCCATGTTGGCGCCGATGATACCAAGCACGGTGTCGCCCTGAATAAATCCAATGATGGTCGTAAGCAGGTACAGCCAACCAAAAATTTGGAAGAAGAGACGGCGTGCCCGCTCGCTCCCAAGCGCAACAAAGAGGGCAACAAGGCCGGTGACCATATGGGCGATGTTGTGCATTGTGTCGACCTCAAACACACCCAGCAGGTTTCCCTCGGCCGTGGTGATTCCGGGGACAAATCCCAAGATACCAATTAGAATGAAGACAGCGGCAAAAATCCAAGCCCAAGTTTTAAGCATGATGTTTGTTGGTATTCGTAGTAATAATTAGCCTGAGGCACTCTTGATCTACGGGAGTGCGTGCAGACTCCTTTTGGTCCAAAGTATAGCCGTGCTTGGATTTGAGCGTAAGGGGACAAGAGGGATTAGTCCTATCCACAACGCCGCCAGCCTGTTTCGTAAAAAAGCGTATACTTATTCATGAAGGAGCAGTACTCCACGGTCGATGTATTTATGAGACGGTTAATACTTCATCAACGTCTATGTGGCAGAACTGGGTAAATGGCATTCTGGGTCTTTGGATCCTCATCTCTCCGTTTGTGGGTCTTGAGGGCTCAAATATGACTACCAATCTGGTCATTGTCGGTATTGTGGTTGCTGTTCTTGGTTTCTGGAGCGCGGCTGCAGGCAAAAAATCATCAATGCCGATGTAGGTTAGAGTGTCCTTTTCCGTATTTTAAGGAGAACTCCCAACCCCTCACTTGCTTGCAAGTGAGGGGCTGCTTTGTACTGGAAGTGTTGGCAAGAATATCCCATCGGCTATACTGATATATGTAAGCGCCCATAAACTGTCATGAGAGTTGGGGCGTTTTTGTTTCGGTCTCACTGGCGACGTAGAGCGAGGGAAGTGTAAAGAAACACCTTTCACTTTCCGAGCCGAGGAGAGCCAGCAAAGGGGCAACCCTTATTGTCAGTTTAACGTCCATAGGAAACACTATGAACGAAGAAAACAAGCAACCGATGGAAGGCGAAGGCCAGGATGGACAGACAGCCCCTGGCGCTGCTCCTGCAACGCCTGCAGAAGAAGGCGAGCAGAAGCCGGAAGGTGAAAGCACAGGAATGTAGTTTCACCTCCGTTTCAACACCACGCCCCCGCAAAAGCGGGGGCGTGGTGTTTTTGAGGAGCGCAGTTTCTGCTAGTATGGTCGCAACGCGGGATTAGTTTAGTGGCAAAACGTCAGTTTTCCAAACTGAGGTCGCCGGTCCGATTCCGGCATCCCGCACAATCTGAAAATCCCTCCGCACATGCGGAGGGATTTTCAGAGTCGTCGCAGTCAGAATTATTTCAACCGCGTCCCTGCCTGCGGTAGGCAGGCTTGAGCAGGGTTAGCCCTTGACGGCATCTTTCAACGCCTTTGCCGCTCGGAATTTCGGTACGCGCATTGCCGGGACCTGAATGGACGCGCCGGTGCGTGGGTTGCGTGCGGTTCGGGCGGCGCGCATCTTTGCCGAGAAAATGCCGAGGCCCGCGATAGAAACCTCCTCACCTTTCTTGAGCGAGCCGGTAACAGCGTCAATCAAGGTGTCAATCATGCGCTCTGCGTCCGCCTTGGTAACGCCGTGCTTCTCGGCGAGAAGCTCAACCAATGCCATTTTGTTCATGTGTCGTGTAACGTATAGCTTGTAACGGGTAACGTATAACAAAAGTCGACCAGTATATCTTGAAGCAGTATACCGTTGAGCCGTATTTTAGGCAACCTGTCTGTGGATAAGCGGTTGAGCCGTTTTTTGGCAAGTTTTATTGGCATCCAAGGCGGCGCCAGCCCCGTTAGAACTAAAGGTTTCTAACGGGGTGGATAGCTATTTCTGTCAATGATTAGCGTGCGTACTCAATGGAGCGGCTTTCGCGTATTACATTGACTTTAATCTCACCCGGATATTTGAGCTCCTGCTCAACCTTTTTAGCGACATCGCGTGCAATCTGTTGTGCCTCAAGGTCGGACACGTTTTCAGGAGTTACAAAGATGCGTATTTCTCGTCCTGCCTGCACCGCGTAGCTCTTGGCAACACCTTCAAATCCGTTTGCAATCGCCTCAAGATCGGCGAGGCGCTTCAGGTAATTCTCCACCGTGTCGCGCCGCGCGCCCGGCCGTGAGCCCGAGATGGCGTCCGCGACCTGCACAATGACTGACTCCACGGTCTCGTAGGGGTATTCCTCGTGATGTGCTTGCATCGCCTTCACGATTTCCTCGTCGGCTCCGAATTTTTGAAGAATACGTCGTCCGATTTCAACGTGGGTACCCTGGATTTCGTGATCCACTGCTTTCCCAATGTCGTGAAGGAGCGCACCCGCGCGTGCCACCGAAGGATTTGCGCCGAGTTCGTCCGCGAGCATACCGGCGATGTGCGCCATCTCCACCGAGTGGTGGAGTACATTCTGCCCGTAGCTTGTGCGGAAGTGGAGTCGACCCAAAATTGAAATGATGCGCGGGTCAAGCCCAAAAACGCCAGCTTCGTACGCCGCCTGTTCCCCCTTCTCCTTGATAATCGTGTTGATTTCCTGTCGCGCCTTTTCCGCCTCCTCTTCAATGCGCGCCGGCTGAATGCGCCCGTCTTTGATGAGGCGCTCCAGGGCGAGCCGCGCGACCTGCCGTCGCACCGGGTCAAACGATGACAGGAGGACCGTCCCCGGTGTGTCGTCTATGACCACCTCAACGCCGGTTGATTTCTCGAATGCCTTAATGTTGCGTCCCTCCTTGCCGATAATTTTTCCTTTCACGTCGTCGGATGGCAGGTCGACAGATGTGGACATGATATCCGAGGAGACCGAGTTGCCGTAGCGATGAATTGCGGTCACGAGAATATCTTGGGCTTTTTTTTCAAGTTCCTTGGCGCCCTCGGTTTCCAGCTTGCGCATGCGGACCAGCATATCTTCCTCGTGGTTTTTCTCAATCTCTTTCAGGAGCTCCGCCCGAGCCTCATCTGCGGAGAGTGCTGCAACTGACTCAAGCTCTTTCTGACGGCTCTCGCGTAGCTGTTCTACCTCTTCGCGAACCTTCTTTATCTCTTCTACCTTGTTACGAATGTCCTCAACCTCCTTGTCAATATCTACCTGTCGCTTGTCCAAGAGCTCTTCTTTCTTGATGAGACGGTCTTCCGTTTTTTTCAGTTTTTCCTCCTGCTCTTTGAATTCTCCTCGTTTTTCTCGCGAGAGGTGTTCCACCTTACCTTCCGCGTCTTTGAGAAGCTTCTTTGCCTCCTCTTCCGCTTCAAGGAGTTTTTCTTTTACCTTAAGCTCAAGACCGCTTCGCTGTCCGAGACCGACGAGGAATCGGATGAAGTAGCCGAGCGCAATGCCCACAAGGCCCGCCATTCCGGCGAGCAGAAACACAAGTGTTAATGACATAGTGCGAATAATTTCGCCGTGTCACTTTTGCCGCCTGCAAAAGACACAGGCGGGTTACTCCCGCTTTAGCTTGATAGTCGCTCCAGTCTGGTGGAAAAGTTACAAGTCACAAAGAGTTTCATTTCAAAAGTTTCAAAGCGAAATGGTATTTTAGTGGCTAACGAAGGTAAGTATATCAGAGAACTCCCGCGGGCGCAAAGACCCCCGTATCACCACAGATGGTAAGGGGACTGGTTTATTCGCATGAGCACCATTTGTAGCGGCGCATTCCCCGACACCTGTCGGAGAAACCGCACTATTTCTTGGTCTTGTAGATTTCGTCTATGACGCCGTATTTCTTGGCTTCCTCGGCGTTCATAAAGAAGTCGCGGTCAACGTCCTTTTCAATCTGCTTTAGGGATTGTCCGGTGAAGTCGGCGAGCATATGGTTGAGTTTGTCTTTCAGTTTCAGAATCTGTCGGGCGGTGATTTCAATGTCCGACGCTTGCCCCTCCGCGCCGCCGAGCGGCTGGTGTACCATGATTTCAGCGTTGGGAAGCGCGTATCGTTTTCCTTTTGCCCCGGCGGCGAGCACAAGCGCTCCTCCGGACGCCGCCATTCCCACGCAGACAGTCGCCACATCCGGTTTGATGTAGTTCATGGTGTCAATCATTGCGAGTGTCGCGGTTGCCGAACCGCCGGGGGAGTTGATGTAGAGAAAGACATCCTTTTTTGAGTCCTCTGATGCCAGGAAAAGCAGTTGAGCGATAACGGTGTTTGCCACGGCATCGCTAATGACGCCGCCGAGGAAGATGATGCGCTCTTTGAGGAGCCGCGAATAGATGTCATACGCCCGCTCCCCGAACTGTGATTTTTCTATAACGGTTGGTATAAGCATGGCCAAATATTAGCAGAATTACCCCTGAAATCAAGCTATTTTTGGTTTTCCAAAAATTCAAACACTTTTTCATTAGTAAGAAGCGTTCGGACATACACCTCAAGCCCGCGCGGGTCGGCGTCGGGGTGGTGCGATTCCAAATGCAGAACCTCCAACTCAACCGCCTTCTCATCTAGCGCAAGGTTCTCCTTTTTGGCGATCTCGTTCAAGACGAGCTGTATCGTTGCGTTCTTCTCGGCGTCCGGATGCCACTCTTTCCGCAAATCACCCTCGGTTTTTTTGATTTGTTGCAAATATTCCTCCCACTTCGCGCCGACGCGGATGACGTCATCCTTGAATCGTGCAAGCATTTTATCAACCTCGGCGGTTACCAGCAGTTCGGGAAGTCGAACCTGTGCTTGTTGTGCAATACTCTCAATGAGTGCAATACGTCGTTTCTCTCGTGCCTGGCGTTCTTTAAAGCTCTGTATGTCCTCAGTGAGTTTGTTCCTAAACTCGGAGACACTAGCAAAGTTACCAAGTTTCTTAACAAGCTCATCGTCCAACTCGGGCAACTCCCCAGACCCTTTCTCCAGTTTTTCTTTTTTCGTTTTTTGCGCTTGATTCTCAGTTGCTTGTACCCGTTTGCGAATATCGAGCACGGCGTTTTCAATTTCTTTTTCAGTGACGGTGACGGGTTCCGAAGACTTCTCGTTTGCAGCCTTGGCAATGACTTGATAGTCGGGGAGCGTAATATCGGGGAGAACTGCTGTAGTGAGCTTGAAACCAAGGGGATTTTTGGGAGCAAGCTTGGTCACGGTAATTTGTGGTTTGCCGATAGCGTCGATGTTGTGCTCTCTAAAGAGCTTGGGCAGGTGTGCGGCAAGGGCGCGGTTCGCCATCTCTTCCAGAACCCGTCCGCCGCCGATACGCTTTGCTACGATGTATGCGGGAGCATGCCCTTTACGGAACCCTGCTATTTCTACATCCTTCCCGAGGTGGCGGCTTGCCGCCTCGCGGTGTTTCTCAAACTCATCTACAGGAATTTCTCCCTCAATTTCTATGGTGGAGTCGGGGTTTTTCTTTATAGATGGAGTTGCTGGCATTGCGCGCACTACTCTATCGTAGTTGTTGGGGTGAGTCAAAAATGTTTGACAAGGATTCATTTTTTGGTATACTGAACAATGGATTTTCGCGGCTCTCTACATGTCTCAGCGGTCGCGGTCAGTGATTCAGGCCAAACAAGGAGACAGCTATGCACAAGGCACTCGCGGCGGTCGGAGGCTTCGTTTTCGGCAAGCGGCCTCGTACTCTCAGAGAGCAACTCCGGACGATTCTGGGGGTTCTGGTGATGGGAGTTCTCATGGGGCTCGCCGGTGTTCTGGCAATCTCCCTCGGTTGGGCCGAGGGCGAGAACGCTCGGCAGCTCGCTGCCTTCGCCATCCTCTGTGGGTGGGGTGTGGTGTCCGCGTCGCTACTCGGTCTCGTCATCTGGCTCATCGATGTTCTCTTTCTCCGCAGGGCGCGGCGACTTTCGAGAGAAGTACTCGTCGTTCCCGGTGAGGATGGTTGTTGACTGTGCTGTTGAGATGGGCCCGGCTTCGCAAAGCGAAGCCGGGCTACTCTCGTTTTTTGCTGCGATTCTCTACGTTTTTCACTGAACAATTCGCGCGAATTGTTCAATGGTGTCCGCTCAACGCTTCTGCGCCGCGCTCCCAAGGAAGCGCGGCGCGTTGAAAGTTGAAACGTGAAACTTGCGCGAGATTAAACTACTGTGCCGCCGCTTCCCCCTCAAACTCGGCTTCAAGGTTGCCAAGATCCGCGTCAAGTGAGTCTAGGTCTGTGGCATCCAAGTCTGCCTCGATGTCGGCAACGGCATCCGACGCACTCACGTCCTGAAGTTCCTCCGTCTGCTCGTCAACCGGTGCTATCGCAAGCTTCTTGCCCCAGAAGTAGAGACCGCCCAAAACGATGATAATAATGATGATAACGGTGCCGACGATAGGGCCTGCGGAGGAGCTTTTCGGTTTTTCCTCCAGTGTGTCTCCCTGCGTCGGGTTCGTGTTCATACCCCCATCTCCGTTCATAGTATGTGGGTTATGTGGCTAATGATGTCTAATATACCTGATTAGTCGTCAATTTCAAACTTGATACTTACTGCGGTATCTGTTGCGGCATCAAGGTCGCCCTCCGCCCGGACGCTCTCCCCGGCGGCGAGCGCGGCAACGACGTCAACGAGGGCAAGGAGATCGCCGTCCGCCTCAATCACAGTGTTGCTGCCCACGGTCACCACCACTCCGGTGCTCAAGGTTACCGTTGTGGCAGTTGCGGCAATAACGCTTGCCTCAAACTCCTCTGTCTGCGGCGGGTTATCGGTGTCATCGGTGTTTGTGCTCGGGTTGCTGTCGTCGTCAAGATCTTCCATCTTCACGTTTGCTCTAATGGCGACAATGGCATCTACGAGCGCCCGATGCGCGCTCCGCAGAGCTTCTTTCGCCGTACCTAGGAGTTCTCTAACATTCTGGAAGGTTTCGCGCATAGTTTCGGCGAGGGTAAGGTCGCCAATATGGATTTCCGCTTCGGCAACCGCTTCGGCTGCACCTTCAATCTGAAGCCGCGCCTCGGCGAGGAGCTCGGTTGCTTGTGAGAGGTCATTGCCCCTTTCCTCAAGCTTTTCAATGCGGGATTCCAGACGGTTGGCAAGGTTGTTCATGCGGTCGATCGCCGCGTAGAAGCGTTGCACCACACGCTCGGTAAATGCCGTGATACGGTCCTGGGCGTTCTCTCGGAGTGTCTCTGCCCGTTCCTCAAAACGGCTCTGAAGTTCTTCCCGAAGCTCCCGGCTTTCTTCCCGTCGTTCCTGGAGCCGCTCGCGGATATTTTCCGTTCGGTCGCTGTCAAAAAGGTTTCCCGGGCCTGAATTGTCAACACTCACGTCAGCGTCAACGGACACGGATGTATCAAGGGCGATACCCAAATTATTACCCCCGTCCTCGTCACGTGCGAACGCCGTCGGCGTATTCAGGGAGAAGACCAGTCCGGCAGTGAGAAAGAGAGCGACAAGATATGTATACTTTTTCATAATGTAAGAGGTATGTACTACGGTTAGTAACACATGGGGCTGTGTTTCTATAGAGCTATGTACACAAACTATAGCAAAGAGTCCCAAGTTCAGGGTCCTGCGGATGTGTTGATAACCCCGCCGCGGTCCTGACTATACGTGGGGACGCGTGAGGTACGGGAATCTTTCAGGGGTTGACCCCGTTAGAAATTTCCGCTTGTCCTGTCTTGGTGTAGCGGAAACGGGGCACCACGCGGTCGTTGTGTGATCTATTCTCTCACAGAGAAATCTCTAACGGGGTTGACAACTTTTCACGTACAGATATACTGACAAGTGTTTCATACTGACAGTGCTGACTCGTCCGACGGAGACGGGTTTTGTTTTTTAGCGATTTCACAATACACCATGATAGATCTCAAGGTCATCAACTCGGTGCTCACCGAACTGGAAGAAGAACGCGGTATTTCGCGCGCGGAGGTTATTCATGCGATTGAAGAGTCACTCGCTCACGCGTACAAGAAGGAATACGGCAAGCGCGGACAAGTCGTGCGCGCGAAGTTTAATGTCGCGAGCGGTGGTGCGGTGTTTGAACAGGTGAAGACAGTTGTGGACGAGACCACGGTTCGTTTTGAGGACGAGGATGATGAAGAGACGTCTTTTTCCGACCATGAGAGCGAAGAGGATGCACTACCCCGCTTTGATCCGGAGAAGCACATACTTCTTGAAGATGCGCGGAAAATAAAGGCGGATGCAAAACTCGGCGACGAGATTGCCTTTCCGCTTGAAACGCACGATGATTTCGGGCGCATCGCGGCGCAGACGGCGAAACAGGTTCTCATTCAAAACATCCGCGAGGCGGAAAAGGGGTATCTCTCCAAGGAATTCGGCGAACGCGAGGGTGAGATTGTCACGGGCTCGGTTCAGCGCATTGAGCGCGGCAATATTTTTGTGGATCTTGGCCGGGCGACCGGCATTCTTCCCTATGAAGAGCAGATTCCGGGCGAGCGGTACAAGCAGGGCGAGCGTGTGCGCGCATACCTCTACCGCGTGGAGGAAACGCCGCGCGGGGTGTTTCTCAAACTCTCGCGCTCGCACCCGGCGTTTCTGGAAAAGCTCTTTGAGATTGAGTCGCCCGAGGTTGCCAATGGCACCGTTGAGCTCAAGGCAATCGCTCGTGAAGCCGGCTCGCGCTCCAAAATTGCGGCCTGGTCACACGACGAGCACATTGACCCGGTGGGCTCTCTTGTGGGTCAGCGCGGCGTGCGTGTGTCCACGGTGATGAGCGAGCTTGGTGGTGAGAAGATTGATATCGTTGAGTGGTCCGAGGATTCAGCAGAGTTTATAGAAGAAGCACTGTCGCCCGCGAAGGTGGTGACCGTCGAGATCTTGAATGAAGAAGAACGACAAGCGAAAGTGACCGTGACCGAAGATCAGCAATCTCTTGCCATCGGGCGCGGCGGGCAGAATGTCCGGCTCGCGGCAAAGCTCACCGGCTGGCGGATTGATATTCAGTCAGTGGGTGGCACTCCCACGGAGGGAGAAACGACTGATAGCGAGCAGACAGAAGACGGAGAGGTAAGAAATCATAAACAGACAACCGTTGAAGATTCGGAAGAAGTAACACCGGAAAAGGAAAAGACGTCTGGGGATGTAGAGGCGGAAGAAGTCACAAAGGATGTAAAAGACGGAAATAGTCATTAGTAACAAATCTAGCCGTACAAGATTTCAAACATGACCTCACTCCTCATCTTCGGGTCCGCGATTCTCGCGCTCCTTTACGGCGCCCTGCTCATCAAGCACATTTTGGGTCTGCCCACGGGGAACGACAAAATGCGGGAAATCGCGAAGGCGATTCAGGACGGCGCCCGTGCATATCTCAATCGCCAGTACAAAACCGTGGCGATTGTTGCTATCGTACTCTTTTTTATCATCGGCTTCGTGCCGCATCTTGGATTTTCCACGGCGATTGCATTTCTCATCGGCGCGTTTCTCTCGGCGCTCACGGGATACATTGGCATGAATGTCTCCGTTCGCGCGAATGTGCGGACGACCGAGGCGGCGCGCGGCGGCATTCACCAGGCGCTTGCGGTTGCGGTGAAGGGCGGAAGCGTCACGGGACTTTTGGTAGTGGGGCTTGCGCTTCTCGGCACGGCGGGATTCTACTTCGTGACGAAAGACATTCACGCGCTTATAGGACTCGGGTTTGGCGGCTCACTCATTTCCATTTTTGCGCGGCTCGGCGGAGGCATCTTCACCAAAGCGGCTGATGTCGGTGCGGACCTTGTCGGCAAGGTTGAAGCGGGCATTCCCGAAGACGACCCCCGCAACCCGGCGGTGATTGCCGACAACGTTGGTGACAACGTCGGTGACTGTGCAGGCATGGCGGCTGATTTGTTTGAAACGTACGCGGTGACATCTATTGCCGCGATGCTCCTCGGGTCGCTCCTTCTCGCTCACTTTCCGAATGCAATTATCTATCCGCTCGCTCTGGGTGGCGCGTCTATCATTGCTTCAATCATTGGGATGTTCTTCGTGAAACTCGGGAAGACCAAAAATATCATGAATGCGCTCTACAAGGGGCTTGCTGTTGCTGGTGTACTCGCGGCTCTCGCTTTCTACCCCTTGACGAAATGGCTCATGGCGGAAAACGGTGAGTATAGCGTCTTAGCGCTCTATCTTGCGTCACTTATCGGACTCGTGGTGACTGCGGCAATGGTAGTTATCACCGAGTACTACACCGGGACAACACACAAGCCAGTACAGGATATTGCGAGAGCGTCCGCGACGGGACACGGGACGAACATCATTGCAGGTCTTGCGGTTTCCATGAAGGCAACTGCGTGGCCGGTCATTGTGGTGGTTGCCGCCATACTCGGCGCATTTGGTCTTGCGGGGCTCTACGGAGTTGCGGTTGCGGCGGTGGCGATGCTTTCCATGGCGGGCATTATCGTGGCGATTGACTCTTATGGTCCCATTACCGACAACGCAGGGGGCATCGCTGAAATGGCAGGGCTTCCCGAAAGTGTCCGCGCCGTTACCGACCCCTTGGACGCGGTCGGGAATACCACGAAAGCGGTGACCAAAGGATACGCGATTGCATCAGCGGCGCTTGCGGCACTTGTCCTGTTCGCCGATTTTACGCACTCGCTCGGCGAGGGAAACACGATTCAGTTTTTAATAAACGACCCGCGAGTGCTCGCCGGGCTCTTTATCGGCGGGCTTCTGCCGTACTACTTCGGCGCGCTCTCCATGCAGGCGGTCGGGCGCGCGGCGGGGGCGGTTGTGGAAGAAGTGCGCGCGCAGTTTCGCGACAAGCCGGGGATTATGGCAGGCACCGACAAGCCCGACTACGCGCGCTCGGTGGACATCGTGACGCGCGCGGCGATTAAGGAAATGATTCTGCCAGCGCTCATTCCGGTTGTCGTGCCGATTCTTGTCGGGTTTGTACTCGGCATCCCGGCGCTCGGCGGGCTCTTGGTTGGTGTGATTGTTACCGGCATCTTTGTGGCAATCTCTATGACGTCCGGCGGTGGCGCATGGGACAACGCGAAGAAGTACATTGAGGAGGGCAACCTCGGCGGCAAAGGAAGTTTCGCACACCAGGCGGCGGTCACCGGCGATACGGTGGGCGACCCGTACAAAGACACAGCTGGTCCTGCCATCAATCCTATGATCAAGGTAGCGAACATAGTCGCTCTCTTGATTATTGGACTTCTGTTGTAGTCCTTGTACGGGTCGTGGAAAGGGGTTCCGCCAGAGGCGGACAGGCGGGAAAACTCTAGTTTTCCCGTGTCGGAGAGCAGCCTCCCACATGCGCGCATGTGGGATATGTTGAGAACCGAGGGTTCGCAAGGAGGATGCCGAAGGCAGCCGACGATTCGTACAAAGACATAGCTGGGCCAGCAATTAGCCCAATGATTAAAGTTGCCAATATCGTGGCGCTGCTTATTATCGGACTTTTGCTCTAATCTAAAAGGGGCTCCTGACTTATCAACAGCGTAGTGGTTGCAGGGGTGGTATCTGGTGCTAGCATCAAGACATATGGACGAAGGACTTATGGGGCAGCCACAGAGCGCAGAGGAACATCGCTGGGGGGTGTCGCAAATCGTTACAGCACTTGTTGTCATTATAGTGCTCGTTGTCATTGGCTTCTGGCTCTATAGTCGTGTCGGCGGTCCGAGTGTCGGGAGTGACGAGCAAGACATTGTTATTGCAGAGGCGGGTGGAGTGGTCGCTGGATTTCCGGCTGACCTCATCCGCGAGGACGCACCGGTGGTTGAAGAGAGCTACGCGATTGCGTACCAGGGCGGGTCAATTTCCCAGCCAGTAGTGAAATATGCTTCCAAGCGAACGCTTGCGGAAAATGTCGCCGACTTCGGGCCGTACCTTGTGGAGAACGGTTGGGAGATTATTCGTGAGGCAGATCCGAGCATAGCACCGGTCACGTCGTTTTATGCAACGCGGGGCAGGGAAGAAGTAAACATTACGTTTATTACTGATGATTCTGGTATCGTGACGGTGCAGATTGCCTACGTCACGAAACGGTAGCCGACTCTCAACATGTTTTCGGAAAAATCGCGGGGATAGGCCGTGAGTTTTTGTTTCTCTTGATATACTTGTGAGATGTCCGGCACACGAGATTTTAAAAAAGAAAAAGAGGTGAAGTTTCTGGTAAGCGACGTCCACTCAATTTTGGAGAAAGTACAAAGTGTCGGAAAATATTCCCGCACGGAGTATATCAGGGACACCATCATGGGTACCGGCAATACAAGGGACAAAAAGATCCGTTTGCGGGTAAAACACAATTTTCAAAATTCTTCCGTAGAGGCGACATTCAAGTTTAAAGTTGGCGAAGATGGGGGTGTGAAGACAGAGATTGAGGATACGGTGTACAAGGGTTGCAGCGTCGCGGATGCTCTGAAGCTCATCAAAAATTACGGTGCATACAAAGAGGAGAACTCCTACGAAAAAATTCGCAGCGTCTACGAATCAAATGATGTGGAAATCGTGCTTGATGTCTATCCGTTTGGCGTGTGGATAGAGATTGAAGGCGAGCCCGAGTGCATTTGGGAAACGGCGAAAGCATTGGGTCTGAAGAAAGAGAATGCCATAACCCAGAACGCCGACGAACTTTATTTGGAGTGGCAGAAAGCGCATGCCGTTCCCGAACAATGGGACGTTCGTTTCGGTCTTGGTGGAAAGAAGTAGAAACCGCTGCGGTTGAACCGCAAGTTTGTTATACTTTGTCAATGCTCGAAATACGCTTTGTTCCGATTTTTGACGACCCCGAGTTGGTGAGGGCAGCCGAGGAGTATAGGAAAATTTGGAGACAGGGCGGAACTGCGATGATTCAACCCTTGAGAAGTTTTCGGGGCTGTCGTTCGTAGAGCAGCGAATTGGTGCTGTAGTGTACGAATGGATAAGTTTTTCGGGGCGCTCTCCAAAAGACATCATGAGATTACGAGCGAGTTATCCGCGTGATGTCAAAAAGGGTACGCTCGTCCACGAACTCGGACATCGTCTCTTGTTCGGAGTTGATACTAGCCGTGACGGTCTTGACGAAGAGAAAGTTCTTTTCCTATTTCTCCACGATGTGCGGACCGAGGTGTACGGAAAAGAATTCGCGGACGCACAGGTGGCGATTGAGAGCGCGCTCACGGGCGTCTACGATTACGCCGAAGCGTGGAAATGGACGCTCGGCTTGGGGACGAAAGGCCGTGCGACACAACTTCGCGAAGTATCTGAACATCGCGGGAAGATTTTACACTGATAAGTACTTGTCTTTGTTTGCCAAAACATGTATATACGCTCACATCTTACGAACGACCGCGGAGAGAAGCTTGAAGTACGGTATTACGATGCTGATTCCCGTGCCGATATCAAACACAAACACATTTCCGGCGTACACGCATGTTGTTTTTACAAAGGGCGGCTTGTCATTGTGTATGCCGAATCCAAAGGCAGGTGGTCGCTTCCCGGTGGCGGCGTTGAGGTGGGCGAGAGTGTAGAGGAAGCGGTTGTTCGAGAAGTTCGCGAGGAGACAAATATGAACGTTTTGCGGCAGACGCTCATCGGGTACCAAGAAATTGTTACGCCGGACGGCGTTGTGGTGCAAACCCGCTCTGCATGCATCGTTGAGCCGTATGGCGATTTTGTGGCTGATCCGGACGGTGAGATTACAAAAACCCTTCTTATTGAACCGAGCGAGTATCGGCAATATTTTGACTGGGGCGAGGTTGGCGAACGGGTGATGGCGCGTGCATTGGAATTTTTCAGACAGGCTGCGTCTTCTTGATTTCTGTCGTTTAAAAGAGCAAGTATAATGAACGCGTGAAGTCCTTGTTATGAAAAAACATATTGTTATAGCGACATGTGACGGAATCGGCACCCATTACAGTGGGGTTGGAACTATCGCAAAAAATTTAGTTTTTGCTCTGACAAAACTTTCTGATAGACATGATTTTCGGGTAAGTATTGCTTATGTAAACGTAAACAAGCAATCCAGAGTTTTCAATAGACAGTGTTTTGAAGATAGTTCTAACTTGGTTAATAAAACAGGAGGGACGTTGATACCACTGTGCAACTCATCTAAAGGAGAAAGCGAGTGGGATATGTGGCGGAGTTTTGAAGAATGGGATTTTGCGTGCGTATCGTTGGTCACTACTCTTAACATGCTCCTTGATGATGCCCAAAGTTTCAATAAAAAAGCATTCGTTATATTCGGGGCGACCGATCCAAAATATTTACATATGTCAGAATATATGGTACCGTTATATGACAAAAATCGTCATGCACTCTGTAACCATCAAACAAGGCAAGAAGAGGTCGATTGTTGTGAAGAGTTTTGTATGGAAAGGATAAGAGTTTCCGATGTTTTCGACAAAATCAAAAAAGCATATGGAGGAACCAAAGTCGGAGATTAGAATTTCGTACATTACCGGTCTGAATGATGTTGTGTCAGAAGAAATCCGTGTTTCAGGTCTTACTATTAGAGGAACAAGCGATGATTCGTTCTATGTAGATTTTGCTGGATCACTTTCGCCATTTAAACAACTGAGAAGCGCCTCTCGTGCATATCTTGTGGTGAGGGATACGCGGTATCATCCAACCTACATAAACAATCACAAATCGATTCTCGGCGCTCTTGTGGATGTTGTTATTTCGGAGGACGCAAAGGGTTTTAAAAGCTTTAAACTCACGTGCGCGGGGTCTGATTCTCCAGAGGCGCGTGGAATTGCTCGGTATATCGCCGAAACGTACAAATTATCTGAGGAAGAGGATGCGGATCTCAAGATTCACATCATAAAGCAGGAGACAGTGTGGGAGGTGGGTGTTCAAATCACTCCTCGTCCACTGTCGGTGCGAGCATATAAGGTCCGAAATATGGAGGGTGCCATGGATCCAACCATTGCGTATGCAACAAATTCGTTCTGTAATCTCGAAAACGCCAAAACGTACTTGAATATCTTTTCAGGCAGTGGGACGCTTCTCATCGAGGCTGGCCAGTGCTATAAAAATCTAGAAAAACTAGTGGGTTTTGACAACAATAAGAAGCATCTCTCTTTAGCAGTACAAAACATCAAGGAGGCCGGATTGACACGGAGTGTACAGCTTTTTGAAGATGATATCTTTGGAAATCCAGATTTAGGAAAGTTTGATGCAATTACATCTGATTTACCATTTGGCATGTCTATTTCCAAAGGTGAAAACCTGAACACACTCTATAAATGCTTTATTGAGTACTGTGAAGAAACACTCATCTCTCGTGGCAGATTAGTCGTGTACACAAACGAACATAAAATGTTTAAAGAGATTATCTCAAAATCAAAATTCAAAATTGTTAAAACACTCAGATTGGAGTTTATGACGAACGGTAATCAGTATTTGCACCCAAAGATTCTTGTGTGTACATTTTAAGATTTCCTGGAGATTTTTGTAATCCATGCTCAAACTTACAAATGTTACCCTTATTGGCATTGATTGTGTGAATTCAAGTCGCCTATCTGAAGCAATTGATATTTCTGAAGCAGAAATTATTTTCGGGGACGTGAAGCTGCTATCTTCTATACCTACTAAGGACTCTAGACTTGTTCAAATTGAATCTATTGATACTATCGAGGATTTTTCTAGCTTTTGTATCAACGAATTGCATAAGTATGTTAATACAACTTATTGTTTATTGATTCAATGGGACGGATTTGTTCTGAATCCAGATAATTGGGATGAATCATTTCTTTGTTATGACTATATTGGCTCACCGTGGGTGGTAAAAGATTGGGCGATAGATGATTTTAATTTTCCCGGGGCACTGAGAGGACAGAGGATAGTTGGAAATGGAGGGTTTAGTATCAGGAGTAAGAAATTTTTGGAGGTCTCTTCTCGGCTCTCAAAAGAGGGGAAAATCTCTAGATTCCATCCGGAAGATATTGCGCTATGTGTATGGTATAGATCCGAGCTAGAGAAATCAGGCGTCACCTTTGCTCCTGTTGATCTGGCACGGAGGTTCTCTATAGAGGGGGCAGATGATGTATACGATAAACAGTTTGGTTTTCACGGATTTTACTCCACCAATATTGATAAGTGGTTTGATGGACACCCCCAGTATCGCTCTCTACACAAAAGATATGAGGATGCGAAGAGATCTCGGCATCACGCCGACTGGAAGCCATCAAAGATATAAAATATGCGAGAACTCAATCCACAAAAGTATCTGGAGAAATATACAGGAGCACCTGTCGACTTTTTTCGATTCCCGGGCAATTATGGTGACTCTCTCATTTGGCATGGAACAAAGATACTACTCTCTTCTCTCGGTATAACGGAAAGGTATGTCGAGTTATCTTCACCTGTTTACAGTAAGATCCTGTTTATAGATGGGGGAGGGAATTTCGTTGACTACTACATTGACATCAAAGATTTCTTGTTGAAGAAGGCAAATGTGTACAAAGAAATTGTCATTCTTCCGCACACGATTTTTGGCGAACAGCAGGTTGAGATTCTCAACAGTGTTCAAGGTGATCTCACTGTTTTTTGTAGAGAGAAGATCTCCGCAGAATTCATTGAAAAGAAGCTCACTCACGGGAAATTATATGTATGGCACGACTGCGCCTTCTACAACTCTTTCGAAAAAATTCCGGGGAAAGGGTCTGGGATCCTTAATGCATTTCGTATCGACAAAGAATCGGTTTGCGAGATTCCCGAATCAAATATGGATATCTCTTACAACGGATATGCTCAAAAACCACTTGACGAATTTCTTGTGATGATAAGAAAATACAAAGAGGTGCATACTGATAGGTTGCATGTGGCTATAGGTGCAGCTCTTCTTGGTAAACAAGTTAGATTGTTTCCAAACTCTTATTACAAAAATAAAGCGGTTTTTGATTATTCTTTAAGTAAATTTCCGAATGTTAGTTTTGTTGAATAGACTGTGAGGTTGTGGTGTTGTAGCAGGGTTTGCTTTGCATGATAATGTTGATATGAATACTCACAAAACACGGGAAGATAAAAACATCACAATAGTCCTGGAAATTCTCAAAGACCAGGCAGAGGGTAATGTTGAGAACGCGCTGCAGAAAATGACCCCTGACTATCTGATGACCTGGGTTGAAAAGCGCGGCGAGGAACTCTTTCCGCACACGGGGACTGACTTTGCCGATGAAATGCGAAAGCTGTACAGAACGTACGATTACCGCTTTGATGTCAAGAATATTACAGGTGCGGATGATGCAGTCATGGTTGAACTTATTGAAACGGTTGCGGACAAAAAGACAGGCAAAACATGGTGTACCCCGCTTGTACTCGTGTTTGAAATGGAAGACGGAAGGGTCAAAACGGGGAGGCACTATCTTGACCCCACTTTGTCGCGCCAGGAGTTGTTGTTGGAAGAAATAGAAAAAGCGTTTCCGCGTACCTCGACCAAAATGATAATTGGGTAATGCTCTAGTTTCTCTATGACCACCGACAAAGAACTTGAAAAATCAAGTTTTTGAGCCACAACCCAACCTAAGTACAACTATTCGCTTATTCG
>JAKEFG010000005.1 GCA_022616195.1 Candidatus Wolfebacteria bacterium | reverse complement strand
GACAACGGTCGTGAGTACGATGCGAGAGTTTTCACGAAAACACTCACCAGTCTCAGCGTCCTCATCTTACGCTCGCTCCCCGGTTCCCCCCGGCAGAACGGGAGCTAATGGACAAAACGGGAGGCTGATTTTGATGTATACTGGCTCTGTTAAGAGCTAAAACCACAATTTCATACAATGAGTTTTAAAAAACTGCCCATACTGTGGGTCTTTTTTCGTTAAGCAGAATGGGGAACGACAAGGGGTACGGCGATACAAATGCAGTGAGTGTTTCCGTCAGTTTCAGTCAGAGAAACGACCAGAACGACGAAACCACAAGCTCTGGCAAAACTACGTCTGGAAACGACAGACGCTTGAAGCGGTCGGGGATGCCGTGGGTATCAGCGCACGAACAGTGCGACGAAAGCTCGATGCACACGAGCCGACAGAAACACCACAGACGCCACAGCCAACCGTGGTCGTTGCTGACACCACGTTCTGGGGCAGACACTATGGTATCTGTGTCTTTCGGTCACCAGCACTCAAGCACAATCTCTGGTGGACTGAAGTCGAGAAAGAGGTGATGGCGACGTACCACTGCGGACGAAAGATTCTCGAGGAGCGGGGTTGGACGTTCACGGCAGCGGTCATTGATGGACGCCGTGGCTTAGCCACCGTATTCAACGACATACCCGTACAGATGTGCCACTTTCATCAGGTGCAGATCGTTAGGCGGCATCTCACCAGTCGTCCAAAGACAGAGGCAGGAAGAGCGCTCTTGCACATCGCCTACACACTCACGTATGCCAACGAACACACGTTCGCCTCGCGGTTGGAACGGTGGGAGCGAAGGTGGAAAGCATACGTCACTGAGAAGACACAGGTGCTCGGCACCACGCATTGGTACTACACGCACAAAGAGGTACGGAAAGCGTACATGAGTATCATACGAAACCTGCCGTATTTGTTTACGTATCAAAAGTATCCTAAATTGAATATCCCAAACACCACGAACTCACTTGATGGGAGTTTTGCTCAACTGAAGGGGAAGCTCAGAGCGCACTCCGGGTTAACCAAAGAGAGGCGCTACAAAGTGATCTCGGAGGTATTGAAAGGTGAAATCTAGCCTCCCGTTTTGTCCATTAGACCGGAAGCTCTTTACGATCCCTAGACACCCCGCGTAGCTTCGCGGGGTCGGTCTTTTTTATATTTCCTCCCGCAATATCTTTTCAATCACTCCAGTAAAATAATCTGCGGGCACAAGCCGGATAACAACGTCACGACATTGAGCCAAGAATGGCGACTTCACCATAAGCCAGCGCTCAAGAGCGTCTGACGCAGCGCGGAAGTGTTTAATGCGAGAGGTCCGTCGCCGCTCATACCCTGAAAGAGCCGCATCAATAGTGTTGTTTCGTAAGAGTTCATCAGCCAATACGTATGCGTCTTCCATGGCGAGCGATGAACCCATGCCCGTGAGAGGCGACGTCGCGTGCTGTGCATCGCCGGTGAGTACTACTCTTCCCTTGTACCAGGTCTTCATATCAACGTGGGCAAGATCGTCCTGAAACACATGCGTCGGGTCTGCAATGGCGTCGATAAGATGATGCACCCCAGCATCAAAACCACTCATAAGATGATGTAGCTGCTCTTGCACATGCCTCTGCTCACGCGGCGTATCGGGAGGAAGTGCTGCGGCAAACATAACAACTGCCCGATCTTCAGTGGGATAGGTAAAGTAGATCCTTCCTCCCATTGTTGCTTCAAAGGCGCCACGGGGGTGGCTAAACCCGGGTGGTGTCCAAAACGCCCAGACACGCCAGTCATAGTATTTGAGAAAACCAGAGCCAAAAACCGTCTCCCGCACCTGAGAATGAATACCATCTGCCCCAACTACAAGGTCAAAGGTGTCCTTCATGCCGTCACTGAGCACCACACTTACCCCGGACTCATTCTGTACTATGTCCGTCACGGTTACTCCCAGACGCACATCGGTGTTCTCACCCATCGTCTCAGTAAGGGCCCTATGCAAATCGGTCCGAGGAATCACAACCGTGCCCCCATATGAACTGAACACTTTGAAAAAAGTCTGTTTCAATACGTGATGCTTCTCATCTTCCATAACGTTCCAGCGCATCTGATACCCCTTCTGCAGTACTGGATGTAACGCGCCAATCTTCTCAAGAACGCGCATCCCGTTCCCCCAGAGCGCAATGGCGTAGCCGATATTACCCCACTGCGGGGCTTTATCAATAAGAGTGATGCTGACGTCCTTTTGGTCCTTGAGCGCAGAGGCGAGTGTAGGACCCGCGACTCCACCACCGACAATAAGAATTTTCATATTGATGTGATGTGAGCACTTCTCATGCCGGTAAAGAGCCGGTAGAGAGAACGCACGAAAATTGCAAAGAGCGCCCAGCCGATGGGGATCCACAAAGGCACTCCCAAATAACCGGGGCTCATATGCTGCCAGATACCGAGGTACACGCTTGTTACCTCGAAAAGCGCCGAAAGAATCACTATAATCAGAGCAACAAAGACATCCGTCCAACTTCTACGAAGTGCAAGAAGCATGATAAGGATAGCAGACAGGAGCAGCGTTAATGTGAGTGGGTCATTCCACAAGAAGAGTATGCTTGTGTATGCCAAAATGGTGACGAGTATTGACCAGACGTGGTTGGAGTTTTCTTTCTCCATATAGCGTTTATAGTGTCCTCATTTCCTCCCCAAAACTTTTATAACTGCCCGTTTAATAGCCTCCGTGTCCATTCCGTAGTGTTTGATGAGTTCGTCCGGCTCACCTGACTGCCCGAATTGGTCGTGAACACCAACGAACTCCATTGGCACCGGATGTTTGCGCGCCAGAAGCTCGGCAACCGCGCTCCCCATGCCGCCCACAACCTGATGTTCTTCAACGGTCACAACCGCACCGCATCGTCTCGCGACAGCGGTTATCGTCCCCTCATCCATCGGCTTGACGGTGTGGTTATTCACCACCATGGTTGCAATCCCTTCGTCAGCAAGTTCTTTAGCCGCAACGAGTGCGTTGTGCAAGACCGGCCCGCAACCAATGAGTGCAACCTGCGGCTCATCCGATTCCCAGAGTATCTCGGCTTTCCCGAACTCAAACGGCGTCTCGGGCGTAGTGAATTGCGGCGTTCCGGCTCTTCCCAAACGGATATAGGACGGTCTGCCGTTAAGCGCAATGGCGAGCGTCGCCTTGCGCGCCTCCTCGGCGTCAGCCGGCACCACTACCGTCATGTTGGGTTGCGCGCGCATGAGCGCAATGTCTTCAAGTGCCTGATGCGTCGCGCCGTCGGGACCTACCGATACGCCCGCGTGCGAGCCGACGATTTTGACCGGTAGGTTGTTAAGTGAAATCGTGGTGCGAATTTGCTCGTTGTTGCGCCCCGGGCTGAATGTCGCATAGGACGCAATGAACGGAATCTTGCCGTAGTTCGCCATGCCCGCGGCAACGGTTGCGAGGTTCTGCTCGGCGACGCCCATTTCAATAAACCGCTCCGGAAACTTTTCTTGAAACCACAGAATGCGCGTTGACTCGGTGAGGTCGGCAGAGAGCGCTACCACCCGCTCGTCCCGTTCCCCCACCTCCACCAGCCCCCTGCCAAACCCATCGCGCGTCGGCACGTTCTCAAGCTTGTCCGTGAAAATGTCAGGGTGCAGTTTTTGGTTTTGATTGAGCATGTTTCGTTATTTTCTCTTTGACGTCCATAGATTTTTCCACCACTCGGTTGGAGATTTTTCATATATCACCTCCGCAATTTTATGCGCACTTTCCGTCTTTAACATTTCCGCGTGCTTATGGCCTGTGTCGTCCTCCCCTGTTTTTCCATGGAGCCACACCGCGGCCTCTCTGTTGCCTTGCCACTCATACTCTCTCAAAAGCAAAATCTGGTCGAGCAGGTCGGCATCTTTCGCAACCACCGCTTCCCACGTCTCTCTATTCTCATATTCGTCATACAAATCCTTGAGATCCGTGTAAGGCAACGTACCAAGTTGCTCCTCGGCTATCTGTTCCTCGAAAACTCTCACATACCGCCGGTGTACCCAGTTGTGGTCGTTACTTCTGATTTCACCGAGATCGTGAGATAGACACATCATCACCACCTTGTAGGGATCGACGCCCTCTTCTTTTGCCAAAAACCAACCTATCATAGCCACGCGATATGAGTGTGAAGCAATGTTGTCCGACATGTCATCGGTCAGCAGCACCTGGCGGTGCATCCGTGGGAGTTTCCGCATCGTTCCCAGCTCAAAGAAAAAATCGGCTATCCGCTGCTCTTTCTTCATACTTCAATACTACCATATGTGCCCCGAGACCTTTCCCGCGAAAATTTTAATGCCCTAATATCCGCTTCTTTGAAGTGAGCGCAATGGCAATGCCTATCATGAGTACACCGAGGTAGATACCCATACCTTCGGCGTAGGAGTACGGGATGCTCCGCAGAGAACCGAGGATAAGGGCGACAAGCCATGAAATCAGAGAAATCGCGCCGCTCGCCACGAGTGTGCTGCTGTGTTTCTTGAACTCGTGCGAGGTCGAGAAGTCAACGCCCCGATGCCGCTCAATGCGCGGGATGTGCATATAGTGGAAAAAGAGCCCGTTCACCAAAATCACCAGAACCACCGTCATCTTCACTAAAAATTTACTCGACTCAAGATATCGGATTGGGTCGAGCGAGAACAAGAGCACCCCTGAAACAATGAGCACAATAAGCCCAATCCACACCATGGTGCTCCCAAGTCGCAGAAACCGCAATTCCGTCGTCGTGATTTTCTTGTCCTTGATGCAACTGAAAAACATCGCATCCGACATGAATGCCCCTCCTGCCCCGAGAACCGCACCCAAGATATGCAAGAGTGTGTAAATTGTTTTTGTATCCAAAACTTCCATGATTGGCTTTCTTAACGAATGAAATGGGTTTAGAAAACAATCACCCGCCTAAGTTTTCCCGCAGGAAAAAATTTGTGCGGGTAGAATCTGTCAAAACCTTGATTTCTAACGGGACCAACTCTCTTCACTCTAGCACTTACAACTGAAAACGAAAGGCTAAAACAAAACTTCCCCGCCAAGCGAGCGGGGAAGAAATGAGGCGATTTGCGGAAGCGGAGAGCGGGGTTGTTGGAGTTCCAGTCGTTGTCCAGCCAGCGCCAGCCCAGCACCACCTCGTCGCCGTTCTCGTAGAGGTACGGGACGTTGAGGTTGCGGTTGTCGCGGTTCCGCACGAAAACGTATGGAGTGCCGTCCGTGCCACTGCCCCTTGAATACTCTTAGAGCTGTATCGTATTCGGCATCTATAATGCCTTAGCGCTCCATACCAAGTAGCTTCATTTTTTGAAGTGCCTGCCTGCCGCGACGCTCGCGGCGCAGGCAGGTCTGCGTACACCACTCTACCCGAAACCGTGGTCGCGGATACTCCCGATGTACGGATACTGGGGTCGGTAGCGGGAAACCGTAATCTCCCGCATATTCACCTACTGTCGCATTTGATTATATCAAAAGAAAGACAAAAGATGCAGAACGCTCCCGTGCCTTGCAGGCCACGGGAGCGGGAGGACCAAGGGCAAAGTGTCCGAGGAGGACACAGTGCCCGAGGTCAGAGGGCTACTTGCCTGCCTGCGCAGGCAGGCGGAAACGGAGGCCGGGGTCGCTGGCGCGGAAGTCGCGGTCCAGCCAGACCCAGCCCAGCACCACCTCGACGCAGGACGCGCAGAGGAACGGCACGTCGAGGCCGTGGTTGACGCGGCTCCGCACGACGCTCCTCCAGCCGAACACCGCATTGCCGCCGAAGAGCTTGCGGAAGACCACGATGCCCATCTTCTGGATGGCCAGCAGGTCCGTGAGGCCGAGCTGGTTGGCGAGCGCGCTCGTGGCCTTGAGATGGTCGTAGATGCGCTGACCCTTGACCATCCCCGTCTTCTGGTCGTCGTGGAGCCACTGCTCCACGCCCGACCGGAGGTCGTACTCGGCGGGGGCCATCGTTTGCAGGCTCATGAAGTCCTGCGTGAGCCAGTTCGGGTCGGCCCAGTTGGGAAGGACCACGAATCGGTTCACGCGGACCGTGAAGTCCAGCACGGGTTCGGGAGCACGCACGACCTCGGACGGCCAAAGACCATCAAGCAGAGCTTTCTGAAGACCCGAGGGGTCCCCAATCCACTTCTGCATCACGTCCCCCGGGAGCCCGCGGGGAAGTGCGTCAACCACAGCGGCACAGAACTTCTTCGTCTGGGAGTGGAACATGGCGTTTTTTCCTTTCTGTAGGTTTTCGCCAGTTTTCGGTTTGCCAGAGGACCACCACGTTGGTAGTCATAGCTACAAACATCCGATATTCCAGATGCTTAGAGCTATGACTACCTGCAAGTAGCTGTCAAAGAACATACCCGTATATTATACACTTTTTGACATTTTATGTTATGTTAAATATTTTACTGCCCTCAACAAAGACTTTCCTTAGGACTTATGCCTCATGACTTAGGACTAGCATTATTCAAACGACGTAATAGGCAAAATACGGGCGAGCGACTCAATGCGCCCGGCAACGACAAGCGTTGGGAGTCCAAGAAGACAATCGCGCTTGACGTCAATCGCCGCGCCGCCGGAGTTCCCCTTCTCAATCTTCGCGGACGTTATGTAGTATTCCTCGTCGAATCCCGAAATGATGCCCTCTGTTGCGGTGATGGACTCATCGCCGCCGATAGCGGGATATCCAAGAATCACCACCGCGTCACCTATCTCCGGTTTTGCCGCGCAGTGCTGCACGGGAAGAATGCCGGTAACTCCCGACTCGGCAATGGTTCCGTAGCCGATGTCTTGTTCCGGTTCAATGGTCATACCATCCCCGTCAACGGCAATGTCCGTATCTGTTCCCGGTACAAGCAATCTGCAGGAGTCGGGATAACTTCCGCCATCCTCCAGAACGTGTTCGTTGGTGACAAAGCGTGTTACGTTTCCGTTTGTCTCCACTATCGCCGAGCCGCCACTGGTTTCTTCCGTCGCTGCACCCTGCCTGAACGTACATGCGAGCTTGTACACATACGGACGCCACCGTGCAATGACCGCAGCAAGGTCCCCCGCTTTGAGGATAGACGACTGGTCGCTCACGTCGGTTGAAAGCACCTCAAGCCGCGCGGCAATTTCCTTTTCTGCCGCCTGCCGCGCTTCTTCCTGCGCGAGACGTGTTTGCTGTTCCTCCGAAAGTGTCGCGCGGAGCGCCTCGGCATCGGCGAAAACTGTGGAAAGTCGCTCTTCAAGAATACCCACGCGCGAGGCAAGTGTGACAACCGTTTCTGAAAGCTCTGCAAAGCTGGCGCTTATTTTGCTCCCCGCAACAACAAGTGTCGCGGTTGCCGCAAGAACAACAATAACAATAAACGTTATATTCCCTCGTCCGGACATTCCCCTACAGTACACAGCCCCCCGCTTGCAAGCAAGCGGGGGGCTGTGTCGGCGCGAAGCGCCGTGTCAACAATTAGTAGTCGCGACGTGGGCGCTCTTCGCGCGGGCGAGCCTCGTTGACCGTAAGGTTACGGCCGCCGAACTCTTTCCCGTTCCACATATCAATCGCGGCTGCCGCGTCGGCGTCTTCCATTTCCACAAAGCCGAAGCCCTTGGAGCGGCCGGTCATGCGGTCAGTGATGATTGCCACTGACACGACCGTACCCGCCTTGGCAAATGCCTCTTCAAGCTCCTGCTCGGTGGTCGTGAACGGGAGACCGCCGACAAACAATTTCTTAGCCATGGTGAACGTGTTTTTTAACTAAGCTTCGTACACGACCTTTTCTCGCACGGCTGCTCTAGCAAAAAACACGCCCGAGAAACGTACTTACGAATTACCCCCAGTTTACCACACCACCCGATAAAAAGCAACTGGGAGTGGATAGTGTGTCTGAGGCACGAATGTACTGCCGTATGAGCCTGACGAGTCCATGCAGAGTCATGACACGTCACCGGAGCCACCGGTGTTTCACAGCACGATGTACGAGTATGTTAACCACGATGACCAAACCGACAAAAACAACGAACGCTATCTCCGCGCCGTGTACGACTTCCCGAATCGGATCAAGTCCCGTCTGAATAACAGACGCCACGATGATAATAAATGCCGTCCATGACACAATGCCGAGCGCATTTACACTAAGATATTTTGCAAAGGGTACATGATGCATACCGGAGAGCACTTGTATCACTGTTCTCGTTCCATACACTGCCTTTGAGAGAAACAATATTTTAAGCTGGTGATTGGTAAAATGTGCCGAAATGTTTCGGATAAGTTCTTCCCGCTTCCGTACGAAGCCAATCCTCCAGAGTCGCTCTGTGGAAATATATTTACCAACGAAATACCAGAACGTGTCTGCAATTGATGTCGCAATGACTGCTGTCAGGAACAGCTGGACTATGCCGATATAGCCGAGCGTTGCCGCATACGCGGCGGGGATAAGTACCACTTCGCCCGCAAACAGGAGTCCAAAAAAAATAAATGCGTAGGTATGTGCAACGACAAGCCCGATAATTGACATACACTCTCCGTAATTAATATCTCTCGCTATTCAAAACGAATGGGAATCTCCAGCGCTGCATCATGCTCTGGAAGTCCTGAGGGGTTGTCTTTCTTGAGAATAAGCGCCCCCCGCTCACCATAGAAAGGCTTCGTAAACGTAAGCATCGCTGTGAACGGCACAAATTCTTCGGTCATCCACTCATCCTGTGCTTCCGCGTACCCCTCGGCAATAATCCTACCGTCCCAGTCCACAAGCACTACCGGAAATGTCGCCTCAAAGTACCATGTGCCGCGCGCCTCGCCGCGTATGCTAAGCGGACTTATGATAACGTGGTTCGGTTCCGGCTCGTCAACGCGGATGAGTTGGTTCACTCCTTGTGCGCTGGTCCCGCCCGACAGTTCCAGAAAACGGAACGATGCAAGAATCTGCTCTGCAATGTTGCGCTCCTCCGCGTTCACGATGCCGCTCTGAATGAGTGTATCGCCCAAAAATGGGTCGCACTCTGCCTCGGTGATAACTTCGCCGTTCCGCCGGCACTCAGTCGCGAGATTTTCCACAACAACCGACGCCCAGAGAAATCCCGCTTCGTTCCAGTTTGACGGCGCGCGGGGGAATCCCACTGCCATCTTTGCCCACACCGTGCCGTCAGCAAGCAAGAAGTCACGCACCTCACCCGCATCTGGCACGAGCGAGCCATCACCCGACGCAGTCTTACCAAAAACACCCTCGGTCGGCACACCATACGGGAACACCGAGACTTGCGTTACGTTGTTGTGGTGAATAAACGGGGGTTCTCCCGCGGTACCCGACGGATACACATTGAACATGGGGGCTATTTGATTGTCGGGAAAAGCCGCGACGGTCCAGTCGTCGGGATAGTCAAAGGCGAAGCCATACTCGTCGTTCCGATATTCCTGCCAGCCAGTCGGAACTTCGGCGCCCTCACCATCAGATGTTCTGGGAACATTCGCGTCGCGCCAGTTGGCAAAGGAGAGCGCACCGCCGCCGATGACCAGCAAGACAGCCAAAAAAATCAAGAGAATGCGCGTGTTTCCTTTTTGAGTATTCCATGTCATGTGATGTGAGTATAGCGCACCGCCTGGAAACGTGCTATCATAACTCACTGGACCGTACCTGCGACCACTCCACAACGGGATAGTCGCGAACACAACAAGCGCCCAATACGGGCGCTTGTTGTGTTCTGCCGCATGATTTTCACTTTTTGTCTCTTTTCGGCTCAAGGGCGAGGCAAACCGAATTGATGCAGTGACGTTTGCCGGTTGTTGTCGGTCCGTCGTCAAAAACATGCCCCAAGTGCGAGCCACACTTGGCACACACAACTTCAGTGCGCGTCATACTATCCGAGGTATCGGGAATTTCACGAACCGCGCCGGGGAGTGCTTGGTCAAACGACGGCCAACCCGTCCCCGAATCAAACTTCGCGTCGGACGCAAACAGCGGGTTCCCGCACGCGGCGCAGGTGTACATTCCCTCCCGTTTTTCATGAAGCAACCTGCCGCTAAAGGGCGCCTCCGTTCCCTTCCCGCGCAGAACGGCATACTGTTCTAGAGTTAGTTTTTCCTTCCACTCCTTTTCTGTTTTTTGTGCCTCGATCTCATCCATATATGTTTCGACAACCAGTGAACAATTCGCGCGAATTGTTCACTATAAACAAAGCTTGGTATACACTATGATTATTACCATCATACTATAAAACATACGACGTATGCAACAGTGGGAACTTGTTTTTAGAACACTCGGCAACATCAACCGTCTCAAGATTATTAAAATCCTTTCGAAAGAGACCGTCCTCGCGGTGAGCGAGATTGCTGAAAAGTTGGATATATCGGTTAAGGCAACGTCGCAGCACCTCATTATTCTCAAAAATGTCGGGGTGCTTGAGAGTGTTGGAAAAGCAGGGTATGTGTTTTACTCGCTGAAACCGAAACCGCCGAAAGAGTTCGCCAAGGCAATCAAGCTCTTCCTGTAGAACATGGTGGGTATTGGTACGCGTATATCTTCGACCCCACGCCTCCCCATTGAACAATTCGCGCGAATTGTTTAATGGGGAGAAAGGATGCGATTGGTGGCGATGCTAGTTGCCTGTTTTCAGCAACTCGGCAAATTTCTTCTGTACCTTTTCAAGTTTGGGGTTGATAATCACTTGGCAATAGCGATTCTCGGGGTTCCGCGCAAAGTAATCGCGGTGATGTGACTCCGCTTCATAAAATGTATCCAGCGGCTTCACCTCGGTTACGATGTGCCCGCCGAGAGCGCTTGATGCTTCCAGCTCGGCAATAAATTTCTCCGACGTTTCCTTCTGTCCCGGCGTGGTGTAGAGAATGATGGAGCGATACTGTTCGCCCACATCGTTCCCCTGCCGATTAGGCGTCGTCGGGTCGTGCGTTGCAAAAAAGACCGTGAGCAAGTCACTCAATGTAATGGCATTCGGGCTGTAGGTTATCTGTATCACCTCCGCGTGTCCTGTTCCACCGCCGCAGACCTGCTCGTAGGTCGGGTTCGGCACCGTGCCGCCCGCATAGCCAGGGGTAACACTCGCAACTCCTTTAAGCATCTTGAAGATCGCTTCGGTGCACCAGAAGCATCCACCGCCGAACACAATAACCTCATCATTCTTCTCCATAGTTCTGTTGTGTTAGCCGAAGGTAAAGGTAAATACCCGGAGACCCGCCGAGTCGCTGTGCACGGTAATGGTGTGTTCACCGTAGGCGCTCCCCTCCTGAAGCGTGTAGAGTTCTTCCGCTTGTATGCTGAATGTCTTTGTCTCCTCCCCGTCAATCTTCACGGTGACTGTGGTGCCGTCCGCCGCGCTTGCAACCATATATATGTTTTTGGCGCGGTAGCGGAGCACGATGTCGGCAGAGCCGGTGCCCTCCGCGTACTCCGGCGTAATCGTCCATGTCCCTCCGAGATACAACGCGTTTGGAAGAGCGGTCTCCGGAATCACAAACGTCTGTACACCATCCACACCCGGCGTACCATTCGCAAGATAACTGTTGCGCCGCGAGCCGAAGTAGAGTTCCGGCGTGCCGACACCCGACGAGTCAACAGTAATTTTATCCTCCGGGTCAACGATATCTGACGGCACGTCCATCTCTTCCCCAAGCCGGGTGTTGCGCTCCGTGAGCGCCGCCTGTATCGCCCGCTCGGTTTCGTCATACGCCCCCTCGCCAATGTGGTCGTAAACAATGTAGCCGTTAATATCAATTAGGTACTTTCGCGGCCAGTATGTGTTGCCATAGGCACGCCAGGTTGCGTAGTCGTTATCAAGAACAATGGGGTGCGTGATGCCGAAGCGTTTCATTGCCTGCCGCACATTGTCAATGTCTCTCTCAAATGCGAACTCCGGCGTATGAATGCCGACAATCTCAAGCCCCTGGTCTTTGTATTTCTCGTACCATGCGTTCAGGTACGGAAACGTGCGCTGACAGTTGATACAGCTGTAGGTCAGAAAGTCAACGAGGATAACCTTTTCCCCGACGAGCTCGCCGAGCGTGATGCCCTCCGTATTCACAAAACCCGAAGGGTTGACAATCTCCCTATAGGAAAGCGCTTGCGCGGCATCACCGCCCTCCGGCGCGGAAGGGTTTGGGGATACGAACAACACAACAAGCCCGATGCCGACGAGCCCAAGCACGATGATGCCGATGATATATTCTGCCTTCATCTCGTATGAATATGATTTATGATTATTGTGCCTTTTCAAGCAGGAAGTGCTCAACCTTGGTAATGTCAAAGAATCCGCTGTCAAGAAGCTTCGTCTCAAGCTTTTTCTCGTAGCCGGTCGCAACGAGAATGCCAAGCACAATGAAGACGAGGCCGAGAAATCGTTTTAGATAGCCGTGCGGATCGGATGCTTTCACCAAGCGGTTGGCAAATCGCTGACCCAGGAGCGCAATCACGAGAAGGATAAGCGAGAGACCGACGACGTATGCGATGATGTAGGCGGTGCCGAGCGCAAAAGAAACGGGCAGGACCGAGGCAAGGATGACAAAGTAGGTTGGCGAGCACGTTGAGAAAATGGGACCGAGGGCGGCTCCCACGAGCGCATCGCCAACAACACTCTTTCGCTGATACCCCGTCCCCATGAGTTTGTTTGACGCCGACGAGACCTTGGCCATGCCCGGCATCTTCTCCCATAGCGCCGGAAACACGAGCGCCAGTCCGAACAGCGCGAAGATGCCTCCGGAGAGATACGTCCAGAATTGCGGCGGTATCATAATAAACGCCGTTGACGCCTTCAGAAGATACGTGAAGAGGATGATAGAGAGCGCAAGAGCACCTACCACAACATAGGGCGTCAGGCGACTCCTGCCTGAAGCGGACGAACCGATGATAACCGGCAGGACGGGAAGAACGCACGGCGCAAGCACCGTGAGCACACCCGCAATAAATGAAACAACGAGAAGTGTCATGTGGTTTTATGGTACCACGGAACCGAAAATTTTTTACCCGAGGCGAACACGCCGCAGTGCAAGCGCATTAACTACCACAACCACCGTTGAAATACTCATTACCAGTGCCCCGATTTCGGGTCGGAGAAAGAATCCCCATGGTGCAAAGACGCCGGCGGCGGCAGGAATTGCCACGACATTGTACCCAAGCGCCCATGCGAGGTTCTGCACCATTTTCACGTATACTTTCTTTGACAGCGTAATCAACCGCGCGATATCGCCCGGATCGTTGTCCATAAGCACCACGTCACCAGATTCAACCGCCACGTCGGTGCCCGCACCTATCGCCACACCGGCATCGGCTTGCGTCAGTGCCGGCGCGTCATTCACGCCATCACCGACCATCAACACCGTATTGCCGCTCTCTTGGAGTTCTTTAATATGCTTGTACTTGTCTTCCGGCAACACATTTGCAAAATAGGTATCAATACCAAGCTCCTCTGATACGGACCTCGCCACCTGCTCATTGTCTCCGGTGAGCATGGCAATCTTCACTCCCATAGTGTGCAGATTTTTTACTGCTTCATACGAGGATTCCTTAATGGCATCAGCGAGAATGATGTATCCGAGAAGCTCGCGCTCATGTGCAACATACACAACGGTTCCAGATATTTCCTCCAGAGTTTGAAGGTTAAACTTTAGACCCTGCATTAAACGCTCATTGCCGACAAAGTATGCTTCCTTGTCCACTTTTGCTTGTATGCCTTGTCCGGCAACATTCTGAAAATCGCTTATTTCAGACAACGGTATCTTTTGCTCTTTGGCGTATTTGAGAACTGATTGTCCGATGATGTGCGAGGAATGTTGCTCAAGTGAGGCGGCTATTTTCAAAACGTCATGCCCATTTGTCTCACCAACGGCAACTACTTTGGTGACGCCGAACTCACCTTTTGTCAGCGTCCCCGTCTTATCAAAAACCACGTAATCAACCTTCCGCAATGTCTCTATCTTTGACAAATCTTTTATGAAAAAACCGTTCTTGACCGCGAGCGTTGTGCTGATGGTGGTCACGGTCGGAATAGCAAGCCCGAGCGCGTGCGGACAGGCAATTACCAGCACTGTAATGGCAAGTGTGATAGCAAACACGAACGGCTCCCCGATAATAAGCGTCCAAACCAACAGTGTGATGAGCGCCGTAATCCCCGCCACAAACGTCAGGATGGCGGACGCCCTATCCGCAATTCGCTGTGAGCGCGGCTTGGTCTTGCTGGCCTCTGCAATAAGTTTTTGTATCTGCCCAACGGTAGAATTTTCTCCGACCCTTGCCAAAGAGACGATCAGCGAACCATCAAGGACTATTGATCCCGCCACCACCTCCGATCCCTCCTTCTTCTCAATTGGCGTTGACTCTCCGCTCACGAGCGCCTCATCTACATTTGCAAATCCTTTCACTACATTTCCGTCAGCCGGCATTTTTTCACCCGGCTTGACGAGGACCACGTCATTTTCTTGAAGCTCGGATATGTCAACATCAGTTTCTTTTCCGTCTACAAGTTTATGGGCCTGTTTGGGTAAGAGTTTTGCCACCTCTTGCAGGGCGTTTCCAGCCGCACCGCTTGATTTTGCCTCTAGGTAATGACCAAACAGAAGCACCCAAATAAGCGTTGAGATTTCAAGATAGAACTCGACCTGTAGAGCGGGTATAAACGTAGAGGCGACAGAAAAGAGATACCCTGCGCCGACGGCAAGCGAGACCAGCGTCATCATCCCGTATTGTCGCGCCCTGATTTCGTGCCGCGCGTGCTGAAAGAACACGAGTGAGAACGCGAATATAACCGTCGCAATGCCAAATTGAATCCACTTACTCAAGTCAAAAGCAATAATTCCTAACATCTCTGATACCTTGGGGTGCACAACGACAAGCGGAATTAAAAGGAACGTGACAATCCAAAATCGCCTCAAATAGGAGCTGGCGGAACCGTGATCCATACCGTGTCCCATGTAGCGTTCTGTGTGACCGCCGTGTTCGTGGTGGGCATGCTGATGTTTTTTTGTTCTTACTGTGTTCATTTTTATACAGCGCACGAAGCTCCCGTGCCGTTCACCGGTTGAACAGACGAGAGTATATTTCGATACCCACTTGCGCTCACAAGTGAAAGCGTTGCATTTTGGAAGTCACTTCAGAAGAAACCTGTATAGACATCAACATCGGTACATCTAGCGTACCTGTACAACAAGCGCCTCAAGTGTTGGGCTCCCGGTCCACTTGGCAATCATCGTACCGTCTGCACCCACCTGCACCAGTGTGTGTTGGTAGGTAACGCCATACTTCTGTTTGAGCGCCGTTTCAGTATCATAATTGACATCAAGAATGGTAACCCCCTCTGGAATCTCCCCGAGATTCGCGCGGATATCACTATCCAGGGCGCGGCAAGTCGGGCACCAGCTTGCCCGGAAAAAGAGCACCACTGCGCCTTCGTTTGCAAGCGCGAGTTTCTCCGACGTATACGGCTCGTACGAGCCGGCACCTGTGGAAGCGTCGCCATCCGTTGCTTCCTCAGTATTCCCTACCTCCCCTGCCGCGTCGCCCGCCGTAGGCGCCTCGGCTTGTGGTGAGCGAAAGAGCATAACACCAATGATAGCGAGTACGACAACAATAAACACGATACTAAGAAGTGTTTTGTTCCCCATAGTGATATGGCTAGGATTGCTAAACCCTTCGATTATTGAAGCTCGCGGATGAGGAACTCCATTGTCCTCTGCCACGCAAGTCGCGCCGCTTCTTCGTTATATGCGCCTTCGTTGTCGGAGTTGGCAAATGCATGACCGGCGTTCGGATAGATGAAGACGGCATGGTCGCCTCCCTGCGTTTGGAGCTTCGCCTCAAACTGCCGCACGTCGTCCACGGCAATGGAAGCGTCTTCCTCGCCGAAGTGTCCGAGTATGTCTGCGCGCATCATGGAGAGGTCGTCCTCAAGCGAGAAACGTCCGTAGTACATGACCGAGGCATCCACACCGAGGTTGTTTCTCGCCATTTCGTACGCCCAGCCGCCGCCGAAACACCATCCGACGGACGCGAGCCGCTCGCCATCCACGTACGGAAGCGATGAGAGATAGTCGACAGCTGCGTTGAGGTTTTCAAACGCCGGCGCGACATTATCGCGCACGGCACCTGCAAGCGCGCCCGCCTCCTCTGATGTTTTGGCAATCTCACCCTCGTAGAGGTCAACGGCGAGCGCCACGTACCCTTGCTCTGCAAAGTCGTCCGCCAAGCTGCGGATGTTGTCGTTCAATCCCCACCACTCATGTATCAAGATGAGTGCGGGGTATGCCTCACCATCCGACGGCGTGTTCGCGGGGCGCGCGAGATATCCCTTTACATCCCCATAGTACGTAATCTCTTCGGCAACAGTTTCGCTCACCGCCGGCTCGCCGAGCATGTTGTCGTCCGCAGGGACTGTCCCCTGCCGCCCGTACCAAACGAGCACAACAACAACCACAAGAGCGACAAGACCAATAATAAGTGACGTACGATTGTTCATAGTGTGTAACGTGTTAGGGCTAACAAAGTATCCGTCAAATAAGTATAGCAGACTATGCTTATTCAGGCAGGAAACCACCTGCCTGAAGCATCCAGAGCTTCTTGTAGAGACCCGTATCTTGCGCGACGAGCTCATCATGGCTTCCCTCCTCAACAACCTTTCCCCCGTCAATTACAATGATGCGGTCCATTTTGCGAATCGTTGAGAGTCGGTGGGCAATTACGATACTCGTCTTCTCCGCCATAAGCTTGTCAAGTGCGTCTTGAATCATCATCTCCGAGTGCGAGTCCAAACTGGAGGTTGCCTCGTCCAGTATGAGAATCGGTGCGTTCTTGAGAATCGCGCGCGCAATGGCTACCCGTTGACGTTCGCCGCCCGAGAGCTTGATACCCCGTTCGCCGACATAGGTCTCATATTTAAGCGGGAGTGTGTCTATAAACTCATCGCAGTGAGCAAGTCGTGCCGCCTCTATCACCTCCTCATCGGTGGCATCACGTCTGCCATACCGTATGTTCTCCATAAGCGTACGATGGAAGAGGACGGGATCCTGCGGCACTAAGCTGACGCTACGACGCAAACTCTCCTGTGCCACTTTCTGAGTGTTTTGCCCGTCAATAGCTATGGAACCCTCCACGGGATCATAGAGACGAAGGAGTAGTTTTACCATAGTTGACTTGCCCGCCCCTGACGGTCCGATAAGCGCAACCTTCTCTCCTCCCCGTATCGTGAGATTGATATGGTCAAGCACGCGCCGCGTCTCATTGAAACTGAAAACTAAGTCCTTGAATTCCACCCGCCCCTCGCGCACAAAAAGCGGCAGCGCCCCCGGCACGTCCTTGATGTCATGCGGCATTTCAAGAATTTCCACCATTTCTTTTGAGTCACCAAAGCTCTCGTACACGTTCCGTACGATGCGGCTGAACCCCCACAACTGCCCTGCAAGCCCGATAATATAAACCTGCATTAGGACAAAGGTACCGATGGTAATAGCATCGCGCTGCCAAAACTTGATAGCGTAGTAAAAAACAAGGAACTCAATGATGAGAATCATTCCCGCTTGTGTGCCGTCTAAAATCGTCGAGAAGTTCCACGTGAGCCGCTGAGCATGCGCTTGTGCATTGGAAACGCCCTTAAAAGACTCTGACTCGTGGTCGGAACCCACAAATGCAGTGACGGCATTTTGGTTGGTGAGAGTGTCGGCAAGCCGGGCGGTAGTTGTGGAATCGGCTTCGGCCGAACGTATGTCATATTTAAGTTTCCATCGCGAGAAGAAGTAACTGAACACTACAATAAGAAACGCCCACACGAGGATGATGCCGGAAATCATCGGTTCCTGGAACCACACGATGATGGTAACCCCAACCACCTGTACCACAAGCGGAATAAGGTTGAAGATAAGCGTGTCGTAGAGACGCTCAAACGCGCGGCTGAAACGATTCACGCGCTGGACAAGCGAGCCGGTAAAGTGATCGGCAAAAAACGCATACGAGTGCTCAATGAGATAGTCAAACGACATCTGTTTCAGCCGCGCCATTACCTTGGACTCAAAGTCCTGGACGACAAGAATGCCTGACTGAAACAGTGCCCAGGCAATCCCCTGCAAGAGAAGAATTGCTACAAGAATGTGGACGAGTTCAGGAACAAGCAGGGCGCGCGCCTCGCCTGTGAGAGTAATAGTGTCAAAAAAACGCTTGTAGTAGAGCGGCGGGAAAAGTCGTATGACGTATGCCACCAAAAAGGTAACGGTGACAAAGTAAAAAGCCCATGTCTGGGTGCGTATTCCGCGCCAGAAGGTTTTCATCACCTGCGATAACATAACGGTTGAGTCTTCGTATGCTTTCATACATGTTGCCGCATCGCGCGACAATTTTTGAGTATACCCCCCGACCAGCGCTAAAACAAAGCTGGTGCGGGGGTATACCAAAATAACGACAGGGTCGCCCGAGTAGCAGAAATCTGCTACAATGCCCGCGTAATTGCCGGGTCGTCTAAAGGCCCCTAGGCCGTATGGCCGGGGTCCCGGAAATCATGTCGTTCCTTTACATCCTGAAAAGTGAAAAAGATGGGCAGTTGTATGTTGGTACTACTACCCGCTCTCCCGAAAGCCGCCTCAAAGAACACAATGCCGGAAAGGTGCGGAGCACAAAGCCCCGCCGACCTTTTATCCTCGTACATTCCAAAAAATACAAAAACCTTTCAGACGCACGAAAGATAGAGTGGAGATTGAAAAATACCCCGGGAGGCGGTAAGTTAAAGAAACAGTTGGTCTCCAAAGCTGCCGGATCGTCTAATGGTAGGACACATCCCTCTGGAGGATGGTATCTTGGTTCGAGTCCAAGTCCGGCAGCTTTGGAGACCAGCAAAAAGACGACATGATTTCTTAGGGATAGGACACGACGCTCTGGAGGTCGTTATCTAGGCCCCTAGGCCGTATGGCCGGGGTCCCGGTCGGAGACCTAGGGATTCGAGTCCAAGCCCGGTAGCAATGGAAATTTGTGCGGCTTGTGCCGCTGCAAATTTGCATTATTGTGCCCACACCCTGAACGAAATCCGAACGCATTTCCGGCACACCCCCGACGAATGAAGCCGCCCCGCCGCCGCTCGCTACCACTCGCCAGCCAGCAAAAAAGTTTTCTCTGCGTTTCTGATTTTGCGCGCGCCGGATTTTTTCTTCCCCGCCTGCGCCGAGGCTTCGGCGGGCAGGTAAAAGGAAAAGAAAACTTTTTTGCTGGCTTCTGCTTCTCACGATGCAGGCGGCGGGGCTGGCCTCTATCTTTTGCAAGAACACGGCGGAATTCCCCCCACACCCCGTTCCCCGTCCGTAGCTTTAGCGAAGGAGGGCCTTCCGCCGTGTTCTTGCGGGGACGGACAGAATTTTTGGCGGCGGCAATTTTCTTTTCCTTGCCCCACCATCCGTGCGCGGAAAAGTTTAAGGAACTCCCTAAAATGTATAATCCCATTTTGGGATTATACCACAATAGGATATATGATACAAACAAGTATGAGCAAGTCAATTTACTCCAAAGACTACAAAGCCATCATAGAACGCCTAAAAACGGCGCGTATTGAGGCCGATCTATCTCAACAGGCGGTAGCCGATAAGTTAGGCAAGCCGCAATCCTATATCTCAAAAATCGAATCCGGCGAAAGACGGCTTGATGTTGCTGAAATGAAGAAGTTCGCTGGTATTTATAAGAAGCCGACGGATTACTTTTTGAAATAGATATGCCACAACACCCCTCAACAGAATTAGATTATCACGATTTGGTTGCACGACATCCCTGGGTCATCGAACGGGATCAAAGTTGTATTTTGAGCCCAGATAGCGACGGCCTTCTTTGCGGTCTATTGATGTCCCACTATTTAGGATGGCAAATTCGTGGATTCTATGATGGGAAGGTTCTAGCGATTGAAGAAGGCGTGAGTTCACAAAATTGTGTTTTTCTAGACATGGAAATATTCCGTCCAAACATTCGCAGCGTCGGGCAGCACATGGTCATGTATGATAAGGCGAACTTACCCCCGAATTGGAGCAATTTTGCTAACTGTATCGCAGCAAATAATCTAAGGAACTATGACTTTAAGAATGATTTCAAACTCAAATATCCGCTTGGAACGGTGCATGTACTGCTTTCCGTTTTGGGACAAAATCAAACCATATCAATTCCAAAAAGCGCGGTGGCACCACTCTTATACACCGACGGGACCTTCAAAAATCAGTTTAACTATCCTGAAAATTGTTTGAGTTGGCTGGATTATTTGGGAGCGAATAATACCAATAACCCCCTACAAAAAGTATTTTTGGACAGACACTACTCAACGTATGAGCTGATGAATGAGTTGAAAGATTTATTTGCAGAAATTAATACAATAGGAGGCGGAAAGCGGGGTGGTGATAAGATAAAGATATCCGATTCTCGAGGAAATATAGCCAACATTGATTCCAGAACTCATCTGCTAAAATCGGCAACCAAGACACAGGCCGAAGCATTTTTGTCCATGCTTTCAGATAAAACGGGATGGACTTTTAACGCTGCTCATTGGTCTTGGGGGCCGTACCGGACTGTTAAGTTTAGGAAGGGCAGCATAAAACCAGGCAAAGCACGGTATAACGCGCTTCTCGCCCAAAATCCGATATCTCTAGCGATTATTAGTCGCAATAGTATTGAATATACGATAGACGGCGACGGAGTTCTCTAGAGTAATTTGTTTTGTGACGCTGGAGCGCATTCTTCTTTCATGCGCTTTTCAGCGATTGAGCAATATTCAGGTGCAATATCGATGCCGATATATTTATATCCGAGATTTTTTGCGGCGACAGTAGTTGTGCCACTTCCAACGAATGGATCGAGGACGACTCCATTTTTGGGCGCAAAACAGCTGATAAAGTCATACGGAAGTTGATTTGGAAAAGTAGCCGGATGTTCGTGTTTAAGACGGCTTCCATCACCTGCTGTAAGATACTCCCAAATTGTCCCGCGACACTTCATCGGGTTTATTTTGATTGATCGTGTTGCGATCCGAACACCATTCGTGAGACGCGTTCCACCCCCAGTCATTGTTTTTCCTCCATGTTTAGATGGAATTTTTAGATGTTCTTTGTTGAAGTGCTGTGGTCTTTCGCCCTTCAAAAATACGGGTATATATTCGTGATCTACTCGAAAGCGTTTGTTCCACCACGCACCTTCTGCTCCATATTTTCGATAAATTACCGTTTCAAAAAGTTTGAAACCAAAACTATCGCACCAATCTATAATTGTCTTAAAAGAAGTTAGCGATTTGCCAAAGTTTTTTGTTTGGTCCTGAATTACCATAACGGCCACACCTCCATCTTTAAGCACGCGGTGTATTTCATTTCCCGCAGAATGTAGATCAAGAGAAAATCCCTTATAATCGCGGACAGCGTCATAAGGCGGAGAAGTAACTACAATATCAACAGAATTAGACGGAAATTTTCGCATTACTTCTATTGCGTCTCCGCATATGATTTTATTAAGGGGCAATTCCGAATATTTTTCTTGTGCCATGTATTCTGGCAGCCGAAGATTCATTGCTCCTTCTTCACGGATAACATCAAGCACAATTCCTTGAATTGAAACGTCCCGCCCATTTCTGAAAATAAGCGGCTCCATATTTTTGTTTGCCGGTTGTAGGCGGATATGCCCCTTCTCTTTATAAAATTTCTTTAATGTTGCCTCGTGGCTATCAATGAGAGCCACTACTTTTTGCCCGTTCTCGGCGGTTTCCTGCTGATGTACTAAAATAACATCTCCGTCATTTATATTTTCATCAATCATACTGCTTCCAACTACGCGGAGAGCGTAAACTTCCGATGATGAAGGAATTTTACTTTTTGGAACGGCGATCATTTCTTTGTTTTGTATTGCTTCTATCGGTTGTCCGGCGGCAATAGTTCCGAGCAACGGAATTTTTACCATTGTCTCGCGGCCAAATGCTTCAAT
>JAKEFG010000004.1 GCA_022616195.1 Candidatus Wolfebacteria bacterium | reverse complement strand
TGTCTCATGGATGCCGTGTTCTTTGGCGGCTTGCTGTACCGTGACGCCTTCTGCTTTGATTCTGCGGACGATGTCCGCCTTCACCTCGGGTGCGAGTCTGTTTTTGAACCCATATGCCTCTCATATTACTCGGTTTCTAAATTCGACCGAGTGTCAAAATTTCGGGGTCCGGGTCAGTGTGTAGCTGCTACTGGATGGTTCCGCTACGAGTCCTTCCGAAAGAAGCGTACGGCGTGCGTTTTCCACGAGCGTGTCCTGTTTTTCCCGGACGGCATCAAGCGATGTCAGGGTGTTACCAACCTCAGCGCGTTTGATGGCGAGTGACGCTTGTGCCGATTGCAGTTCGGCGGGAAGCGTACCCAGGTTGAGCGTGACCAATGGCGCGCCTGCGTAGACCGTATCGTCGGTTTTGACATATACATCGTACACAATCCCCGATACCTCAAAGCCGAGGTCCGAAACGGTTTTTGCCTCAACGGTGCCTGCAATGGTAACTGTCTCTGCAAGGTCGCGCCGCGTGACCGTGACAATTTCCGCACCATTCTTGCTGCTCTGCCGGGCGAACGCGCTACCGACAATGATAAATACAAGAGCAATCACACCGACAAAGAACCACAACTTTTTCCTTTTGGGAATTTCAACCACATGGGTGCTCCATTATAGCACGCGCACCCGATTTCGATTCGGTGGCGGAGCGCAGGCGAAGTGGGTATAATGCAGACGCTATGAAGAGCTTGTCACCAAAACAACAAAGTCCGCCGCGCCCGCGCCCCAAGCCACGCGGTCCAGCAGGAGGCGGACCATCACTACCACCCCGCCGCCCGTTCTGGCTCAACGCGCTCACAACCGTACTCCTCTTTCTTCTTTTGATAAGCGCGTACTCATTTATTGTCGGGAGGAGCGACTCAGTCGCGGAGGTTCCCATTTCGGAGCTTGCGGCACTCATTAGGGATGGAGATGTACAATCCATCGTCGTCCGCGGCGACGATCTTGATATCACTGAGCACGACGGCGAGGCGCTTACTTCAAAGAAAGAAACGGATGCGTCGTTTACCGAAACACTCGAACGCTACGGCGTCAGTGAAGAAGATTTGGCAAGAGTCACGGTGAGTATAGAGAACGAAAGCGGGTTCATGTTCTGGCTTGGGACGCTCGCGCCGTTTCTTATCCCACTTCTCTTTATTGCATTCTTCATCTGGTTTCTGACGCGACAGGTGAAAGGGGCAGGCGTTCAGGCATTCACCTTCGGGCAGTCGCGCGCACGCTTTATTGACCCCAAAGACAAGAATCAACGTGTGACATTTGACGACGTTGCTGGAAATAAAGAGGCGAAAGAGGAGCTTATGGAAATCGTCGACTTCCTCAAAAACCCCAAGAAGTTCCTCGCAATCGGCGCGCGCATCCCCAAGGGTGTTATTTTGATGGGCGCGCCCGGCACAGGGAAGACCTTGATGGCACAGGCGGTTGCCGGCACTGCGGGTGTACCCTTCTTCTCTATTTCCGGTTCGGAGTTCGTGGAGATGTTCGTGGGTGTCGGTGCTTCGCGAGTTCGCGACACGTTTCGTTTGGCAAAGAAAGCGGCTCCGGCAATCATCTTTATTGATGAGATTGATGCAGTCGGGCGTGTGCGTGGCACGGGTGTCGGCGGCGGGAATGACGAACGCGAACAGACACTGAATCAGATTTTGGTGGAAATGGACGGCTTTGAGCCGAACGAAAAAGTGATTGTGATGGCGGCGACGAACCGCTGGGACGTGCTTGACCCCGCGCTTCTCCGCACCGGCAGGTTTGACCGACGTGTCCGGCTGGACTTGCCGGACCGCAATGACCGCGAGGCAATCCTAGAGATACATGCGCGCAGGAAACCCTTGGGCGAGGACGTGAATCTTCGCGTCATCGCCGAACGCACACCGGGACTCTCGGGTGCCGACTTACAGTCCTTGATGAACGAGGGCGCTATTCTTGCCGCTCGTGAAGACCGGAAAAAGATTTCACAATATGATCTCATTCGCTCTATTGAGAAAGTAATGTTGGGTCCCGAGCGCAAGAGCCATATCCTTACCAAAAAGGAAAAGGAAATTACCGCGTACCACGAAGCGGGACACGCGCTCGTCGGCTCGGTCTTGCCGCATGCCGACCCAGTGCACAAAGTGTCGGTCATAGCGCGCGGGCACGCGGGTGGCTATACCATCTCGCTCCCGCTTGAGGAGCGGCGCCTCCGGAGCAAGAAAGACTTTCTTGACCAGATTGCAATGACACTTGGCGGTTATGCGGCTGAGGAAATGGTGTTTGGTGACATTACCACCGGACCATCAAACGATTTGCAGGTGGCAAGCGCCATCGCGCGCGACATGGTGACGCGCTACGGCATGTCGGAGAAAATTGGACCGATTGCCCTCGAGGGAGAAGGGGGGCGGACCATGTTCGGGCACCCGGGCGTTGATCGTGAGGAGTACTCGGACAAGCTTGCTGAAATGATTGACGCGGAGGTGGAGGGTATTATGAGAGAAGCCCAAAAGCGGGCAAAACAGGTGCTCACGAAACACCGCAAAGCACTGGATGCGATTGTGGTAGAGCTCATGGACAAGGAGACCCTTGAGCAAGGGGAATTTGAGGAGATTCTCAAGGCGCACGGCATCAAGCTCAAAAAAGATGAGCAGGCAAAATCGCTTAGTTGACGGAGCAAGCGACATCCGATATTGTTGAGACCGATTATCACTATTTTTTACACGCTATGTCACTTGAAGAACGCATCAGTCCCGAAGAGGCGAGAGAGCGACGGGAAGCTCTGCGGGCGGCGACAGAAACCGCGCCGGAACAGCTCAAGGCCGAGCTTGTTCGGAAGCACGCCGGATATTTGCACAAGGCGCTTGAGACGAGCGGCCTCACCCTCAAACAGCTTGAGGAGAAGCCGGAACTCGTTGATATTCTCGCCGAACAGGCCGGGTTTAGAGAACGGGGGCTTTCGCGGGACGATGCGCGGAAAGCGCTCAACTTTCTGCTTGAACAGGCAAAAGAGGGACGTGCGGGTAAGCTTGAAGAGATGTTTGGCGGAGAAGAGACTGAAGAGGAAGACAGCTCGGACGCTGGCGACATACAAAAAGCCGCCTAGGCAACACTTGACAGATTTTGTCAATGGTAGTATAATACAAGCAGATGCTGAAGGGGAGCCAATTGTGGATGGTAGGTCATACTATCTAGAATTGGTTCCCTTTCGACCCATGAACCTTGACTCTGGGAGGACACGATATGAGGGAAATGACGGATTTTGAAGCGGGGGTGATGGAAGGGCTGTACTGTATCGAGGCCCTTCGGAACCTCCCGCGGCTGTCGGTCTGGTGGGAGGATGACTTCCTCCGCGAGATCGAGGAGATCGAGCGTGCCCGGAGGCAGGAATTCGTTCGGGGGGTGCTGGAGGAGCGGCTCTGGAGATTGCAACGAAAGCGCTTCTACGACACCTTCCCCGCCACCATGGCGGACGCGGCGTCTCTCGGGACACCCGCAGTCCGGATCGCTCGCACCACCGCCCGCCGGTGAAACAACCCGCGACCAACGCGCGCAGCTCGCCTGCGATGCGGAGGGTCGCGGGTTGAGTTGTTTTTTGGTCCGCCCCCCTGGACTCGAACCAGGAACCACGCGTGTATAAGACGCGCGCTCTAACCATTGAGCTAGGGGCGGCGTGTAAAAATACTATAGTAGCGCATGAATAGTTGCAATGAAGCTACTCGAAATGTATGTTGCCTCGCTCCGCAACTTTTTCAGAGAGCAGGGAGTGTTTTTTAAGTTTCGGGTCCTGCGCGATAAGTTTCTGCGCCTCACTGCGCGCCGCTTCAACCATTTTGATATTTTTGATTGCTTCCATGCCGATGTCGGAAATGCCCCACTGCGTCCGTCCGTAGAGTTCACCGGCGCCGCGGAACTCTAAATCTTTCTCGGCGAGCTCAAATCCGTTTTTTGCTTCAACGAGCGCCTTGAGCCGCGCGATGCTTATTTTTGACTTCGTGCCGGGGAAAAGGTAGCAGTACGCTTGGTGCGTACTCCGCAGGACGCGGCCGCGAAGTTGGTGAAGTTGCGCCAAGCCGAATCGCTCCGGCCCTTCTATGACGATAACGGTTGCGTTCGGCACATTGACGCCGACTTCAAGGACGGATGTCGCAACGAGCACGTCAATGTCGCCTGACGCGAACGCGTTCATCACATCATCTTTCTCTTTGGGGCGCATTTTGCCGTGGAGCATGCCCACGGCATATTTCGTGAACACTTCTTTCTGCAAACGCTCGGTCTCGGCTTTGACCGATTTGGTCTGAAGCGCATTCGCCTTGTCCGGGTCGGGTTCTTCAATGCGCGGGCATATCACATATGCTTGCCGCCCCGCGTTCAGCTCCTCTTTTATTTTTTTGTAGGTCGCGTCGCATTCGTTTTTGGAAACTATTTTAGTAATTATCTGCTTTCTCCCCGGAGGCATTTCGTCAAGGAGGGTAAGGTCAAGGTCACCGAAGATGGTGAGCGCGAGCGTGCGGGGAATTGGTGTCGCGGTCATCGATAAGAGATGCGGAAATTCTGCGTCAGTGTCCTTGCGTGCTAGTTCGGCACGCTGGCGCGTGCCGAAGCGGTGCTGTTCGTCAATGATGACGTAGGCGAGGTGCTTGAACCTGACCGATTTCTGAATGAGCGCGTGGGTGCCGATGAGTATCGGTATCTCACCGTTCGCCACCCACTTGAGGAGCTGCGCGCGCGATATGTCGGTCCATGTGTCGGGGCGCACTTTTGATGGAAACTTACGACTTCCCGAGGAACTGATAAGTCCTATCTGAATAGGCAAGTGTTGGAAATAGTTGATGAATGACTCAAAGTGTTGCTGGGCGAGGATTTCAGTTGGCGCCATGTAGGCGACCTGGAGGTTGCCAAAGTCCTGTGTTTTTCCCGCCGCATTCTTCGGGTGTGTGGCAACAACTGCATGTGCGGTTGTCGCCGCAACAAACGTCTTTCCTGAACCGACGTCTCCTTCAAGCAAGCGCGACATCGCGTGCGGGGTGGAAATGTCGGTTAAGATATCTTGTACTGCGCGCTCCTGCGCCTTCGTGGGCGTGAACGGGAAACGACTCACAAACGTCTTGAGCTCCTCGGGCCTCGGCACAATTTTCCAGCTCGGCTCGGCGTCGGCGCGCTGCCGGTCCTGCTGTTTTTTGAGCTGAATCAAAAACACCTCCTCAAACGCGAAGCGTTTGCGCGCTGCTCTGCTATGACGTTCGTTCTTCGGCACGTGCATCCACACGAGTGCGCTTTGGAGTCCGGGCAAGTTGTATGTTTTGAGAATGTCGGGTGGTACGGGGTCTTGGAGTGTTTCAAGGATACCTGAAGCGAACACTTTTTGGATCGCGTGGTAGAACCAGCGGGAGGTAACCCCGCGGGACTCCGGATACACGGGGAATATAGTTGGCTGTTCTCCTTCTCGGAACATGCCTTCTGGCGCGCCGGTCGGGAGCGCCGACACGTGTTCAACCTCAGGATTCGAGAGGTACAGTTTTCCTTTGTCTACCTGCCCTGTGGCACGGCGCTCGCTGACCTTGCCCTCAAGCTTGACGGGGGAATTCTCGCGCGCCATTTTGGCGATGTAGGGCTGGTTGAACCACACGACATCCAATTTTCCTGAGTCGTCGGAAAAAACTCCGCTCGCCATCGGTATTTTTTTACGCCACGCCTTCTTCGCCTCAAGTTTGGAGAGGGTGCCGTAGAGGATGGCTTTGTCACCCTTTTTGAGGTCGGCGACGCGCATAGCGGTGTCGGCGACCGTGTTGTGGCGAGTAGGGAAGTGGTAGAGCAGGTTTTCAATGGTCGCAAGCCGGAGTTTTTTGAGCGCCTGTTTCTGGTAGTCGTTGAGACGAAAGTGGTCGGTGATGGCGTCGTGCGGTTGCATCCCGTTAGAAACTTTTACGTGCTTATGTTCCATGGTCTTTGAGAGTCCCGTGAAAGTTCTAACGGGACAAATGTCTTCATTATACAGCCCAATAGAGCCGTGAAATTGCTTGACGAATCAACCTTTTTATGCTAGTATAGAAGGTGGATTCACAAGAACCTTACTAGCACATACAGTTCAGAAGTCTCAACTGACCAACGACTTAGCCCAACCCCACGGGGTGCTGGGCGAGGAGGAGTGAGATGGGACGCATGATGGAGACGCTCCACGGGCGTCTCAAGCCGCTGGTGGAAGCACGGTGGTTCGAGTGGATGATGTCCGTCGTCATCTTCGCGAACCCCATCGCGATTTTTCCCCAGGTACTCGTCGTCTTCACCGCTCCCAGCGTCGAGGGTATCTCCCTCATGATGTGGGGCATCTTCGCGGCGATACAAGCCGCGTTCGTTTTCCACGGTATCAAGACCAAGAGTGCGAGCGTGTTCCTCTCGATGTTGGTGAGCGTCCTCGAGTCACTCACCATCATCGTGACGGTTCTCGTGCGCGGGTAAGGAGGGTGCGATGAGTCTGCTTCAACCGGAGGGTCTGCTCTTCCTCCTCGCGTTCGTTGCCTACGGTGTAGCGATTGCGAGGCCTATGAAGGTGCAGTGCTGCCACAGGTTCTTCAACCTCGTCGCGCCTCGGAAGATGGAGGCACATCTCGTCCCGTTCATCATCTGGCTCACCGCGGATGTGATCGTGCTGGTCGGCATGCTCAAGGAGGAGACCGACAATGCTCAGATCTGGGCGGCGGTCATCGGTGCCTCGTGCATCGTCACCTTAGGACTCTTCCACCGCAAGCCCGGCTGGGATTGGACCGACAAGATCAGCCTGGCGCTGAGCGGTACGGGGCTCGTGCTGTGGAGGACACTCGACAGCCCCCGATGGGCGATCCTGTTCGGTCTCGCTGCCATCTTCGTCGCAGGGCTACCGATCTACAAGGAGACCTGGGGCGACCCGAGCAAGTGGAGAACTGGACGCTGGAAGCGGCGGGTCAGCCGATCGTCTTCGCTGCAGTCGACTTCACCGTTGTCTTTCTCATCTTCGGCGTGCCGTTTCTCCGGCGTGTGGTGAGGTCAGCCAACAACTTCTGAACCACTTCGCCTGCGCGAGCAGGCAAACGGGCGCCCGCATTCTCTGCGAGGCGCCCGCGGTTCGTTCTGTTCTCTTTGCCTCTTCTACTCTTCTACAACCACGCTCCCGAAATCGGTTGAATCAACGTGGTTGTGGTAGTTCCACGTGCCTGCCTTGGTGAAGGTGAAGCTGTAGGTGCCGTCGGCTCCTGCGGATTCGCATTGGTCAAACGATATGTCTGTTTCGTCGCCACAGTGCTCAGCGAGCTCGGTGCCGCTGTACACCATGTGTGTTGGGTGCATGGCTGACGCGACCCACATAGCGCCGCTTGATGTGTTGACGAAGGTTACCGTGTCGCCGACCTTGATGGTAACGGGACTCGGTGAGAATCCTTCGTCCGTGTACATAACGGTCACGGACTCTCCTTCCGGTTCATCAGGGGTTTCAGTCGGCACATCGTCCGTTGTCGTCCCTGTGCCCGGTGTGGTGGTCGGACTCTCAACGCCGCCGCGGAACATAAAGTATCCGATGATGACGACGATGATTATGATAATAATAGTCCAAATTGCTTTGGTGCTCATAGGTATAGTGTTGTTACATTAAAGGAGTGATAATAATTTGGCCGAAGCCGTTAGCATACCAGTATAGCAAACCCGCGGTGCTTGCACAGACGAACGCATCGTGGTATCTTGTTTCTCGCATATGGCCACCGAACAGTCTAAGAAGACGATTATTGCCCCCGAGTATTACGAGGTGGGGTATCATGTTATGCCGACTCTCTCCGAAGGAGACGTCGCGGCAGAGGGGCTGCACGTTCGGAAGATAGTTGAGAACGCCGGCGGTGTTGTGGTAAAGGAGCAGTTGCCCCAGCGCATGTCGCTTGCGTACACTATTGAACGCAATCGCGGCGGCGCGCGCGAAAAGTTTGACACATCTCATTTCGGTTGGATGTTTTTTGAGGGGAACTCAAGTATGACAGAAAACATTGTCGCGGAATTACGTTCTGTTGATACGCTCGTCCGCTTTCTCGTGATTCGCACACAGAAAGAAGAGCAAGCCACGATGAAACCGCGCTCGGTTTTCAGGCGTTCTCCACACGAGCCTGAAAAAGTGCCGGTGCAGGAAACACCAACCGCTGTCACCCCGGTTTCTACCGAGGAAATAGACAAGGAAATAGAGAAATTAGTATCCGAATAACGAGCCTGCCTGCGCAGGCAGGCGAAGCGAGTATATTCGGTCTAACAGAGCACTCAGTTTGGATGCACCGATGATTGTGGCGTATAATAAATGTAGGGTCAGACAACAAAAACGACTAGGCGGTGCTGAGTGCCCGGTGGTGATTATTACTAAGCTCGCTCCGCTCACTAAGTAAAATCAACCATGTATCTCAATAAGGTATTACTCATCGGCAATCTGACGCGCGACCCGGAATTAAAGTCGCTCCCGTCGGGGACGCAAGTGGCCTCGTTTGGTCTTGCAACAAATCGCGTCTACATGAGCAAGGAGAAAGGTCGCCAGGAGCAGACCGATTTTCACAATATTGTTGTTTTTGGGCGTCAGGCAGAAACAACGGCGCAGTATCTCAAAAAAGGGAACATGGCACTCATTGAGGGGCGTATACAAACGCGGAGCTGGGACGCCCCCGACGGAACTGGCAAGCGTTACCGCACCGAAATTGTCGCCGACCGCGTTCAGTTTGGTCCGAAGGGGAGCAGCCTGCCTGCACAGGCAGGTGCCGGGGCAGGGTCCGGCACACCAAGTGCGGCACCCGACGAGGGATCGTCAGGAGGGGGAATTGAGTACCCCGACGAGCCGGAAATCAACCCGGACGACATTCCATTCTAAAACACCAATCCGCGAATGAATACCAATCTACAAATATCTACGAATGGGCACAAGATTTATTCGCAGTCATTGGCAGATTCGGATGGATTCGTAAATTAGGATTACGTATGGAGGATTACTTTTCACAAAACAACATCAAACATATTGATTATAAAGACACCGATACGCTGCGGAAGTTTTTGAATCCGCATGGGCGTCTTCTGTCGCGTCGGCGCACGGGTCTTTCAGCGGCGCACCAACGCGACGTGGCGCGCGCCGTCAAGCGCGCCCGCTACATGGCACTCCTGCCGTATATCGTTCGGTAATCGGTAGAAATAGAGAGCGGCCGCTACGAGCTGTTTTCAGATAGAAAGTGCAGACCTTCTTGGCGAGCTTTTTCGTACAAGATGATAGAGGCACTAGCGCTAACGTTGAGCGAATCTATTCCTTTGCGCATGGGGATGGCAAGCTTCTTGTCACATCGGTCTGATACCGTTTTTGCCAGGCCTTCCCTTTCGGCGCCCAGAACAAAAGCTACCGGCCCGGTGAGGTTCTCTTTGAAATATATACCACCATCCATTTGGATGGAGAAGGTCTTGATATTGTTTTTTCTGAGTTCCTTTAACGCCGCAAAGATGTTCATTTTGACGCAAGGAATTCTGGCGATGGTACCCATTGAGAAATGCAAGGTCTCCTCGTCAAAAAGTTTGGCGGCGTCCGTTTGGAAGATTAGGCCGTTTACCCCAACGGCAAATCCGGTTCGAGCGATAACTCCCATGTTGTTTGCAAACGCGACCCTGTTGAGAAGCAAGAAGAATGGGTCGCGGTTATTTTCGTACAGTTTCGACAGGAGTTCCTGAAGCGTCCAGTTTTTCACCGGCGCCAAAAACCCGATCAAAACCTCGCGGCTTTCTCCGCTTCGTCTCCTGGCCATCTTTTTTCTGGACAGGTTTTCAATGGGTATATTCTTTGTAGCCGCCGTGGCCAAGATTTCTTTCGTTAAGCTGTCTTGGTCCAGGTTTTCGGCCAGAGTTATTTTTTGAAAGGCGACGCCGTTTCGGAGAAGCTCGAGGATTACGTTTTTATTTCTGACCATCATGGTATTCCGTCAATACACGCTCGCCGCACTATCGTATCATACGCTGAGTATACGTTCCGGTTTCAGTGTTGACTTCCACCACGTCTCCTTCTTTGACGAACATTGGTACGTTAACGACCGCTCCGGTTTCAAGCGTGACCGGCTTCGTGCCGCCCTGTGCGGTGTTGCCCCTGACGTTGGGCGGCGCCTCGGTCACCGCGAGTTGCATTTTGATGGGAATGCGGATGCCGATGATTTCACTGTTGAACAAAAGTCCGTCAACCTCGGTTTTTTCTTTCAAAAATTTTCCTTGCGTTCCCACAATATTCTCGCTAATACCTATACGCTTGCCCGGGTCGCCCGACTCATGAAACCACCACTCGCCTTCCTGTCCGCCCCTAGTGGGCGTGTTGTAGATGTAGACGAGCGTTGTGGTGTCTATGTCCGCTTCCTCGGCGGTCTCCGACTGACGAAAGGTCTGTTCCACGACCTTGCCGGTCTTAAGGTTCCGCAGCTTGGTCTGATTGACGGGTCTTCGCTGTTGTTTACCGAACACGTGTGCAGAGAGCACCTCATACGGCTCGCCATTAAGCACAATAAACGTTTTCGGCTTGATTTCGTTGTAACTCAGCATTGCACTGTATAAAACACGCGGAGCATTCTAACAGAAAGTGGACTGAGGTGGAAGTACCCCGAAAGTATCGGCACTGTACAGTCCAAATCAGTGTGCTTTAAGATGATTGCGAATGTCTCTCAGTAACTCGTTCGCAACCTTTTTGTTTTCTTTGAGAAATGTCCGGGCGGCGTCGTAGCCGCGTCCGAGCGAGTGTTCGCCAAACTTGTATACCGCGCCGCCGCTCTTTTCGACGAGCTTGAATTTCTCACCGAGCGCGAGGAGCTCACCTTCGCGCGAGATGCCTTCGTTCCACAGCAAGTCAAACTCACCAACGCGGAAGGGTGCCGCGACCTTGTTCTTAACCACTTTCGCGCGCACGCGCCCGCCGACGACCTCCTCACCTTTTTTGATTTGCGCAATGCGCCTGATGTCAATGCGTACCGATGAGTAAAACTTGAGCGCCTTACCGCCCGGCGTTGTTTCGGGGTTGCCAAACATTATTCCGATTTTCATCCGAAGCTGGTTGATGAAGATAACCACCGTCTTACTCCGCGCGACGATGGCAGTGAGCTTGCGAAGCGCTTGGCTCATCAGGCGTGCCTGTTTGCCGACGTGTTGCGCGCCCATTTCGCCCTCAATCTCGTCCTTGGGCGTGAGCGCGGCAACCGAGTCAACGACGATGACGTCCACCTTGCCGCTTCGCACCAGTGACTCCACGATTTCAAGTGCCTGTTCGCCGGTGTCCGGCTGTGAAATCAACAACTCTTTCACTTTGACGCCCAGGTGACGCGAATACTCCGGATCCATCGCGTGCTCTGCGTCAACGAATGCACAGATGCCGCCTTGTTTTTGCGCCTCCGCAACGACATGGAGGGCGAGTGTTGTTTTTCCCGACGACTCCGGGCCAAAAATTTCTACAATGCGCCCCCGCGGGAGTCCCCCGATGCCCAGAGCGTAATCAAGCGAGATGGAGCCGGTGGGAATCGCCGCCACGTCCACGCGCGGCTTTTCGCCCAACGTCATTATTGAATCTTCGCCAAACTTCGTTTTGATGGCTTTTACCGTGTCCTCAATATCCGCAAGCGACTTGGGTCCCGCAGCGCTTGTTTTGGTTATCCCCATGGTTTTTGGAACAGCAGTTTTCTTTTTTCGTTGCATAAAAAATAGTTAATTGCCGTTAGGTGTTCTCTTCGCTCGTTGTTGCAGTTGTGGTGCTTTCTTTAGGTGGAGCTGGCGGTGGTTCCGGTGCCCGGTAGACGAGTTCCACAAGCTCGCGGTCAACCCTTCCGAACCGGTCGTGTGCATTCAATTCTAGCACATTGTAGCCCGGGGCGAGAATGACGGCCTCGCTCCACTTTCCTGACTCGTCAATAAATATGGGACGGTCGTTCAGGGTAATGTCTGTGACACGTTCTGTTTCCCCTGCAAGGGTGATACGGGACTCATTGAGCACACTTCCCGACGGGTGGCTGGTAACAACAACACGTGGGCCGATGAGGAGTCCTCGTATCTCAAAAAGGGCATATCCCGCAACAACGGCAACGGCAATCCCAATAGTGGTGATTTTGATAAGTGTTCTAGGATTCCGCATTGTCATACGGCGTGTCTGGGGAGTCAACGAGTACATCACGTGGCTTTGCGCCATCAGCAGGGCCAATGACGCCTCGTTCCTCAAGAATATCCATGAGGCGCGCCGCGCGCGCATAGCCGACACGGAGTTTCCGTTGTAGGTACGAGGTGGACGCTTTGCCGGCTTCAATCACGACTGCGCGCGCGTCTTCGTAGAGGTCATCGTCGTCATCAAACGCATCGCTACCCCTGCTGCTATGTTCAATGGTTCCGGTGAGTGCAAGCTCCTCGAAATCTTCCCGCGCGTAGTTTTTTGACAAGTACCCCGTGACCCGTTTTACTTCCTCCTCAGAAATAAACCCGCCCTGAATGCGCACTGGTTTTGCCATGTCGCCTGAGACATAGAGCATGTCTCCAGCGCCCAATAGTTTTTCGGCACCCGCCATGTCCAAAATAGTTCGGGAGTCGATTTGGGACGCCACCTGGAGCGCAACACGCGCGGGAGTGTTTGCTTTGATGAGTCCGGTAATGACGTTCACTGACGGACGTTGTGTGGAGAGCACAAGATGGATGCCCACAGCACGGCTCATTTGAGCAAGCCGGACGATTGCTGCCTCAAGTTCTCGCGGGTACGAGCTCATGATATCGGCAAGCTCATCAATGACGACGACAATGTAGGGCATAAGCTCCGGAATCTCTTCCGCCTCGGCGCGTCCTCGGCGAGACGGGTCGTCGCCCTCGTCGCCCGTACCCATGTTCTTGAGCGCTGTTGCAAGGATGTTGTCGTGGTATGACGCGATATCACGCACAGCGTGCTCCTCTAGGAGGTTGTAGCGCCGTTCCATCTCCCCGATGAGCCACTTCAGAGCGAGAATAGCTTTTTTCGGGTCGGTGATGACGGGGGTGAGCAGGTGGGGGATGCCGTTGTAGAGGGTGAGCTCCACGCGTTTTGGGTCCACCATGATGAACTTAAGCTGTTCAGGGCCTCTGCGGTAGAGAAGTGAAGTAATGAGCGTGTGAATAGCAACTGACTTGCCCGAGCCCGTTGCGCCGGCGATAAGGAGATGGGGGAGCTTAGAGAGGTTAGCACCGTGCACCTCTCCGGAGACACTCCGCCCGAGCATAAAAAGGAGGGGGTTTTGGGAATCAGTAAAAAGTTTGCTTCCGAGAAGCGCCCCGACACCCACAGTTGTCTTGGCACTGTTCGGGATTTCAATACCGACGAGCGAGCGTCCGGGAATCGGTGCCTCAATGCGCACCGGGTGCGCGGCGAGCGCGAGTTCCAGATTGTTCTGCAGTCCCAAGATGCGCGAGAGCCTCACACCCTCTGCGGGTTTGATGGCGTATTGGGTCACCGACGGACCGACGACAACTTCTTCCACTTCAACCATGATGCCAAAGTTTGCAAGCGTTCGCCTGATGATGTTCGCGTTCGCTTTGACGTCGCCTGCGCGCGGTGTGCCGCGGTCTTTCTCCAGAAGTTTCAAGGGCGGGGGAGTGTATGGTGTTCCTGTGTATCGTTCGTGCCGCGGCGCAAATGTCTCCTCAAGTTTCTGCTGTGCGCGGTCAAGGACGCTTTCTGTTTCCTCCCGACTATCCTCCCCTTCTGCGTCTTCAATTATGTCCTCGGTCTCCATGGCAATAACCTCCGGCTCCGCGTCGGTTTCTTCTTCCGATGGTCTTTCTTGCCGTTTCCAGAAGAAGAACATCTCGCGCGTGGGACGGGCGTTGAATATGACGATAAGTGAAATAATGAAGAGCGCCAGGAGAATACTCCCGCTTGCGTAGACATCGAAGAATCGTACGAGTGGGTGAGAAATCCATTCACCAACGAGTCCGCCCCGCTCGTCCGCTACAAGTTCAATGAGCCCAAGCCCTGAGAGTATGAAAAGAATCGCCCCGACGATTTTGGTAACGCCAAAGAGTTTATTGTGGAGTGCTTTAGTAAGGGCGATACCGAGAAGGAGTGCAAGTAGCGGCAAGAGAAAGTATCCTATGCCGAGGAGGTGTGAGAGAAAAGTATAGAGGCGTGTGCCGATAGGGCCGGCGAGAGAGAACGCGGCAAGCATGAAAAGAATCGCCACAACAAAAGAACATACAATGAGGATTCCGTGAAGTGCTTCTTCGCCGAGTCCCACAGAAAAGTTGCCCTTTCGCTTTTTACCCCGTTTTGCCATTCTTGTGTTGAGCTCAATAGTAGCATGCGAAACACCCTCCACGGGACGTGCCGGTGCGCATGCCCTTTGTTTTCACTAAGAGATGCTTGCGTTCCGGCATGTCCGATATATAATGGACATCAATAGGACAGAGTCGCGGCTGTTTATAAAGGACAAGTGGGTGGTACGGAGTTCTAAAGGACATACGATGCAGGAAAACAACTCGTCAAAAAATATGTCTCAACTAAGCGCTGATGTTTCGAGCAGATTCTTTTTCTTTCTATACAAAAAGGTAGAGAGAATTGTCACGGCGGTTTATCTTATTACTAATCTCATCAGTCCTGAAGAGTCCTTGAAATGGCAACTCCGACACTCGGCACTCTCACTTATCGGTGAACTTCTTCCGCTAAAGGACACAAAACGTAGTTTCCATGTTGAAGTCCGTGTTGTACCGATAATCTCGGAACTACTCTCCCTTCTTGACATCGGGCGCGCCGCAGAACTCATATCTCCCATGAACGCAGAGCTCCTGACCGGGGAACTCGCTCAACTGGGGCGTTTACTCAAGGAGCGGTATGGTGTTATTGCATCGGATGGCTATTTGGCATCTGATTTTTTCAATGTTTTTGAAGAAGATCATCACACATCACTTCTCAACTCTGTCAATGATGCATCATCTAAAGGACACGATAGGGGAAATGAAAAAGACACGACCTCGGCCTCTGTTGAGAGAGATAATATAAAGGACAAAGTAGATTTTTCTAAAGGACACTCAAGAGAAGGTAAGAAAATAAGGCATATTTCGTCTTCCAATGAAGAGCTGGCGAGTGCAAGGAAGGATAAGATTCTTGCTTTTCTGCGTCATGGTGGCGTACTCTCAATACGGGAGATACGCGCGGCCATTTCTGATTACAGCGAAAAGACTATCCAGCGTGATCTTAACACGCTCATTTCTGAGGGACGTGTCAAGCAAGAAGGAAAACGTCGCTGGACTCGCTATTCTCTCAGACCGCGGAGGGAATAACCTTGTATTTTCAGGAAATGGTGGTATTCTCTAAACGGCATGCCTCTTGAGAGGTGGCGGCAAGGGTCGCATCATTATTGTGTTATCCACAAGGATGCGCTTACACCGCTTTCCTTGGGGCGATATAATGGGTGTACACGGGATGCGATGGAAGCCAACGCGCACAAGAGAAGAGTGCCACGCCTGGTTTATGCCACGGCGGGCGACACACATCGGAGCGCAGAGGTGACGTCTGGGAGGAACAGAATGCCGGCACGTTGACAACGACATAACGAGGGAAGAGGGGACGGCACGCGCTGCTCCCCGGCACGATGCATCGGCACAGTGTGCCGAGAGATTCAAATGCATCGGCATTAACACAATCAGTACCAAACCTGTTTATCTCGTGTCGATAGCGCGGGGTTTGCCCTAAGCTATGAGGTTTACAGGATTGACAATTGGTATAGCGGTGGTGACACATCATCGCTGGTTATTAGAAATAGAGAAATTAATCGTAACGTTACGAGTAATTAATTATGAGTAAAAGAATTTCAGCAAAAGTTCTCGCTGGAGTTGTTGCAGTAGGCATGCTTGCATTGTTTGCGTTTCCTACAAACGTAGGCGCGCAGACGATTGAGAGCTTGCTTGCCCAGATTGCAACCTTGCAGGCACAACTTCTGGCCCTTCAGGGCGGCGGAGGCGGTGGCGCAGGCTGCTACGTGTACACCCGCGATCTGACGATCGGGTCACAGGGTGCGGACGTCACGGCACTCCAGACGTACCTCCAGGGTACGGGTCACTTCACCTTCTCGGGTGGTGCGACCGGTTACTTTGGTCCTATTACCCAGTCGGCAGTTGCCGCATGGCAGGCTGCTAACGGTGTCTCACCGGCAGCCGGTTACTGGGGTCCGATCTCACTCGCCCAGTACAACGCAGTATGTGTACCGAGTGGCGACGGCGATGGCGACGGCGATGGTGACGGCGACGGTGATGGCGACTTCTTCGGCGGCAACGACGAAGGATTCCTTGATGAGTTCGACCAGCTCTCCAGCTATTCAAGCGAGGAGGTTGGCGAAGAAGAAGAGGATGCAATCGTTCTTGGTGTAGAAATGGAGGCGGTTGACGCCGACCAGATGATTGAGCGCGTCATCGTTGAGATTGATACACCGGCAGGAACAGCTCCAAGTGATGACTTGGAGGACTACATTGAGGACGTAAGCGTCTGGCTTGACGGCGACGAGCTCGGCCGCATGGATGTAGACGACTGTAGCCACGACCGGAGCGCCGACGAGTACACTTGCCGCTTCACCGGCCTTGAGGGCATCCTTGAGGAAGGGGATGTGGGTGAACTCACGGTTGCGGTAACCGGAGTCAACAACCTTGACTCCGCTGACGAGGGCGACGGCTGGACCGTTGCAATCCCGGCTGACGGTATTCGCGCGGCTTCACCGAACGGTGTTGTTGACGAGTACGACACGGGTGCGTTCAGCGAAACCTTCACCCTTGAGACCTTTGCCAGCGCCTCGGGCGTTGAGCTTCGTCTCACGGAAGGCGACGACAACCCTGACGCGCAGACAGTAGCGGTTGATGACACGACCGACACCGACGACGTACTCCTGCTCGACTTTGAGCTTGAGGCGCGAAACGCCGACATCACCGTCTTTGAGTTTCCGGTTCTGCTTACCATCAGCTCAACGACACAGGACGTGAGCGATGTCGCGAACCGCGTCATTCTTGAGATTGACGGCCAGGAATACTCGGAGACCATCTCAACAGGTGGTGGCGACATACAGACAGTTGTCTTCGATGACATTGACCACGAGCTTAGCGAGGACGACAAGGTCAACGCGCAGGTGCGTGTAGATGTCAACGAGCAGACCGGCAACTACGACGAGGGTACTAGCATCAAAGCTGATGTTACCTCAGCCGAGCGTGATGCCATTGATGCCGAAGACGAAACCGGCGAGGAGCTCGGCACGGGCGACAAGACCGGTACCGTCGTGGGTGAGGAGCAGACGCTCCGCACCGCAGGTGTCTTCATTGATGTTGTCTCGGTAGACGAGACGCCAATTGAGAACGACGACGCCACAACGACTGACAACGAGGCGGAGTTCAAGATCGTCTTTGAAGTGTTCGCGCTTGACCAGGATGTCTTCGTTGAGAAGACTGCGGAGCGCGGCGCGGCGGACGGAACGCCTGCAGACGGTGTCAACTACGTTATTGAGGATGCAACGGCTGGCGGTGTCGCGACGACAACCGGCACCTTGAGCTCGTCGCTGACCTCAAGCGCCGACACCTCGGGCAGCTTCTTCCGGGTAAGCGACGGTCAAACAGAGACCTTCACCTTGACGGTTGTCTTTGACCCGGAGCTGACCTCGTTCTACCAGCTGCAGCTTGATACGTTGAACTTCGCTTCAACAGCGGCAGTTCCAACGGATGAGCAAACGGCGACCCCGGTTGAAGACTTCGAGACGGATGCAATCAACATCAAGAACTAACCTAGTTTTTGGTTGACTGACACGTCTGGTCCTTCTGCTCTACGAGCAGATACAAAAACCACCCCCTTACCATTCTGGTAAGGTGGGTGGTTTTTGTATTTCTCACCCCCCCCACTCTATCTATCCCCACTTGGGAATCCGATTCCCAAATAGTACTCTTGGTGTATATGAGAAAGGTTCCGCTAGCGACGGGGGAGTATTACCACGTTTTCAACCGCGGTGTTGATAAGCGTCAGATTGTAATGGATCAGCCCGACTCGGAACGCTTTCTGGAGAGTTTGCGATACTTCAATACACTTAATCCCATTGGGAGTATCTATGAGTACTCATTCAACAAAAAGAACAGGAATGCTGACGTCCAACTTGGGAATCGGATTCCCAAGTTGGTAGAGATTGTTGCATATTGCGCCAATCCGAATCATTACCATCTGATTCTTAAACAGGTTGCTTCACGCGGAATTTCAAAGTTTATGCAGCGGCTTGGCATTGGATACACAAACTATTTCAACGAGCGGCACAAACGGAGCGGTGCACTCTTTCAGGGGAAGTTCAAGGCGGTGCATATTGAGACGAACGAACAGCTTCTGCATGTCAGCGCGTACGTGAACCTCAACGACCGCGTGCATCCCAAATTTAGCGGTCGGACGTCTCAATTAGTGTGCTCCAGTTGGGGTGAGTACCGAGGCAGGATACCGGAAGGATTCTGTGGGAAAGAAATTATTCTTGAGCAGTTCCGGAGCCGTCCTGACTACGTGCGCTTCGCCGAGAGTACCATTAAGGGAATTGCCAGACGCCGCCGAGCAATTGAAGACGACGACACCAAACTTGCGGGAGTGTTTGAGCCCTGATCTCTTTACCCCCTCATGTAACTTGGGAGTCGGACTCCCAAGTGGGGGTCGTTGCAGTGGGGTGTTGGTGGTAGTGTTGTAACCTGTTATACTCTCCTCGGAAATACCAAGCCGCCATGTGGCGGCTTGTGCACATAAGTTCTTCACAACACACACAGAGGAGGTATACTAAAGGTATGAAAAAGCAAATCGTAGTCATCGTCGTGGCGGTGGTACTCATCGGCGCTGCCGCGCTCTCGGCATCAACCCCGGCGTCATGGGATCCGAACGATATCACTCTTGAACTCGTCGCGGGCGAGGAGACCGTGCAGACGGTCGCTCTCACTGCCCGGAAGGACATGGAGAGTGTCATCATCACGTTCGAAGGCGACATCACAGGTGTTGTCTCGGCAGAACCGAGTGCGCTCGGTAACATCGCGAAAGGTGAGACCCGCGAGGTAGTACTCACCTTCACACCGTCCGCGGATGCAGAAGACGGAACGGAACTTGAGGGACAGCTCAAGCTCCGTCAGGACGGCCCGCCCAACCGCGCCTACCCGAGCCACCTCAACATCGACGTGGTTATCGTGTGGCCGACGGCGGGCGAAGAGGCGGGATTCACGGTGAGCTACCCGCCGGAACTGCTCGCGGAAGAGGTGGTAAGCGGCTTGGAGCGGAAGGTGCTCTTCTACGACCACGAGCCGAGCTTCGGCGGGGAGGACGCGCTCTTCTTCGTACACGTCAACTCGCTACGCGGGAACGCGACGGTCCGGGACTGGTTGCTTGCCCAAGCGGTTGCCGAGGGAGACATATCGGAGGTGGTTGTTGGTAATCACATCTACTTTCGGTCAACAAGAGCGCTTGGTGACGAGAGGTCGTTTGTGGCGTACAGCGCTCCATACGGTGCCTCAGATGTAATCTCTGTAACACTGTACGAACCCTCACTCGAACAGACACCTGAGTTTCAAACCATCCTCAACTCACTCGACTTCTAGAAAGGAGTACTAGGTGAAGAGAACACTCACGCTGGTGCTGGCGCTCTGCGCCGCGCCATGTCTCGCTCAACAGCACTTCCTCACCCTACCGTACGGAAGCGGAGAAGTCGTACTCACGTCGGGCTGGTTCTACGACGACGGGACGCTCCATCGAGGCATCGACTACGCGTTCCCTCCGGCAGAGCCGTTTGAAGTGAGGGCGACAGCGGAAGGATACGTTGTTGCGGTGTACGACGAACTCAGTGATTTTGGGGAGTTTGTTGTACAAGTACACAACGAAGTAGGCCCACTCTGCGGCCGTCGCATCTCCCTCTACGCCCACCTCGAACGCGGCACCACAACAGTGCCGTTCAAGAACCTCAGCGAGGTTCGCAACGACATCACGAGTGAGGACTTCGCCGACTGGCAAACCGTCTCACAGGGCGACCTGATAGGTGTCGCTGGCAGGACAGGTCTTGCACGAGAGGGTAGGATCCATCTCCACTACGAAGTGAACTGCGGCGGGTACGCGGAGAACAAGAGCGACCCGTACGACATCTACGACACGAGCGTTCACTACCCCGAACCCTGCGGCTCCGAGCATCTCTGGACCGAGTGTCCGCCCGTTCAGCCACCAAACACCAGCTTTCCCACCGGTTGTGGCGCATCCCCCGGCGGTATCATCACCTGCATCCTCGTGGAAAACGAACCCGGTGAAGTCGGAAAAGACATCTGGGTAACGAGCACTTACGCGTACGATGGTGTTGATTTCACTCCTGGCGGGGGACTCAACGACCACGAACTGCGCACCGGAGGGTTTAGCGACTGGTACTACGCTCTGCTCCAGTTCAACACCGAGGGTCTCCCGCGAGCGAAGCAGGCATGGGTGGCGGTCTTCTTCGTCCGCTCGCCGGGGAGTTTCAACCAGCTCCTCTACCTTGACCGCCCGCTCGAGGACTGGGACTGGCGTGTCAGTGGGACGGGACGCGACAGAGAACGCCTCTGGTGGGTAGACCGCCCCGACGTGCAGGTGGGGAGCCGTCTCCCCGACAGGCCTCTCCTCAACGAGTGGTTTCTGGTCGACATCACCGCACTCTACAACGACTGGGTGGGCGGCGCGTATCCCAACTACGGCATCCAGCTCCGACCCCACGGGAACGGCAACCAGTGGGCAATCTTCGCGTCAAGCAACAACGCCGACGAGTCGCTCCGCCCGCGGCTCATCGTCGTGCCGGAGTGAGCGTGTCCCGCCCTGCTCGCAGTCCCTCTGTCTGTGTCCGTGCCCCGCCTCTCTAGGCGGGGCGTTCTGTTTTTCGCACCAGAGACATTTGGGAATCCGATTCCCAAGTGGTGACGACACATCTTGAGACGTTGGACGTCTAAAAATTATGACTGGTGCGTTTTGGGTTTTTGTATTGGATGGTATGCTATTTTTATATGGGGGTGTTGCTCAACGAAACATTTTTCAAGTTCCTCTTGGGGTTTGTGGCGATTGTGCTTGCGAGTTTGGTTATTATCGTCATTGCGAGCGGGTATATCGTACGGGACGATATGACTGCCGATGCGGCGTGTCCCGTGGGGGAGGTGTGTTGATAACAATTGTGTTGTTTGTGTGAATGTGTTACTGTGTTAAGTGGAAAGGCTACCGTCGGTAGCCTAGTTGTTTTCTAGGAGCCGAGGAGGCGAGATGTGTGACTGCATCGTCGTAAGCGGGTCAAGCCGTCGTAAGGTGGAGAAGATGCTCACGGAGGGTTGCAACACCCTCGCGGACTTCGACGAGGCGAAGATCGGCTACAAGCCAGTCGCTCGCCGGCAGGTACCAACGCTGCTTGAGCGGGGCGCTCTGGTGCTCGAGGGCACCTCGGGCACCAGCAAGAGGACGATTCGGATGGTTCGTTTCGCCGAGTACGGCGCCGAGCCGGTGTCGCGGCAGAAGGAACCGCTCGTCCGCGAACGCCACCGCGCGCTCCATCCCGCCGTCGCCACCTGACCGAGACCCTCGCAACATCCTCAACTGGCTATCACCCGACCACAGGTCGGAAGAATCCCGCCACCGGCAATTCCGAGGCGGGATTTCAACTTTTTGTATGCAAATTATTTGAGAAGTTCGTCAACTATTTCCTTCACAAGATTTCCATCAGCGCGACCAGTCAGTTCTTTCATTACTGTGCCCATCAGCATTCCCTTTTTGCTCTCATCAGTGATGCCGAGCTCATTTTTTTTGGCGGTGACGAAGGCACGGATTTCTTCTTTACTCATGAGCTCCGGCAGGTATTCGGTGAGTACCGCGAGCTCCGCCTGTTCGCCCGCCACAAGGTCCTGCCGTCCGCCTTTTTCAAAACTTTCAATGGATTCACGCCGTTTGCGCGCCTCGCGATGTATGACTGTAAGTGCCTCTGCATCGGCAAGCTCGCCGTCGGGTTTTTGTTTCTTGGCGACAAGCTCGTTGGTGAATGCCGCCACGAGCCCGCGGAGCGTGCGGAGTTTCACTCCCTCTCTCGCCTTCATTGCCGTCTTTATTTCGTCTTTTATCTTTTGGTGGAGTGTCATATACATAGTGTAGCAAGTATTTGTTTTTCGCTAAAGCGGAGTGCCTAATTGCTATATACTGGTTGATGTATGGCAGACATTCTCTGGCACAGCCGTTCGTACCACGACGCCTTGCACACTCTTGACGTTCATTTGGAGAAAGGGCTCTCCGACGCCGAGGTGGCGCGCCGACGGGTGAAATACGGCGACAACGCATTTACCCGCGAGCACCGTGAGACCGTTGTAGAACGCACTCTCAAGCAATTTAAGAGTCCTCTCGTTTGGGTGCTTCTCCTTGCCGGTATAGTGACGGTGTTCCTTGCCGAGTATACCAACGCGACGGTGGTGTTTGCCGCGCTTATCATCAACGTCGCGATTGGAACATTCCAAGAAGCGCGCGCCTCGCGCGCGTTTGAAAAACTCTCCGCGTCTCAGGAAGAGCGCGCGGTGGTTCTCCGCGGGGGCGCGCGGGCAATCGTACCGGCGCGCGAGCTCGTACCTGGCGACATCGTGCTTCTTGCGAGTGGTTCGGCGGTTCCTGCCGACGTGCGGCTGTGCGAGTCGCACGGTCTTGCCGTAAACGAAGCACCGCTCACCGGCGAGTGGCTGCCGGTTGATAAAGATACTGAATTACTTCCGCACAAAACACCGCTTGCCGAGCGCGCTAACATGGTGTGGATGGGAACTCTGGTTGTTGCCGGTTCGGGGCGCGGCGTCGTGGTGCGCACTGGCGGGGCGACCGAGCTTGGCATCATTGCCGAGAGTTTGCAGGGAGTGCGCGAGGCGGAAACGCCAATCCAGAAGAGCATCAAAAAGCTCGCAGTGTTTCTGTCATACCTGGTGCTCATCATCGTCACGGTTATTTTTGTTCTCGGCACGGTTCGCGGAAATCCGATTGACGAGATGCTTCTTTTGGCTGTCGCGGTTGCGGTGAGCGTCATTCCCGAAGGGCTTCCGGCGGCAGTAACGGCGGTGCTTGCCATCGGCATGGAGAAAATCCTTGAGCGTAAGGGGCTGGTGCGAAATCTCCTTGCCGCTGAAACCTTAGGAAGCACGACGGTCATCTTCACCGACAAAACGGGAACTATCACGGAAGCAAAAATGCGGCTCGCTGGCGTCTATACGAGAGACGGGGAAGTGCGCGGACGTGAAATGCTTGAAACGGCGCTTCTGACGACCGAGGCCTTGGTTGAGCATCGCGGTGATGGCGATGCGCTTACTGTCCGCGGGAGGCCGATGGAGCTCGCGCTTCTTGAAGCGGGTGTCGAACAAGGGGTGACGCTTACCAGTTTGCAGGACGGGAGGGAACGGCTTGATACGCTTCCGTTTGAATCGGAAAACCGTTTCGCGGCGGCGCTCTACGAGCGCGGCGCGTCTAGAGAACTCGCGGTTGCCGGCGCTCCTGACCTCCTCCTTGCATCTGCGGAGCGATTTTCAGCGGAGGGAGAAACCCGTGACATCACGGACGACGACCGGGCGTACTTCAGGCGTGTACTGCACGAGGGCGGCATGGAGGGGAAACGGTTTCTTGCTGTAGGGTATAAACGTGTTTCGTGGGACGCCATTCCCGAAGTGACGAGTGCCACGGAAGTCCGCGGCGTGCTTGACGGGCTGGTGTTTGACGGCCTGCTTTCCTTTACTGATCCAATCCGCGAGGATGTGCCTGCGGCGATTGCGCGCGCTAAGAGTGCGGGTGCGCGCGTCATTATGCTCACCGGCGACAGCAAAGAGACGGCGCACTCCATCGCGGTTGCCGCGGGTATTGCCGGAGAAGACACAGAGGTGTATGAGGGGGGTACCCTTGAAGCGCTGTCTGACGAGGAACTGCTTGAAAAACTCCTCAGCGCAAAGGTCTTTGCACGGGTCTTGCCTACGCAGAAGTTGCGGCTCGTGAAAGTTCTCCAGAAATCGGGCGAGGTGGTCGCGATGACGGGCGACGGCATCAACGACGCGCCGGCATTGCGGCACGCGGACATCGGTATTGCCGTGGAAAGCGGCACCGAGGTGGCAAAGGAAGCGTCCGATCTTGTGCTCCTCAACGACAGCTTTTCCATTATCGTGGCGGCGATTGAAGAGGGGCGGCGTATTATGGACAACTTGAAGAAAGTCGTGACGCACTTGTTTTCCACCAGTTTTCATGAGGTATTCCTTGTTGCGACGGCGATTCTCGGCGGCTTTCCCTTGCCAGTTCTCCCCGTGCAAATTCTCTGGGTGAACATCATTTCGGAAGGGCTCCTGAATTTTGCGTTTGCGTTTGAGCCGGCGGAACGCGACGTAATGCGGCGCAATCCGCGGTCAAGCACGGCGAGAACCGTGCTGACCGGGGAAGTCCGTACGCTTATTTTTATTGCCGGGCTGGTGACGAGTGTGTTCAGCGTAGCGCTCTATTTTTTCCTTCTTTTCGTTGTTACCCTCCCGATTGAAGAAATCCGCACGGTGATGTTTGTGGTGCTCACCTTTGACGCCATTTTCTTCGCCGTATCGCTCAAACATCTTCGTAAGCCCTTCTGGAACGCCAACTTTCTTACCAATCGCTACTTCATTGTTGCGCTCGGGACGAACACGCTTGTCTTGCTTGCCGCGCTCACTATTCCGGCGCTTCGTTCGCTCCTTTCACTAACGGCGCTCTCGGGAACCGACCTGCTTATTTTACTTGGCGTCGCGGCCTTCAACCTGCTCACTATAGAGAGCGCCAAAGTAATCGCGTTTCGGAAAAAATCGTAGGGAGGGTATACCCCGCACCGTTTTTATTTAAAAACGGTGCGGGGTATACTTAGGCTATGACTCCAACTGCGGCTATTGTTGTGGGTGTTATCGTCATCGCGGCGCTCAATGTCGCGCTCTGGCTTCTGTTGCGCAAAGGACAGGGTGGTGGAGATGAGCGGGGGACGGACGTTATTCTCCAACAGTTGCATGAACTGCGCCGCGACGTTGACCATAAGTTGGGCGAGAGCACCAAGACGCTCCACGATTCGGTGAAAACACAGCTCTCCGAATCCACGCGCATTGTGAAAGAGGTAACCGAGGGACTCACCAAACTTGACGAGACCAACCGGCAGGTGATTTCGTTCGCCGATCAGCTTCAGCACTTGCAGGACGTTCTGCAGAACCCCAAACAGCGCGGCGTGTTGGGCGAGTACTATCTTGAGACGGTTCTAAAGAACGTGCTCCCGCCCGGGCGTTACCAAATGCAGTACGCGTTCCAGAACGGTGAGGTGGTGGACGCGGTGATTTTCTTGGAGGCGGACAAGATTCTTCCGATTGACTCAAAGTTCTCGCTTGAGAACTACAACCGTATTTTGGAATCGCGCGAGAAAGCGGAGCGCGAGAAACTTGAAAAGGCGTTCAAGATTGACCTCAAGAACCGCATTGATGAAACCGCGAAGTACATCCGTCCCGAGGAGAACACGATGGACTTTGCGTTTATGTTCATTCCCTCCGAAGGCATCTACTACGATTTGCTGATTAATCAGGTTGGCGCGGTGAAGACCAACACGCGCGACTTGATTGAATACGCGTTCCAGCAGAAGAAAGTCATTATCGTGTCGCCCACATCGTTCCTCGCGTACCTTCAGACGGTTTTGCAGGGACTCAAATCGCTCCAGATTGAAGAGCAGGCGAAGGAAATCCAGAAGCGGGTGGGTGAATTGGGGCGCCACCTTGGCTCGTACAACGAATTTATGGTGAAGTTGGGTAATGCGCTTGTAACAACGGTAAACCACTACAACACCGCGCACAAAGAACTCGGCAAGGTGGACAAAGATGTGCTGCGCATTACCGGCGAGTCGCCGGAACTTGAAATGCTCGCGATTGAAAAACCGGAGCGCGAGGTATAAGTTGCAAAAACAATTTGTTTTGTTATACTGTTTGCCGTAGCACGGCATTCTAGCTTTTCTACAAGACAGCGGGGTGGAGGAGCGGTACCTCGGGAGGCTCATAACCTCCAGACGCCGGTTCGAGTCCGGCCCCCGCAACACGAAGAGAAATGCTCGGCATCGCGCCGGGTATTTCTCTTTGCAAGGGCTGGACTCGGACAGGAAAGGGGTCGGGGAAACTCTAGTTTCCCCGTGGAGGAAGGCAGGGCGAAGCTCGTCGGAAAACCGTGGGTTTCCGAGGAGTGAGAGATCCGGCCCCCGCAACAACGAATGAAATGACCGCCGCGCGGCGGTCATTTCTTTTGTCGAGTTCAAGATTTGCGCGGCAATTGAACCGGACGCTTCCGTGCGCGTATACTTGTGAGTAATGGAACGCGCTGACATCATATCACGCCTCCCCGGACTCCTCGCCGCGCTCTTTGCGGCGATACTTCCGTTCGTAACGTCACAACATCTCTTCTACGGCTCAATTAACGCAAAGTATTTTTTCGTCGTGGGGTTTGTGTCGCTTGCCGGGCTCTTTCTCGCGTACCTCCTGCTCCGCGGGCACCACACCGTGCCGCTCCGCCGTCGGGTGCTCCTGTGGATGCTCGCCGCTCTCCTTGCCATACACTACCTTGCGGCGTTTTTCGGCATCTATCCTGCCGGGTCTCTCTGGTCGGACATCCCCCGTTCCACCGGCGTCTTCTTTCTCACCTACGTCGGCTTCCTCGCATTTTGGGCGAGCGAGGTTTTGACCAAGCGCGACTGGTCGTTCGTTTGGCGTGCCGTAGCGGTGTCAACCGGCGTGTTCGCTCTCCTGTCGTTTTTTGGTATTGAGGGGCTTGGGATAACAGGAAGATTTCTTGTTCTTGACTTTGCGAAGGAGGGTCTCACCTTCGGCAACAGCACGTTCGTCGGCGCGTACCTCCTCCTCGGATTCATACTGACGCTTGTCGTCCTGGTGCAGTCGGAGAAGGGTTCAAAGATGCGGTGGTTCTTCGGCGCGCTTGCGGTAATTCAATTTTGCTCGCCGCTCTTTTTCGGACACATGCTGTGGGTCGGCTGGTCGTCTGTCGTTGACGCTCTTCATAATCCGGCGTTGCTCCTTGGGGCGGCGCGGGCATCGGGGGCGACTGTTTTTGTTGTTGTCGTATATCTCGTTGGCTCTTGGCTTATTCGGCGGTTTGTGCGCGCCGACATAACACGACGGTACGTTACGTTTGGCTGGCGCGGTGTGTGGGTCGTCGGAATGCTCGTTGCAATTGTACTGTTGTTTGTGCCGGGAAGTTTTGTGCAGGAGCGATACATTGGAGAATCAACCGCCGCGCGCATCATTGTGTGGAAGAACGGGCTTACTAGTATACGGGAGCGCCCTGTACTCGGGTGGGGACCGGAGACCTTCCGTTTTGTCCACGAAAGATATTTTGACAATCGGCTGTATCTCGAAGAGAACTTCGGCGAGGTCTGGTTTGACCGCGCCCACAACATTGTCGTGGACACGCTCGTGAGCGTGGGCGTCCTGGGAGCGCTCACGTATATAGTGCTCGTTGGCTTCTTCCTGCGTGTGGTTGCCCGCGTGGGGCGCCGCGGATTAGTGGGGGACACTGAAGCCGAACTTCTCTACATACTCCCCTTCGCGCACTTCCTCCAGCTCCAGACGTCGTTTGACACCGTCGCCACATATGCGCTCGGAGGCCTCATTCTCGGCTATGCGCTTTTTCTTGAGCGGCGGATGGCGGTGGTGTCCAGTGGAGAAGGAGAAGCCGCCGCATCGGAAGCGCTCCCCGGCGTATGGCAGAAGGTCGCGGGCGCTACACTGCTTGTAGTTATTCTCATCGGCTCCATATTTCTTCTCTTTGCCGAATACAGTCGGCAGAACGCGCTCTATGCGCTCTCTGTGACAAAAGTGACGAGGAACACGGACAGACGCGTTGCTCTTATTGACCGGGCGTTTGCCGGCCCGCCGCGATTTGAGCCGCTTCGTCTTGCTTCAATAGCATTCATCAAGAGCGGACAAGCTCAATTTACACAAACCCCTTCTTCGGAGAAACCGGTTCTTACGAGAGTGATTCTTACGGAACTTGACGCATATGAGCGGCATTACGAGCGATATCTGTCACGGCTTCCAGAACACTACCGCGCTCGGATGGTCTATGCGTACCTTCTGCTTGCCAGAGAGGCGTTTGGCGGTGAGAATAAACTTGCTGAAACGAAGACGCTCATTGCCGACTCATACCGTCTCTCGCCGGATAATCCGATTACCTACGCGCTTGACGCGCTCGCGACGCTCTACGGCGGCGATGTCGCGGGAGCCAAGGAAAAAGTGAACGAGGCACTTGCGCTCAACCCCGATCTGCCGTTCACCAACATGATACGCGAGCACATAGATAAGGTTGCCGAACAGTTTCCCGTTCCTGGGCTTGAGAGCTTGTAGAGTCGGAAATATGAAAACAAATATTGTTCAGCACATCGTCAGACAGATTCCTCACAGCACTCTTCACACGATTTTGTTTCTTGCCGCGTTCCTACTCCTCTTTTCGTGGACTGATGTTGCGCCGGCCGACGTTGTGTTCATCACTCTTGGCGTGGCAACCGTCGCTATTATCGTGTACCGACGGCGTATCGGAGAGCTGTTCCGTGACGGGAAAGCGTATGCAGTGCTTGCGTTTGCGGCGTATGTCTCCCTTTCGTTTTTTCTCATCTCGGAGCAAAGCTATGTGTTCGGGTTAACAACGCTCTATGGTGTGGGCGTATATTTCCTGGTGCGGTACTGGGCTACCACTGACGCCGGGGCTTCGGCGTGGCCCATTCGCGGGTATCTTGCGGCGGCAATTCTCTCGTCACTGCTTGGTGCGGGGGCATACGCCGCTCACGCACTCTCACTCGTTGGCAGAGACACTCTGTTCTTTTGGCAGGGCGATGTTCGAGTAGCCGTTTTTTTTGACGACCCCGTCGTCTACGGTGCGTTTCTCGCGCCCGCCCTCTTGATATGTCTTGTCTACGCGCTCTCAACAACACGGAGCGCGGTGCGGGGTCTCTCCACTGTGGCTTTCTTCCTCATCTACCTCAACATTATTCTCTCGGGTTCGCGAGGTGCGTGGCTCAACGTGGGGATTGGGCTCGCGGTTCTCGCGGCGCTCGCAGTATTCAACAAAAACCCGTGGCGACTTTTTTCCTTACGCCGCACTGTGTCGGTCGGTATCAGTAGCGCGATTATCGGACTGCTTGTTCTTTTCATTATTCCTCTTGGGAGTGAAACGTACTATGAGGCAACGCTCAAAGATCGGCTGGTTACTTCCGACGCGCCCCGCTTTGCGACGTGGAAAGCGGCACCGGTCTTTTCATCGGCGCGTCCGCCGGCAGAAAAAATCTTTGGCTCCGGCAGCGGAACGTTTGAGAGGTATTCACCTGATGGCATCTCGGCGCACAATACCTATCTTCGCGTTCTGTTTGAGCAGGGCGTTCTCGGACTCGTTCTTTTTACCCTTTTTCTCTTGGCGGCTTTGTACTCGCTCATCAGACGTATCCAAAGGGAACCATGGCAGATTCGTCAATGGTTTTTCCTCGCTGCATTGTCGGGGGCGTTGGTGCAGGCGTTTTTCATTGACGCGCTCCACTGGCGCCACCTCTGGATACTTCTCGGGTTGTTATAATGTGGAATCATTTTCATGACACGCCGATTTACACCACGGTCGCTTGTTGCGCTTTTATACAAAAGGCGACCGGACGTTCAACTTCTATCGTGGGCCGCCTTGAGTCAGGGAGTGTTGAGTATTGGCGCTGTGGTTATCGTTCTCGCGCTCTCAAGTTTTCTCAACCCAAATGAGTTCGGCGGAACCCGCTACCTTATCGCGGTGTTTGCAATACTTTCTTTCTTTTCACTTCCCGGTGTCGGCTCCGTTGTCATCAACCATCTGCCTCTGCTCAACCGGCGCGGACTCTGGCACGGGATTGTCGCTCAAATTCGCTGGGGTCTCGGCGCGACGGTGGGAGCACTCTTAATTGCCGTGTACTACCTTGGTTTCACCGTTGACAACAACGATCTTGCCTTCGGGTTTCTTGTGGGCGGCGTTCTCGCGCCCGTAGCAAATCTGTATCTCATGCCGGGCACGGTGCTTGCCGGCCTCAAACGTTTCAAAGCGAAGATGCTTGTGGATGGTCTCATTATCGCGCTCACGGCGGGAGGAGCCGCCTACGGCGCCTCTGCGACACAAACTATAACCGGGACGATTCTCTGTTACTACGCAACCCAGTTGCTCCTTACCGCCGTCGCTCTGTTGTTGGTTATCCGTCTGTTGCCTGCTCATGCCGCGGAACGGTCTCACCGGTCAACAACGGACGTCCGATACGGAAAACAGCTGACGTTCTTTCAGGTTCCGTTTACGCTTCTGCCCTCGCTTGAGAAGGCGTTTGTCTTCATTCTCCTCGGTCCGACGGCCCTTGCGGTGTTTGCAATCGCCGTCATTCCCGCGGAGCATATGAAAAACGCCGTGCGAAACCTCCTCCAGTTCTATATGCTACCGCATCTCAAAGAAAGAGGCGCTGGGACGTGGGTGTTTGATGTTAAAAAATGGTTCACGCTCTCCACCGGGTTGAGCGTTGTGGCGACTGCGGCGCTCCTGCTTGCGGTGTTTTTTCTCATGCCGATCCTCTTCCCGCACTATGAGAGCGCGCACGCGCTTGCCGTCATCTTGAGTTTTACCGTTCTGCTCCTGCCGTTTCAGGTCTTTACCGTTTCGTGGGTTGCCGCACAGCGCGTGGGAACGCTGTTCACGTACGCGTTTTCAGTCGTGCTTATCAATGTGCTCACGTTTGTGTTTCTCCTGCCGCTTCTTGGACTTCAGGGGGCTATTGTTGCCAAAATCGTATTTGAGATACTCGCGGCATCCGTTGCCGTAGTGCTTCATTTTGGACGCAACGGTTTCAGTTGAAGCCGGCGCCGCTCCTCTCTGTGGGAGCGGGGCGGGTGTGTGGATAACGCATCGTGGGCAAGGGGTATAGTTAGGACATGACGAAAGGACAGATAATCGGTGTCATCGTTGTGGTATTTGTCATCGCGGCGGGTGCTGTGGTGGCGAACAAAGGTGGCTTTGGCGGCGGGCGCGCCGCGCCGGACACAGACGACCTCGGCGGAGCAAATGAAGGCGGCGCATTCGGTGAAGTTGCGGAAAACGAGTGTCAGGCGCGGTGTGACCGGCTGGATAGGGAAATTGAAGAGAAGCGAATGGAGCGCGTCCGCGAAATTATTGAAGGGTCCGGCTGCAGTTTGGGTTCGGGCGGCGACTTCACCGGCACGATGAACTGGCAAGGTGCGGACTTCGAGTACGCCTGCCCCAACCAGAGCTCCGCCGAATCGCTCGGCGAAGCAATTGCCGACGCTAAGGAGAACCGCTCGCGGCTTGATAGAGAGATTGATGATTTGGAAAAAGAGAAAGAGGCAAACTGCCCATGCTTCGTGCGACTCGTGCCGTGCGCGGACTGCCGGGGCGTCCCGCCGAACGGCTTGTGCCCGACACTTTTTGTAACGCCTGATGAGTGTTCGGCAATCGGCGGCATTCCGAGTCCGAACTAAAGAGATTACGCAAGTACTCCGCCCCGGCGCATCCCGGGGCGGAGTTTTTAGTGTGGATAATAGAACGGACGATATATGCTATTATGTACCAACATGGCTCGGTACAAAGAGAGAATAAAAGCACGCCAGCTTCGCAGAGAAAAGGGGATGAGCATCAAAGAGATTGCAAAAAGAGTTGGTGTTTCAAAAGGCACAGTAAGTTTATGGTGTCGAGATATTGAACTTGCCAAGAAACAGCAGGAGCGTCTTTATGAGAGGATGGTATTGCTCGGGTATAAAGGTCGACAACAGGGTGCATTTAAGAATAAAAAACAGAAACAAGAGCGCATACGGCGCTATGAGAAAGAGGGGGTAAAAACGCTAGGCCGTTTAACTAAAAGAGACATGCTTATTGCAGGGGTTGGTTTGTATTGGGGTGAGGGTGCAAAAACACAACTTGGTCGTTTTGTGTTTTCTAACTCTGATCCAGAGATGATTCTTTTTCTCAAGAGATTCCTTGTTGACATGCTGGGAGTTAAAGAAAAAGATTTGGTATTCCGTGTCTTGATAAATGAGATACACAAACCAAGGATTAATACCGTATTGCGGTTTTGGCGGTCTCTGCTAAACTTGCCTGCGGAGCAGTTTAGATCCCCGACATTCATCAAGGTTAAGCCCAAGAAAGTGTATGAAAATTACGATAGATATTATGGAACCTTGAAGGTTTCAGTGCTGAAGAGTTCGGGATTACAATATCGGGTACTTGGTCTTATTAAGGCGTTGAAAAAAGAAGCCGGCGTAGCTCAGGTGGTTAGAGCGGACGTTTCATAAGCGTCAGGTCACAGGTTCAACTCCTGTCGCCGGCACCAAACAATACTTCCGCTCGCGAAAGCGAAGGAGAACGCCGCGCCTGCGGCGCGCGGCTCATCTGCGCTTTCAAAACGCGAAGTATCGTTTGGTGCAGAAATATTAACCTTTGCGCGAACCTTTTTCCAATCGCGAAGCGATTGACCTTTCCACGCGCCGAGCGCGTGGTGGCTTGAAACCCAATCGTACGCACGGAGCGCGTACCAACGCCAACCCTTTGCGCCTTGCTCGCGCGGGGCAAAACCCAAAAATTTCCTATCATTTTTATTTGCGGCT
>JAKEFG010000024.1 GCA_022616195.1 Candidatus Wolfebacteria bacterium | reverse complement strand
ACGGCTCACGGTGTTGGGACTTCTCCCAAGCTGACGGGCGATCTCCCGCACCCTCACGCCGCGTCCGTGAAGCGCGGCTATTTGCACGCGCTCCTCGTATGAGAGCTGTGTATATCTTGTTCCTTTCCTCATGCACTCCATGGTCTCTGGAGTGTCCTAGTTCAAAGGTACCGAGGGGACACTCGGCATGAACCCAAGGAGGCCACATGGTGAAGGTTTCTGGGGTGGTTTACGCAATCGTTTTCCAGAACGAGCTGTCCATGAACGGCCGCGAGGTCGCCACTCTCTTGCTTGAAGGCGATAATGCAGAACTCGTTCTGGAGTTCCCGCCAACCAAAGAGGTTGCGGGCAAACTCTCAGAGTTGCACCGCAAGCTCAGGCCGCTCGACCCAGTTTCTTGAGCGCCGCGCGCACGCGCGCCTCAGTCCCGACAACGTCGGGGCCGACTTGTTTGAGGGCGTCGCGCGATTCTTTGAGCGAGTATCCCAAACTCCGGAGGGCTTCCACCGCGTCGCTCTCTCCTTTAAAGTCGCGGCCCTCTCCCTCAAGCGCACCAAGTTTATCTTTAAGCTCTAGGACGATTTTCTCCGCAGTTTTTCTTCCGATGCCGGAGACTTTGGTGAGGTAGGTAGTATCGCCCGACGAGATTGACTGACGCAAGGTCTCAACAGAAGCGAGCGAGAGAATAGCGAGTCCGGACTTTGGTCCGATGCCCGGCACGTTAATAAGTAACTCAAAGAAATCAAGCTCGGCTTTTTCAACGAAACCATACAGGTCCATGGCGTTCTCTCGTACGGCAAGGTGTGTCCAGAGTGAAGTGGTCTCGCTGGTCGTAGTTGTGATGTGTTCTCGGGTGTCACTTGAAATATGTATTCGGTAGCCAACCCCGCCGACGTCGAGCACAATTGTCTCGAGGGTGCTCTCAATCAAGGTTCCGGTGATGTGAGAAATCATGCATCCAGTATACCGTGTCCCGCAGACTAATTGCACTTTTTGCTACTGTCTGGTATCCTCTTTCTGTTTATGGCTATCAAACAGTCTGCAAAAAAAGCACTCCGGGTATCTGCTCGCAAGCGCGTTTTCAACCTGCGCCGAACGCGCACCATGAGGGACGCAATAAAAGATGTGGTAACGCTTGTGGGGGCGGGGGAGCCCAAGGAAGCGGCGGCACAGCTCCCTGCGGCGTACAAAGCGATTGATAAGGCAGCGAAGCGCGGCATCATCAAGAAAAACACCGCAGCGCGTAAGAAGTCCCGCCTCGCTCGTTCAATTGCAAAATTGAAGTAGGACCTGTCCTGCCCGCATTCTGCAAAGCAGGCCATCTGTATTACCCAACAATGAGTTCAATCGCGATAAACGTTAGGTAGAAGAGTATCAAAAGGAGCGCCTCTTTTTTACTTAATACCCAATTAGTTCTCATAGTGTGGAAAAGGACAAGCGCGGCAAGGAGCATGGAGAGTCCTGTTGCGTACACAATTCGCTGACTGAATGAGAACGGCTCAATGACGGCGATGAGTCCGATGACCACCGTTGCGTCAGCGATGACCGTTCCTAAGATGTCTCCCATGGCAAGACCGTCATTCTCTTTTTGTATCGCGCGCACGGAGAAGAGCAGTTCAGGAAGCGTGGTGCCGAGCGCGACGAAGAGAAGGCCGACGAGGATAGGGCGCACACCGATGCTTTCGGCGAACGAGACGCCGTAGGCGACAGTAAAGTATGCACCAGCAAGAAGAAGCCCCATGCTCGCGACGAAGAGAAAAACGGCACGCGGTGAAAACGGTTCAGGTGAGAGTTTGGTGTGGTGCGCCTCCGACCGGACAGTCCACACAAAAAACGCAACGCCGACGACTATCAGGAGTATTCCTTCCGGCCGCGAGTACGCGCCGTCAAGTCCGAGAAATATCGGCAAGGCAAGAATAAGAAGGTACCATGCACGGTTTTTCAGCACCGCCCCATCAATTTTGACCCCGCCCCACGACATAAGAGCAACGGTTGCAAAGACCAGTGTTAGATCGGCGACGTTGCCGCCGAAAAGAGTCCCGAGTCCGAACGAGGGGTTCCCCTGGAGCACCGAGGTTATCGCAATAAATGTTTCAGGCAGGATGGACACCATCGCAACGACGACGAAGCCGAGAAGGTAGCTTGACAACTGGAGGCTCCGCGCAACCCGAATGCCGTTAATGATTGCCCAGTCGGCGCTTTTGATGACGACGAGAAGCGAGAGCAGGAACAGAAAGAAATCAGCAATCATGTCCTCTCGGCAGGAATCGAACCTGCATTACTTCCTCCGCAAGGAAGCGTCCTATCCGTTGAACGACGAGAGGGATGTATACAGTTTATCCGATATAACCGTCACGGACAATTTTTTAGATCCCCCCGCCCCAAATATTAGAAGCCGACCAACTCAAGTATTTTTTGTAGGAGTGGTTCCCGGAGTTTCTCTTCGTACACGAATTCAAGTAATGTTTCGCGAACACGCGGTGTATCGGTATCGCCGAGCGGGATGACCAGGAGCGGCGCGAGCAGTTTCTCCGATTTTACCAGGAGATGTGAGGGTTCTCCCTCGTCAATCCAAAATGCCTCAAGGGTGCTGTATGGGTAGAGTGTTTTGTCAATACGGATACCACGTTCACCGATACCGAACTCAAGCACCCGCGGACGCTTGAGCGCCTGCAAGAGAAGCGCGCTGGTGGCGATGACAAGCAGCACAGCGAAGAGCACGTTGCCAAAAACGACGGCAGTCACTGCGAGGCCGACACCGACGATGCCCACCGCCCAGAACCAGTCAGGACCTCGTTTCCGGTATTCGTATTCGGGGGCTCGCCACGTGATAAACTCCTCGCGCTCCATACGTGTCATGTTAACGAGTAATTGTATTATCGCAGTCAGCGGTGTAGTCGCCGATACTTGAAGTCTCCATACAAAATCCAAGTGTGTACGTCGTTCCGCCGGCGTTCGTTTGGTAGGTGTATTGGGCGAGATTGTTGGGGTCCTGCGGCATTGAGGGAATCATTCCGCCGCCTATGAGTGCTGTGGATGCTGTGTCACTCCCCGTGAGTGTTACCTCGGTTGCCGCAACCGGATACAGGCCGTTGTTCGCAGAGTAGATTGCAAGCGCGTTTTCAATCTGGTGCAGGTCCTGCACGCGCCGCGCGTCGCGACTCTTGGCGCGCGACTCGTTGAGGGAGGCAAGCACGATTCCCGACAGTATGCCGATTATGACAATGACCACGAGGAGTTCTATCAACGTGAAACCCCGATTGTGCAGTTGACGCATGTTGTCATCATAACATCTCTTTACGGTACGCCAACGCGATTGTCAACAAAGATGCCCCGCTATCGGTGGTGGGCAAACTTGAGGTACGGTTTGATAGGGAAAAGAAGCAGTGAGCCGATGAAGGAGAGTATGACCACGGCAACGATAAGGGCGGGGAAGCCGACGGTTGTTGCTATGACGCCGCCGATGGCGGAGAGTCCTGCCGAGGCAAGGTCGGTGAGCGTGAAGTACGTGCCCCACTCGGTGCCTTCTTTTGTTTTATCAATGTGGCGGGTGAATATTGCCATGTACGAAGGGTAGGTGAAGGCGGTGAGGAGTCCGAGCACAAACTGCACGACGTAGAGCCCGAGCGGCGTGTCTATGACAAGATAGAGAAGGGGAATTACCGCCATGAGAAGCGTGAAGATGAACATGATGTAAAAGTCGTCTTTCTCGCCGCGTATTTTGTCTACAACCATTGCGGCGGGTATCTGCGCGATGCTTTTCGTGAAAAGGTAAATGCCGGCGGCAACGCCCGCGACTGCGGCGTTGCCGCCGCGGATGAAGTCCTCAATGAAAATGGCGAAGATGGGCGCGAGAAGCGCCGCCGCGCCCGTCAAGACGACGTCGGAGATGATGAGATAGCGGATGACCGCGTTTATTTCCTTGAGGAGGTAGTTTTGGAGGGTCGCGAGATAGCGTTTCATACAGGCACTATACCATGCCGAGAATGAGAAGGTGGACGGGTCAGTGACTTCATTTCCCAGTTGGCGGTGTATTTTTAAAATAGCTCGAACTGCATTCCCTCGCCGCGCTTCGCGCGGCTCGGGTGTAGCGGGCAAAAATGAGCGGCTCCGCCGCGCACACTGACAATTTCAAGTTTTTCTTTGGCGGAATACAAATTCGAACGTGCGGAGCACGCACAAAATAGTTCTTTCAAATCAGAAATAGAAAGGGGCGCGACTCAGCGAGGAGAAGCGCCCTGGGTCACCCCTTGCTGTTGAGCGGGGCGACAAACTCAAGTTCACCGCGAATCACGCCGCCGATCTCAAGAACACAGATTGAGAAGACCCGGAGCGTGCCGACTTCTTTCAAAGTCAACGACAACTCGAAGTCCGTCCCTTTCGGAATGTTCTTGAGATAGCGGAGGTTGCTCCGTCGGAACCACATCTTGCACTCGACCATGAGCCGCTTGAATGTCTCGTAATCCGCGAAGTCGAAGTCGGCAACCTTGTCTTGAATAAGGAAACCAACGACAACATACGAGAGTTGCGAGAGACAACGGACATACTGCTCCGCCGTCACGTACTCAATCGGCTGTCGGGTGTACGAGTGCGAACGCGGTACGGCGAATCGTCCGCTTGCCGACTTTTGTTCTGCCGAGTAAGCCACCACCTCTTGCAGGTAGACGGCGTCCGGCACGTACAGAAGTTCCAGTAGCTCTCGTGCTCTGTCGCTCATGCCAACCTCCTTTCGTTCTTGAAGATTTTGCCAGAGATGATGAAACTCAAGACGGAGATAACCGCCGTGAGAATCACCTGCGCTCCGATGTACCACATGTGCAGATACTCCACCATGAGGTACAGAAAGACAGTGTTGCCGACGAGAAAGGAAACGGTCATGGCGACATACAGCACGAGCTGACGGCGAACCATGTGAGTTTCCTTGTTCTGGAATGTCCAGAATTTCTGAAGCGTGAAGTTCAATCCGGTGTTCAGAATGAACCCAACCACCGCAGAAATGACATACCAGACGCCGAAGTACTCCGTGAGGCCGTACAACGCGGCGTAGTAGGCAATAACGCCGGCGGCTCCTGCAACGCAGAACCGCACGACTTGCCTGAGGCGAGACGTTTCGGTTCGCATTGAGGATACCTCCTTTCAGTTTTTGGTTTGGAAATGTACTGTTCGGCTAATAATCTAACATTGACTTTAGCGAGTTGTCAAACGAAAACAGGAACCCCTTCGAGTTTCTGTTTTCAAAAAATCTTATGAAAAAATTTCTTTTGCCCTTACAAAACATGGTTCGAGTCGATTTGTTTTCAGGTTCTTTGGCAGTTTGGGCTTCCTGAAAGGAAGCGACAATTTCAAGTTT
>JAKEFG010000023.1 GCA_022616195.1 Candidatus Wolfebacteria bacterium | reverse complement strand
CCGTGTTCTTTGGCGGCTTGCTGTACCGTGACGCCTTCTGCTTTGATTCTGCGGACGATGTCCGCCTTCACCTCGGGTGCGAGTCTGTGTTTTGAACCCATGTGCCTCTCATATTACTCGGTTTTTAAATTCGACCGAGTGTCAAAATTTCGGGGTCCGGGTCAGTTCTCTACGTTTTGAAAGAGCAGTGCCCAGAGGAGGACACTGACGGCGACAGTTCGCTTCATCTCGTGCCTCCTTTACGGGCAGTTGGTCTACGTCTATGGTATCTGTTTCTTGAAAAGTTGTCTGTGTACAACAAAATTAGCCGATTTTCTTTGGGGTGTAGTCCTGTGACGCCTCACGAAGGTACTTTTCAAGTTGTTTGCGGGTGAGGAGTCCTTCCTGTGCGCCTATATATTGTACGACCGACATTGAGTTTATGGGTGCCCACGAGAGCGCCTCATTTATCGGTTTACCCGCAGCAACAGCGGCGGTGAATGTTGATGAAAACGCATCACCTGCCCCGGTGCGGTCTACTGGCGGGTTCACGTCGGGGTACATAGGCATAAACCATACCTCGTTCCCGTCATCGGCATACGCACCGTTTGTTCCGTCGGTGATGACCGCGAGCTTTGGACCGAGTGCGCGGAGAGCGACGAGCTGTTTTACGATATCTTTCTCGTCATTGTTGAGGATACGCCATGACTCCTCCTTGTTGCAAAAGAAGATGTCGGTCTCTTCGTAGATATCCTTGATCGCTTCAACACCTACATTGATCTGGTACGTACCGGGCTGGAATGCAAGCTTTATCTCTGGATGTGCCTTGAGATAGCGGGCTATCTCGTGGTGGTACGGGAGGCCGTGTTCACCCACTGAACTGAAATAGAGCCATCGGGGCGGTTCAAGGTTTTGCGGCAGCGTATACGGATAGTCCCAATGCTTGATGAGAATGGTACGCTCTGCTTTGTAGCGAAGTACGTAGTGATGATTGCTCTCCATACTCTCGTGCACATGCACGTACTCACAGTCAACACCGTTTGCTTTGAGTGCATCAAGTTTTTTTGTGCCGAGGTCATCTCCGCCAATGTCGGTAACGAATGCCGTCTTCAGTCCGAGCCGGGTTGCGGCGACCGCGGCATTTGCAGCGTTGCCGACTGCCGGAATGATTTTTACCGACTCATATTCCACTTTGTCGCCAAATCGGAAACAGATTTCCTTATATCCCTTATCCTCGGGGTCTCGGTTAGTATCAATACGGACATCCTTGAGCTGTATGAACTCGTCAGTGACCGTATCGCCGAGCGCCACGAAATCAAACCTATGCATACCCGTGAGTATATCATGTGGTACACTATGGGTATGTTGACACTCCAGGAAGTGTTTAGAGATGTGGGAGGGGGAAAGGTTGCGCTTGGCCATTTCAATATTGCGAACATAGAGATGTTCTGGGGGGTGGTGCGTGCAGCGCGTTCTCTTGACGTGCCAGTGGTTATCGGTGTATCGGAGGACGAGCGGGACTTCATCGGTATCGCACAAATTGGAGCGCTCGTGGCAAGCATTCGCGCCGAAGGTACCCCAGTGTTTCTGAACGCCGACCACTCATACTCGTTTGAGCGTGTGAAGGAGGCGATTGACTCCAATGTGTTTGACTCGGTTATTTTTGACGGCGCGGCGCTCCCGTATGACGAAAATCTTGCGATTACCAAACAGTGTATAGCGTACGCCCGGGAGCACGCGCCCGACATACTCATTGAGGCGGAACTGGGGTTTATCGGCAAGGGCTCCACTATTATTGACGCGCCCCCCGCGGGAGCGGTTGTCACGGAGGAGCAGATGACCAAACCAGAAGAGGCTGCGGCGTTTGTGGGTGAAACAGGTGTTGATTTGTTCGCGCCGGCGGTTGGCAATGTGCATGGCATGGTAAAGGGCGGGGAGCCGAGATTGAGCAGTGAGCGCGTCAGGAGTATCAAAGAGGCGGTCGGCATTCCGCTTGTGCTTCACGGCGCATCGGGCAACACCGATGAGGATATCCGCGCCGTCATTGAGGCGGGTATTGCGCAGGTACACATTTCAACGGAACTGCGGGTTGCGTACCGCGACGCGCTCAAGCAGACGCTCATTGGCCACCCGGACGAACTTGCTCCCTACCGGCTTCTGAAGCCAGTAGTGCAAAGTGTTCAAGAGACAGTAGAGAACAAACTGCGGCTATTCAACAATCTGTAGTGTTCCCTATGTGTGGATAATTACTTCCACTATAGTGAGCTCTAATGAGTTTATTATATAGTGTTACCGGAAATATGGGACGTGATATTTTATCTACAATGATACAATCGCCTCAATTTCTCTCCAGGCGCAACATATTTCTGTTTGTCTTTGGACTGGTCTTTGCACTAGCACTTACAGGCACCCCGAGAGCGTATGCACTTACGGAAATCACGACATGCGTGGAACTTCAGGCGATGGACGATAACTTAGCAGAAGATTATGTGCTCGCTAACGATATCGATTGTACAGCGGATACGAGCGAAGGCGGGGCGCTCTATAATGACGGAGCCGGCTTCTCGCCCATCGGGGTGGTTCCGCAAGCTAATTTCACTGGTACGTTTGACGGACAGGGGTTTTCCATCACCGGCTTGTTTATGAACTTCGTCTTCCCCGGCGAAGGATCCACAGTCTTTTTTGCGGCATTGTTTTCACGATTGAGTGGTGGTGCCGAGGTAAGTGACGTTGATTTGATCGACGCTGACATCACATCAGCCACTGATTCCACCGGAGGTATCGTGGGTATCAGTGCCGGCACGGTAACGAATGTCTCGGTGACCGGATCGATAAGCGGACAAGGCCGCGTGGGCGGTGTCGTGGGAGATCAGAGTTCTGGCGGGACGATCGAAGATTCGTATGCTTCCACTACGGTAACTGGGGTTGGCTCAAACACAGGTGGACTGGTTGGCATCAACCGAAGCGGCGGCACGGTCACCGACTCGTATGCGACAGGGGATGTAAATGGAGCTTTCGCTGTCGGTGGTTTGATCGGGAGTAACAGCGGAACAGCCAGCAGTTCATATGCCGTAGGAAATGTCACCGGTACCTTTGGTGTGGGAGGATTTGTGGGAAACAGCCTCGGCAGCATCATCAATGCATATGCCATGGGTGATGTGAGCGGAGGGGAGTTTGCCGGTGGCTTTGCCGGACTCCACGTAGACCCGGGAGTCATCGAGAAATCATATTCCACAGGAAGTGTCAGCGGCGACTCGGGTCTTGCCGGTTTTGCAGCGACGGACCCTGAGTCCGGTGACCCCGGCACGGCCCCCGATTCATTCTGGGATACGGACACGTCTGGGCAGGCAACGAGCGATGGTGGAGGTACCGGTAAGACAACGCTTGAGATGCAGAACGTCGATACTTACACTAATCTAGCTACCGAAGGATTAAGCGAGGTATGGGACTTCACTACTGTCTGGGAGATCAACGCCGAACTGAATAGCGGGTACCCATCCCTCCAGTGGCAAGGGCTTGAGGTTCCGGAACCTGAACCGGAGCCTGCCCCGTCGAGCGGCGGCACGTCCTTCCATAGGATTGCCAGGACCATTCGGAGTACGGTACAACCTTCAAGTACCCCGCCCGCGACTATCGACGATATCATCACACGCATCCAGGAGATTAGGGAGCAGATCGCAGCACTTCTCGGAGAGGAAACACCATCTTCTTGCCCCCGCTTTACGCAGAACCATGATCTGGGCGACATCGGAGGAGAGGTAGCTGATATCCAGGCGTTTCTCCGCGAGCAGGGACACTTCATGTTTCCGGTAAACACCGGGTTCTACGGATCGATAACCCAAACGGCGGTGAGCGCGTTCCAGGCGGCGTATGCCGACATCATTCTCACCCCGCTCGGGCTCACCGAACCCACTGGCAATTGGTATCTGGCGACTCGCGCTCGGGCAAATGCGCTGGACGAACAATGTACGGGAGCTTAGCGCAATCATACACAGCAAGCATGACACAGAACGCCCCCATTCCGGGGCGCTTCCTCTTGCCTTTTTCAGATATTTTCGTATACTGGGACTCTATGCTTCACCTGAAAATCCAGAAACGCGACGTGAAGGAAAAACCGGAAGCCGTCCGTAAGAAGGGCGGCATCCCAGCCGTCTTCTATGGACGGAAGGAGGAGTCAACACCCGTTGTTGTTTCCGAAAAGGAGTTTGAACAGATATGGCACGAGGCAGGCGAGAGTTCCATCCTCTCACTTGAAGGTGTTGGTGAGGCAAAAGAGGCGCTTATTCAGGAGGTCACAACACACCCGGTATCGGGGAAGCCAATCCACGCTGATTTTTATGTGATTGAGAAGGGCAAGACGCTTGAGGTAGAAGTGCCGCTCAATTTCATCGGCATGGCTCCTGCGGTCAAGAATCTCGGCGGCACATTGGTCAAGGTGTTGCATGAGCTCGAGATAGAGGCCTTGCCGAAAGACCTGCCGCGTGAGATTGATGTTGACGTATCGGGACTTGCCGAGCTGGACAGTCACCTCACAATCAAAGATCTTCCACTACCGCCCGGCGTGAAGGCACTTGCCGATTCTGACGACATTGTTGTTTCCATCGCCGCGCCGAAAGAAGAGGAGGAAGAAGTGCCGGGCGAGATTGACATGGCATCCATTGAGGTTGCGGGTGAAAAAGGCAAAGCGGACGAAGAAGCGGCTGTGCCCGCTGAAGACACGGAAACTCCTCCACAGAAGTGACCAACCACAAATCGCCGTTAAACAGCGAGTGGTTAATAAAAAGCGCGCGGGCATAACCTGCGGTACAATGAAACAGGTCATGATACGTTGCATACAACGCACTGTGTTTACGGCGCTCATCGGGGTAGCTGTTCTCGGCGTATATACCGTCCCTGGTCCGCTTGCCGCGCAGAATGTCGGCGAGGAAGAAGTTGCGGCGCGCCAACGCGCGCTACAGCGGGACCTGGACAGAGTAGAGGCGGAGATTGCCGAACAGCAAAAAATACTTGATGAGCGGCGGCAGGACTCGGCATCGCTTGCGCGCGATGTCGCTATTCTTGACGCGGAGATACGGAAGTCACAGCTTGCCATAGAAGCCCGCGAGCTCACCATCCAAAAACTTACCGGCGAAATCGGCGTCCGCGAGACCACGATAGGCGACCTGACGGAAAAAATGCTTCGCGAGAAAGAATCACTCGCCCAGCTTATCAGAAAAACCGACCAGATAGACGGCACGTCGCTCGTGGAGGTGGTACTCGGGAATCAGAATCTCTCCGAGTTTTTTGAAGACCTTGATTCGTTTACCAACATCAAGGCGTCGCTTCACGAGTCATTTCGTGAGATTGAGGACACTAAAAGCACCACGCAGGTAGAGAAACGTTCACTTGAGGACCGGCGCACGGAAGAGTTGCGGCTCAAGGAGATTCAGGTGTTGGAGAAACAAAAAATTGAACGACAGGAGCGCGAAAAGGCGCAGCTCCTTGAGGTGTCGCGGGGCATTGAGGCGGGGTATCAGGCGATTATCGCCGTTAAACAGCAGTCGGCGGCGCAGATTCGCGCGCAGCTCTTTGCGCTTCGCGGTTCCACCGCCATTTCGTTTGGCGAGGCGCTTGACCTTGCGAACAGCGCTTCCAAATTAACCGGCGTGCGTCCCGCGCTTATTTTGGGTGTCATACAGGAAGAAACCCGTTTGGGAGAATTTTTGGGCAACGGGAATTGGCGTACGGACATGCACCCGACGCGCGATCAGCCCGTTTTTGAGCAACTCATGGCGGAACTGGGTCTTGACCCCGACTCAATGCCGGTGTCGGCGGCGCCGTCATACGGGTGGGGCGGCGCGATGGGTCCGGCGCAATTCATTCCATCAACATGGGTATTGTACAAAGACCGGATTGCGCAGGTAACCGGGCATAACCCGCCGAATCCGTATGATGCATTTGATGCGTTTACCGCCTCCGCGCTTTTGTTGGCTGACAATGGCGCCGATCGCGGCACGCGCGCGGCGGAACGACTCGCGGCGCTTCGCTACTTTGCCGGGTGGGCGAATGCCGAGAAACCGGCGTATGCATTCTACGGTGATGAAGTTATGGGACTTGCCGACGGATTTCAGATTCAGATTGATATCTTGGCGCGGTCGTAGATACTTGCAGATGACCGTTAGTGGTGATACACTCTCGACGCAATCATATGAAAAAAGACACGCACCCGGAATATTATACAGATGCCAAAGTTACCTGTGCGTGCGGGAATACCTTTACCGTTGGCTCTACCAAAAAGGACATTCACGTTGAAATTTGCTCGGCATGTCACCCGTTCTGGACGGGGGTGGAGAAAGTGGTAGACACTGCCGGGCGGGTTGAGAAATTCAAAGCACGGCAAGCCGCCGCACAAGGGAAAAAGAAGTAACGTTTATATGTACAGCAAACGCCCCTGCGATACGGGGGCGTTTGCCGTGGTACGATACAGCATATGGCACCTACCATTGAAGAGTTAAAAAGGAATCCGAAGACGAGCTTCCTCGCAGCTGAATACGAACGTCTCACACACAAAGAGGAAGAGGTGAGACAGATGACAGGAGAGGACGCATCACTTCAGGAGCTTGCGGAAGACGAGCTCAAGCAGATTGGGGAACAGAAAGAAGCACTTCTCAAACAGATTGAAGAGATACGGAGAGCGGAACAAGAGGAGGAGCAATTTCCAAACGAAATCATTCTTGAAGTCCGGGCGGGCGTCGGGGGCGAGGAGGCGGCGCTCTTTGCCGAGGAACTTGCGGAAATGTATCGGCGGTATGCTGAGATAAAGGAGTGGCGGGTCGGTGTTGTTGACGAATCACGTGCGGAGCTCGGCGGATACAAGTCGGCAAGTTTTGAAATAAAAGGACTTGATGTCTATCGGGAGCTTCGGTTTGAAACGGGGGTGCATCGTGTCCAGCGCGTGCCGGCAACCGAGAAAATGGGACGCATCCATACCTCCACAGCGTCCGTTGCAGTGCTTCCAGTTCGCGCCAAGACAACTGTTGAAGTGAACCCCGCCGATATTGAGATGGAGTTTTCCCGCTCGGGCGGGGCAGGCGGGCAGAACGTGAACAAGGTTGAAACAGCGGTGCGTCTTATTCACAAACCGACGGGTATTGATGTCCGTTCCACCTCCGAGCGGAGCCAACAGAAGAATCGCGACAAGGCGATGAGTATTCTTGTTGCCAAACTTCAAGCACTCAAAGATGAGGAGGAGGCACGGCACTATGCATCAGAACGGAAGGCACAAATCGGCACCGGTGACCGTTCAGAGAAAATCCGCACGTATAATTTTCCACAAGATCGAGTCACTGACCATCGCATTAAAAGATCGTGGAGCAACATTGAAGGTGTCATGGCGGGTGGACTCGCGCCTATTATTACAGGACTCCAAGAGGCGGATGCACTATACTGATACGGTTGCGCCTATCCATACTCTCTGATACACTGGTGTCGTCCCTCCGGGGATTTTTTTAAGCATTATGACTGACAAAGCATCTCTTTCTGTTGACACAAACAAGGCGCCGCTGGATGAACTCTTCGGTGTTGGCGCTCACTACGGTTATAAGAAAACACGTCGTCACCCATCAACGGCAAAGTACGTTTTCGGTGTTAAAAACACCGTGGAGATTTTTGATTTGGAGAAGACGTACACAAAACTCCAAAAGGCTGAAGCATTTGTGAGCGGACTTGCCCAAACGAGAAAACAGATACTCTTTGTGATTGGCAAACCCGAAGCCGCGGCAATGGTTGCTAGTGGCGCCGAGGCAGTCAGCATGCCGTATGTTGCGGGGCGCTGGATAGGAGGCACACTTACCAATTTTGATGAAATCCGGAAGCGCGTGAATCGCCTTGAAGAAATCCGCGAGAAAAAGGAAAAGGGAGAGCTTGATAAATACACCAAGCATGAGCGTCTTCTTATGGATCGGGAGGCGGCAGATCTTGAGGACACGTTCGGAGGTTTGGTGCGGATGAAGAATCTTCCGGCAGCACTGTTCGTGATTGACCCGAGAGAGGAGCGGACTGCGGTACATGAGGCTATGAAACTTCATATTCCCGTTGTCGCACTTGCTAACACCGACTGTGACATAAGCGTTCTTGACTATCCGATTCCGGCAAACGACGCAAACATCAGGAGCATTGCTTTTTTTGTGAGTCGCATTGTTGAGGCGTACAAGAGAGGTGTTGCGGTGGCCTCCAAAGAAAAGAAAGCGGCACCACAGAAAGAAGACCGGGAATAATTCCTATGACAGTGACCGCAGAACAAATAAAGGTTTTGAGAGAAGAGACCGGCATCTCGGTCATTCAATGCAAAAAGGCGCTTGAAGCGGCGGGAGGAAATATAGAGCAGGCACGCGCGGCACTTCGCAAGACAGGTGCTGGTGTTGCTCTAAAGAAGGCGGGTAGGTCGCTTGGGTCTGGTATCGTGCAAGCGTATCTACATGCCGGTGGCACGGTTGGTGCCATGGCAGAACTCTTGTGTGAAACGGATTTTGTCGCCAAAAACGAGGGGTTCAAAAAGCTCGCCTATGAAATTGCCATGCAGGTGGCGGCAACGGACGACGCGGTGCTTGAGGCGGGAACGAAGGAATTGCTCGCACAGCCGTACATTAAAGACCCAAGCCGCACGGTGGCCGATCTCATTCAGGATGCGACACAAAAGTTTGGCGAGCGGACGAAGCTCGGCAGGGTTGTGAAGTTTGCTGTGTAGCGTGGTATGACCACTCTCATTACACTTCTTGGCATTTCGTGCATCGGCATCGTGCTCATTGTCGGCTCGCGGCTTATTGAAGAAGAATCCGGCAAACGGTTTTTTCTGCCCGAGTGGCTTGCGCGGCGCGATGACGACATTCGGCGCGCTGTACTGTTCTCCGTGCGGGCAATTTTGTGGTGGCTGAAGCACCGCGCGCGTATTCTCGTTCACGTGCTCTATCGACGTGCCGCGGCAACAGCTCTGCGGATAGGGAATGGAACACGCATGCGCCCGAGGGGCGTACTTGAGAAGAATGGTTCAGCAAGTAGGTATCTTACCGATATTGCCGCGCACAAGGAAACAGCACGACGGGAGAACGGGCATACTAAGTAGCTGGCGACCCCGGTACATTTTTTGTAAGCTGGTGTTGGTTGCCACCTGAGCTCAATTTCCGCCAGAGGGCGGACAGGGCCCAACCCCGACGCTTCGGTCGAGGTCCCGACTAAAACGTCGGGATGGTAAAAATAAACTGCCGCCTTAGCTCAATGGTAGAGCGCCACTTTTGTAAAGTGAGGGTTCTCGGTTCAAGTCCGAGAGGCGGCTCCAGAGTTAGACTTTCCGATTTTTGACCGACGAATCGGTGGGCGGCATAAAGTGCCGCCCATTGGTTTTTTCCTTTCTCGCCCGCAGGTGTTGGGAGGAATGCGGGCGGGATTTGCTTTCAGATTTTTTGGCGGCTACTGCATCTTTAAATCAATCAGAAAAAATGCTAAAATAAATCTATGAATGAAGATGCATTATTTTGTGTAGGACAAAAAGCATTTATCGAAAAAAACGGAAAAGTCTTGATTCTTAATGACCCCGGCGAAGGGTTGGATTTTCCTGGTGGAAAAATCCAAGTAGGAGAAGCGAAGGATGCCGACGCGTCAAGTTTGTTTCGTTCGCTTCAACGAGAAGTAAGAGAGGAAACTGGACTAGAAATTGAGGTTGGCGATCCATTTGTTGTCTGGTATCACGAATTTCCCAAAAACCACAGAAATTATCCAAAAGTTGTATATCTCGTGGGGTTCAGATGTAAATATATTTCGGGGGAGATAAAGTTGAGCGATGAGCACAATAAATTTAAATGGGTGGGCGAAAGTGATTATGTAGAAGTCGATGACGGAAGTGACTATTTTGATGCGTTGAAAAAATATTTTGACAAAAATTAAGTTTATGAATCGGAAAATTTATAACAAACTCATACGAGATAAAATTCCCGAAATTATCAAAAAGGATAATGCCATCCCCAAAGTTTTGGTGCTAGACGACGAGAAATTCACGATTGCTCTTAAAGAAAAATTAGTCGAGGAAGCAAAAGAATTATTGGAAGCAAAAACTTCCGAAGAAATTTTGAACGAATTATCAGATGTGCTGGAATTGGTAGAGTCAATTGCAACAAATAACAAATTAACTATCGCAGAGGTCGAAAAACAAAAATTAGCAAAGAAAGAAAAACGTGGCGGTTTCGAGAAAAAACTGTTTCTTGAATATGTCGATGAACCTTCAAAATAATTTTTATGAATGAATTACGAAACGCCACACTTGTTTTCTTGGTTAAAAGAACTGATGGGAAAATAAAAGATATTTGTCTTGCTATGAAAAAGCGTGGTTTTGGTATGAATAGGTGGAACGGCGTTGGAGGAAAAGTTGATGGTCAAAACGAAACAATCGAAGAGGCGGCAAAACGTGAGGCAAAAGAAGAAATACTTGTTGATGTACAAGATTTAAGCAGGGTTGCAGAATTATCCTTTTATTTTCCGCATAATTCTGCGTGGGATCAAATGGTTCATGTTTATCTTGCCGAAAATTGGAAAGGTGAACCGAAAGAAAGCGATGAGATGAAACCCGAATGGTTTTCAGTAAATGAATTGCCATTTCAAAATATGTGGCCAGATGATATTTTCTGGTTGCCAGAAGTAGTAAAAGGCAATCTGCTAAAAGCGATGTTCAAGTTTGGAGAGAAAGATGTAGTTTTAGATAAACAAATAGACATTGTCAAAGAGTTATAAATTATGAATGAAAATTACAATTAGGAAAATACGAGCATTACAAAGGAAAACAATACGAGGTTATTGGTATTGCAAAACATAGCGAAAATTTAGAAGAGTTGGTGGTCTATCGGGCTTTGTATGGTGAGCACGGCTTATGGGTTAGGTCACTAGAAATGTTTTTGGAAGAAGTAGAAATTGAGGGCAAGAAAATTCCGAGATTCAGATTTATTGAAAATCAAAAATAATTTTATGAAAATCACAAAATTTGGACATTGTTGTTTGTTGATAGAGGAAAAAGGAGTCAGAATTTTGACCGACCCCGGAACTTACTCAACGCAACAGAGCGAAGTTAAAAATATAGATTTTGTCTTAATCACGCACGAACACGCCGACCATTTTCATATTGATTCGCTGAAAGCACTTTTGAAAAATAACCCACAAGCAAAAATAATCGCGAATAAAAGTGTCGGCACGCTTTTGGTAAAAGACGGTATTGCTTTCAGTGTAGTTGAAAATGGTCAAAATTCTGACGCAAACGGAGTTTTGATTGAAGGATTTGGTAAAGACCATGCCCTCATGCACACTTCCATTCCGCCAATCCAAAATACTGGCTACTTTATCGCGAATAAACTTTTTTATCCTGGCGATGCTTTTACCAATCCAGGAAAACAAGTTGAGGTTTTGGCTCTGCCTGTGGCAGGGCCATGGATGAGATTGTTAGAGGCGATTGAGTACGCACTTGAAATCAAACCGAGAACTTGTTTTCCTGTGCATGAGGGCATTCTGAAACAGCCCGGCTCTACGCACGCTATACCGCCAAAAGTGCTAGAGCCAAAAGGAATAAAATTCGTGGTTCTTGAAATTGATAAGGAACACGAATTTTAGATAGCCGCCAAAAAAAATTCAAAAGCGAAACCCGCGCGGATTCCTCCCCGAGACCTCGCTCCTCCGCGCGTGCCTCATCATTCGGGGTTCTGCTGGAAGTAAGTCCGAACTTTTTGGTATAATGACCTCTCTGACTCCGGCGTTCTATTTTCCGCTCACACCTTACGCCTCGCGCCGCAGGGGGTCAACGGTTCCGAAGTGCACAACTTTTGGCTATACTATACTCTATGCAGAAAGTTCCGGGAAGGGTGTATTTTGTCCCGCGTGACGAGGAAGAGAGGGTTTTAGCCGGACTTGCTTTACGCAGTGACGCCGAGGCCGCGCGCCTGCGGCGCGTTCTTGCCATGCTCGATCTCTCTCGCACCGCGGGTAGTCCGCTCAAAGAAATTGTTGACCGAGCCGGCGGTGTTGAGAGTCTCAAGGGTTTTGATGAGATTGTCATTCCCGAGATTGTGTCAGCACACATTCTTTTTGACCTGTTTAATATGCCGCCCGGGCATCCAGCCAGAAGCGCCTCGGACACATACTATGTGGACAGTGACCACGTGCTCCGCACCCATGATACGGTCTTCTGGTACTACTACCTCAACCTTCCGGAGATCAAAGAGAGGATCAAAAACAAGGAGGCGCTCGGAGTTATCTGCTACGGCAAGGTGTACCGCAAGGATGAGATTGACCGTAGTCACATGAACGTCTTTCACCAGTTCGGCGGACTCTATATTGGGCCGGACGAAGGAGCCACCATCACACCGGACAATCTCAAAGAAGTGCTCTCCGAAATTGCAGAAAGCATTTTCGGCAAAATCAACTACCGCTTCTACGACCACAACTTTCCGTACACTGATCCGTCCTACGAGATGGAGGCGGAGATTAACGGCACGTGGATAGAGATGCTCGGCTCGGGCATGGCTAGAAAATCGGTACTTTCTAACTTCGGGCTCACCGGATACCATGGATGGGCGTTCGGCTTCGGGCTTGAGCGGTTGGCCATGGCGTCCATGAACCTTCCAGACATTCGTCTCCTGTGGTCGGAGGATCCGCGGGTCACAAAGCAACTGAAGCTGGGGCAGACCTATCAAGAGGTGAGCGAGTTCCCGCCGGTCGAGCGTGATATTTCTTTCATTGTCAGCACGGACTTTGTCCCCAATGATTATTTTGACCTGATTCGCGACATCGGGGGTACGCAGGTTGAAGAAGTTACGCAAACCGACAAATATGAGAACGCCGAGAAGTTCGGAAAGGATAAGGTGAGCTATACGTTTCGCATCACATACCGCGACCTTGGGAAAACGCTCACCAACGAGGAGGTGAACGTAGTACACGCCAAAGTTGAAGAAGCTACCGAGAAAGAATTTGAAGCCACAGTGCGCCAGTCATGAACTATCGAGTTGGACTATCGACGGAGGAGATTAGTGAGGAGGTTCTTCAAAGAGCCGGTTTTACCTATAGCGTCGTTGAGCCACGCAAGCGATTTCTAGAATCGGTCAAAAAAGTTTTAGGGAAACCATACAAAAGAGGCGCTAGTGTTCTTAACGATGCGCCGGAGACCTTTGATTGTTCGTCGCTTACGGCATGGGCGGCGGTGGAGGCGGGGTATGCCATCCCGAGGATTTCTGTGGACCAGTTTGTCTTTTCAAAACGAATGGAACGAGAGCAGCTGGAGCCCGGCGATCTAATTTTTGCCAACACCAAACAGTTCAATAGTGTTAAGGGCGAATATTATTCGCGCATATTAGACAGAATGGTTAGGGAAGAACCTATTAGGTATGAAACCGTGGAGTATATGCCCGGCACCGCGGTTCCTCATGGGATAGATCACGTCGGCGTCTTTGTTGGGGATGGTAAGGTTATCCACGCTTCATTCGCCACCGGGGCGGTTGTTGAAGAAGAGGTGGAGACAAGCGAACAATTTCGAAACATTGTCGGCCACGGCAGGATTATTCTCGATGAGACTCCACGTTTTGTTGTTGAAATTCCGCATGAGAGAACAGAACTCCGGAGCAGGGATGCTCTGCTTGAAGAATTAAGGAGGCACGCCGGTGAGTTAGTATAATCAGCATTGTATGTAGGGTGGTCTTAGAAAAAAGATGGGAAGTTCGGTAGAAAAATTAAAAAGTAAAGAGTAAAAATGAAAGAGAAGGTTGTTTTAGATGTGCCGTTTTATTCGCAAAACGGCGATGACGTGCCCGAGGAATGGCATGGACGTGCATGCGGCATCACCGTGCTCAAAATGGCACTGGAGTACTATACTAGTGTTTTGCAAAACACTAGTATAAGAATACCGGATGTAGGAAAGCTGATTGGGGAGGGGGTGGCGATGGGCGGGTACTTAGACAACGTTGGGTGGAAACACGATGCGCTTGTAGCGCTTGCAAAAACGCACGGAGCGCAGGCACATCGAGCGGAGTTCAAGAATGACAAACAAAAGGGTGTAGAGGAGTTACAACAAGCGCTTGGACGGGGTGAGGTTCCGGCGGTCTCTATTTCCACCGACCACACCGACCCTAGAACATTTCACCTTGTAGCGCTCACCGGGTATGACGAGAAGGGTTTTTTCTACAATGATCCTGCTCGCGGTGCGACGGAAGGGAAAGAGAAGTTTATTCTTTACGATGATTTTCAAAAAGTGTGGCGGGGTTTGGCGGTGTTTTTCGGCAGGTAAACAACCGTTTTTTATACACACAAATCCAGAAAATAGCTTGTATTTTAGGGATATTTTGGTATACTGGGGGTGTGGCAAAAGCTCTCGCTTTTGCCACACCCGCCACTTTATGGCTCTCCAAAAATCGTCTAAAAAGCCAGAAGCCAGTGAAGCTAAAGAAGCTACCAAGCGCTACAGTGCCGAGGACATTACCGTCCTTGAGGGGCTTGAGCCGGTGCGTAAGCGTCCCGGCATGTATATCGGCACGACGGGCGTTGAGGGGCTCCACCATCTCATCTGGGAGGTGTTTGACAATTCGCGCGACGAGGCGATGGGCGGGTTTGCAAACGATATTGAGGTGGTACTCCTCCCCGGGAATCGTGTGCGGGTGGTAGATAATGGACGAGGTGTTCCGGTAGATAAACATAAGCAGACCGGCGTCTCGGCGCTTGAGACCATCATGACGACGCTTCACGCCGGCGGAAAATTCGGCGGCGAAAGTTACAAGGTGTCCGGCGGGCTCCACGGCGTCGGCGTCTCGGTGGTAAACGCGCTCTCGGTGTATACGAAAGCAGAAGTGCACCGCGATGGTGGTAACTATGTGCAGGAGTATGTGCGCGGCAAGCGGAAGGCGGCGGTCAAAAAAATCGGTTCATCGGAGCGCACGGGTACCGTCATCACCTTTGACCCAGACCCCGACATTTTTAAGGAGATTGCGTGGAACTGGGAGAAAATCGTGAATCACTTGCGCCAACAGGCGTATCTCGTGAAGGGACTCCGCATCAGTGTACTTGACGCGCGGAATCAAAAGAGTGAAGTGCCGGGGGATGTGTTTTATCTCCACGAGGCAGGATGGGACGTTCCATCAATGACGTTTTATTTTGAAGGGGGACTTGTCTCGCTTGTTGAGTTCACAAACAGATATCTCAAGCCGATTCACAAACATGTTTTCTATACGGAGAAAGAGGTTGACGGTGTCACGGTTGAAATTGCGCTCCAATATGCCGACGACATCTCGTCGCGCATTCTTGCGTTTGCGAATAACACCTACAACGCCGAGGGCGGCATGCACGTCACGGGCTTCAAGACGGCGCTTACCCGCACACTCAATACGTATGCCAAGAACAGTAGCCTGGTGAAGGAATCGGACGGCGCGTTTGCTGGTGACGATGCACTTGAGGGACTCTCGGCGGTCATTTCGGTCAAGCTTCGCGAGATTCAGTTTGAGGGGCAGACCAAGGCAAAGCTCGGAAGTGTTGAGGCGCGCGGTGCGACGGAGTCAGTTTTTGGTGAGGCGTTTACAACATTTTTGGAAGAGAATCCGGACGACGCCAAGGCTATTATAGGTAAAGTGGTGCTCGCGCTCCGCGCGCGGAAGGCAGCGAAGGCGGCAAAGGACAGCGTGCTTCGCAAGGGTGCACTTGAAGGAGCGACACTTCCCGGGAAGCTTGCCGATTGTCAAACGAGACGTGCCGAAGAGGCGGAACTTTTCATTGTAGAGGGGGACTCGGCAGGCGGCTCAAGCAAGCAGGGGCGCGACCGGCGGACGCAGGCGGTACTTCCGTTGCGGGGTAAAATTCTCAATGTTGAGCGCGCGCGTCTGGACAAAATGCTCGCCTCACAGGAGGTGAAGAATCTTGTGGTGGCGCTCGGTACGGCAATCGGCGAGGTGTTTGACATCGGGAAACTCCGTTATCACAAAGTCATTATCGCGACCGATGCCGACGTTGACGGCGCACACATCCGCACGCTTCTCCTCACACTCTTCTACCGCTACTTCAAACCGATAGTTGAAGGTGGTTTTCTCTACATCGCCCAGCCGCCGCTCTATAAGATAAAGCGCGGCAAAGAGATATTCTATTTTTATACCGAGGATGAGAAGACGGCATGGCTTAAGAGAGAAAAAATTGAGCTGAACGAAGAACCAGTTCCCGATAACTCGGAAGAGACCGACGAGAACGAGGTGGAAGTGGGTGAGACGGAAGAGCAGTCCAACAAGAAAAAGACGACCAAGGTCTCGGTACAGCGCTACAAAGGGCTTGGCGAGATGAACGCCGATGAACTCTGGGAGACAACGATGGATCCTGCACACCGCGTGCTCAAGCAGGTGCATATTGAAGACGCGCAGGAAGCGGACCGTGTATTTGATACTCTGATGGGTACCGATGTTCCTGCACGCAAGTCGTTCATTCAGTCCAATGCCAAGAATGCCACGATTGACGTGTAGCGTGTAATGCACAACATGTAACGACAACACTCTAACATTCTATAGAATGTCAGAGTGTTGTGTTTGGTGTTTTTTGTATACAAAATAGAAGTTCCCGCGGCGCGCATGCGCGCCGCGGGGGCGAGGAGGGAGGAGTTAGGTCGGGTCTGCGTTGCCGAAAGCGATGCGGAACCCAGCATTGCGAGCACCGCGAGCGATGGCGAGCATCGCTTCCTGTACGTCGCCGGTGTAGACACGAATCTCCTGATGCGAGATGCTGTCTCGCACCGAGAGAAGAATGCCGCCATTCTGTCGCGTGAGCTTTACTCGCCGCGGCCCGGTGTTTGTCTTGAGTCCTGTCTTTAGAAAGCCCGGGGAGATACGCGTGACGTGTGGACACGCGTTTGCGATGTCGCAGATGGCCCCAGCGGCTGGTATTACAGTCGTGTGGTCGCCGCCATACTTGCCACCCGACCGTGCTCCTCTTTTTGGCATCTGAAACCTCCTGTATGTCAGGTCAATAATCTTAAGAACTCTGAACTTCAAGTACACTATACACCCTGGGCGGAGAAAGTCAAGGGATTGGAAATGGTGGCTCTGGTCTAGGTTTTTTCTGGAGCATTGCCAATAGTGGATGTCTATTTATCCACATATGCAGGTTTACAAGTGGTTTTCTGGTGGCAGGTGCTTGTTAAGTTTGGTATTCTCTAAAGTATAGTTTTGCGCCGTAGGGGGCCCGGCGCCTCCCATACACAACAATAATCTTAGGGTCGGGATTATTCACATAAATGACATTCAGTTCTTGAAAATATAAAGAAACTCCAACAGGAGTTCTTTACGCTTCTTTATGATTCTCTGTTGAGCAGTGGAGCGAGGGGGAATTGCACCCCTAGTTAAATTTTGGAGACTCAACTTCTGCTTAGACTCGCCCCACTGCCCACGAGAGAATCTCTCGTGGAAACGAAAGAATTAACACTTCTTTCGCCTTCTGTAAGACCTCACTCTGATGCTTCTTGGCTTGGGTGAGGTTTTACATTTGTTGTTATTTCTACAACTCATGTTGTTTCTCTTAGCTTCTAACGCCCACCGTCTTTAACCGACTGGGCTAAAAACAGCAGAAGGAGAAAGCCAAGAACGGGCTTTTCTAAGCATAATTTTACACCCCGCTGTTCTTAGGAATCCGTGTGGATAAAGTAAAAAACACACCCACCACCTCGTGTCAATTTTCTGATTGACACAAAAAATTGTGATACAATGACTTTGACAACTGAATATCGCTGAAAGACCTAAACCACCTTACCAAGCAATGGTAAGGGGGCATGGTCGGAAATCGTAGGACACAGAAAACCCATCGTTTGGGGCGTGTCCTACGTTATACGGGGAAACTCGTATAGGGGCCGCAAGGCCCTCCCAGCGGTGGGCTTTGTGTTTTATGGGAGCGTGCCACTGGGGAGCTTTCCTCATGGCAAAGCATCAACTCAAAACACAAATTATCTACTGCGGGGACAATCTGGAGGTGCTCAAGGACCTGCCGGACGAATCGGTGGACTTGATATACATTGACCCGCCGTTCAACAGCAACCGGAACTACGAGGTCTTCTGGGGCGACACGCAGGAGAAGCGCGCGTTTGAAGACCGCTTCGGAGACGCGGCGCACTACATTGACTGGATGCGTCCGCGCGTCGTGGAGCTTCACCGCGTGCTGAAAAAGACGGGGAGCTTCTACTACCACTGCGACTGGCACGCGAGCCACTATGTGAAGATACTCCTTGACCAGATTTTTGACTTCAACAATTTTCAAAATGAGATTATCTGGTCGTACAGAACTGGAGGATCAAGCCAGAAGTATTGGGCGCGTAAACACGACAGTATTCTTTTCTACACCAAATCTGACAAGTACACTTTCAACTCGCAGAAAGAAAAAGCATATACAAAAAGCAAATCAAGAAAAGCGGGGGCCATTGATTACGGCGGTGGAACAGCAGAATTTTTTGAGGACGAGGGGGGTGTCTATAACTGGGTCAACGCAAGGGATGTTTGGGACATCCCATACATAAACTCACAATCAAAAGAACGCCTCGGCTATCCAACACAAAAACCATCTGCACTTTTGGAACGTATTATTGAAGCAAGCAGTAACAAGGGCGACGTGGTGCTGGACGCATTCTGCGGGTGTGGGACCACGCTTGTTGCGGCGCAAAAGCTCGGGAGAAAATGGGTCGGGATTGATATTTCACCCACCGCCTGCCGCGTGATGGCACAGCGTCTCTACGACAACTTCCGACTTGAGGAAGACAAGGACTTTACCGTTGCCAACATGCCGCGAAGCGAGGGCGACTTGCGGGTACTCCCGCCCTTTGAGTTTCAGAACTGGGCGGTCATCGCGCTCGGCGGTATTCCGAACCGTGTGAAGGTGGGCGACTACGGCATTGACGGCAAGCTCTACCCGATTGAGCAGGAGCGAGAGAAAAAGGAAGGGCAGAGTCTCTTTGGTGATGTGGATGTGTACTACCCGATACAGGTGAAGCAGAAAGACAAAGCGGGACGACCCGACATTGATGCGTTTGAGACGGCGATACGGCGCGACAAGCGGCGGCGCGGGTACTTCATCGCCTTTGACTTTTCCCGCGACGCCTTGACCGAGATGAAACGGCTGGACAAGGAAGGGGAGATAGAGATTCGCCCGATAACGGTGCGGGAGCTGTTGGACAAAAGCGGGTTTGAGAAGGCAGTGACATGGTCGTTTCCTTATTCTCTAATTCGCGCGAATTAGAGAGGAGTTGCGGGGAGGAACGCGGAGAGGAAAGGTGCTACCATAGGTGTATGGAAGGGAGAGGTGTTGAAGGGGCGGACGGGAGTCGTGGGGCGCGCCGCCGAGAGTTGAGGGAGCAACTGACGTATAATG
>JAKEFG010000022.1 GCA_022616195.1 Candidatus Wolfebacteria bacterium | reverse complement strand
CCGTCCCAATTTGTCGCAAAGCGACGGGCTCTTTCTTCTTTCCCCGCGCCTTCGACGCGGGCTGGTGTTGGTTTAACTTCTCACGAAGTTTCTGAATGTGACCCCACGGGGAATCGAACCCCGATTTTGACCTTGAGAAGGTCACGTCCTAACCGTTAGACGATGGGGCCCTTCGACTTACCATGCTCGCTCAGGGCAAGCCAAAAGCGCTTGTAGTATACGCAAGAGCGCGCATCTCTACAACCAAGCCAATCTGCTACAATATAAAATACTTATGAAACCTTTGTGGCACAACGTGCTTTTTGCAATCATTGCTGTGGCAGTCGTTGTTGGCGTGGTGTTTTTGGGACGCTCTCGTACCAATGAAACTCTTTTGGTTTCTGAAGAAGCGTCTCAAGAAGAGCGACAGGAAGAAGTACTTGTTCCGGTGGAAGAAATTGGAGAAGAGGAACTCGTAACTACCGTTGTCGAAGGACTCGATGTCCCATGGGATATTGCGTTTTTACCTGCCTCGCCGGCAGGCGGGCCGGACGGAAGATTCTTGGTAACCGAACGTTCTGGACGTCTCTTGGTTGTCGGACGCGATGGTACACAGACAACAGTTGAAACTGATTTAGGGCGCGAGGCAGGGGAGGGAGGTTTACTCGGTCTTACACTTCATCCTGATTTTGAGAATAACGGGCTGGTGTATTTTTACATGACGGTTTCGGTGGGAAGCAAAACGGAAAATCGTGTTGAGCGACATCGGTTTGAGAACAACACACTATCCGACAGGCGCGTCATCATTGATGGCATTCCGGGGGCGGCGTATCACGACGGCGGGCGCATTGCGTTCGGCCCCCCGACGTCGTGTGCGTCGGGGCAGGTCGACTGCATGCTCTACCTCACAACAAGCAATCGCGACGGGCGCGGGCGAGTGCGTGAGGGAGACGACAAAATCATCCGCGTCAACCCCGCCCTGTTGCCTTAAATTGAGGTTGTCCACAGCGTACTTGACGGTGAAAATACTCTCGGGTACCATGGCGAACACTGGTACATGAATACAGTCAGAGAAAACCTCACACGAGTGGGCGCAAGCTGGATGAAGCGCGTCTGCTTTCACATTATCTTTCTCACGAAAGGGAGGTTTTCTGCTGTGTAGACAATGCTTTTGAAACACTAGAAAAGACCTCCCAAGGGGAGGTCTTTTCAGTTCTGTTACCTGAATATTGGAGTAGCAAAACATATTGATATCTAACATTCAGGTCACAGAATCAGTTCTTTCCATAACCGTCTCGCGCTCGACCTGAAGCGCGAAACAGAAGGAGACAAGGATATGAGGAGATTTCTGCACGTCATCGAAGAAGTGCCTCCGTTGCCACCCTCCTCACCGCTGCCGCCGGAGAAGCGTACACCAGCACCGACGGCGCCGCGTAACGAGAGCACCTACCGTCTCATTCAGCTGGTGTTTCCTGACTTCAGGTGGGAGGTCGGAGAGAACGGACAGGTGTCATTTACGAACTATCCGACTGTAGGAGCTAACCCGCGGATACCGAAAGCAGGAGATTCTATTCCACTGGGGGTCCTTCGTGAGCACTTTCAGAAGGTGCTTAACGGAGAGCCATCTGATCTAGAAGTAGACCCGTCAGAAGTGCGGTTGGAAGCCCAAGGACGGGTTCGCAATGCCCAGAGGGAAAGGCGGCGGTACCGGAAACAAGGACGGTGGAGCAGGCGTCGTTCAGCGAGTTGGGCAATTCCTGGCGGCGCGCATTCCTACTAGCCCGAGCAAGCTATCTCAATCTCTTTCGTTGCAAGTCCCACTGAATGTCATCAGTGGGACTGCTTTTATTTCAGATGCTCTTTCACGAGTTTCGTGAGGTCACGGATATGCTCTTCCTTGTCCTGCTCCATCTTTTTCCAGAACGTCTGGCAGTCGGCGTGTCCTTCGGCGTCTTTCATGTACTCGTCCTTGATGCGCCAGAGCGATTTGTGTTCTTGGGCGAGTTGCTCTATGAGGTTGTAGGTGTTGTTATCCAACATAATACCAATATACAAATGAATGCTAATCTACTAATGTCTTGCTAATAATACCAGTTATTCGCATTATTCGCACAATGTGTAGATTTGTATCGTGATATGGCGAAAGTCGAAAGTATTGGGCCAAGAGTTTTTTGCGCGGGACGCGCGTACCGTGGCGCGTGAACTTCTCGGAAAATATTTGGTACGGCGATATCAGGGCAGGGAAGCGGCGTACATGATTACCGAGGTTGAGGCGTATGTGGGGCCGCATGACAAGGCGTCGCACGCGCATCGCGGACGCACGAAGCGGACCGAAGTGATGTTTGGAAAAGCAGGGCGGTTCTATGTGTATTTGGTGTATGGGATGTATTGGATGCTGAACATTGTCACCGACGCCGACGACTATCCGTCGGCGGTCTTGATTCGAGGTGCGGTTCCTGTGGATATTGTCAAACAGAAGAGAGGGAAGAAGGGCAAGAAAGAGAAGAGTTATTCTATTGTTCTGCAGAACAATAGAATAACAAAAGCCGTTCTGAACGGGCCCGGGAAACTAACCTGCAGGTTGCATATCGACGGAGAACTCAATGCTCAAAAAGTGGAACGCGCAACCGGACTGTGGGTTGAGGACAGGGGAGTGCGTGTGCCTGTCAAAAAAATACTTCGGCTTCCGCGCGTGGGTGTCGCCTACGCCGGAGAGTGGGCGGCAAAGCCGTATCGGTACATACTCAAAGAGTAATACTTGTGTTTTCTCCAGGTTTGGCTACAATGGTGGGACTATGCCAGCCGCCAGCAAGACAACTCCCAAAAAGAAAACCACGTCGGCAGCAGCTACAAAGAAGCCGGTGGCGGGCAGAGAACAAAGCGCAGGGGCGCTCTTTGCGGTCATTGAGACGGGCGGGAAACAGTACCAGGTGAAGGAGGAACAGGTCATTACTATTGAAAAGCTTTCAGGAACAATCAAGACAGGAGATGTGGTTGTGTTTGATAAGGTGCTCTTGGTAGACAACGGCAAGGACACCCAGATCGGCGACCCATACCTAAAGGGTGCCAAAGTAGAAGGGACGCTTGAAGAGGAAGGAAGAGGAAAGAAAATTCGCGTGCTTCGGTACAAAGCAAAAAGCCGGTATCTGAAACAGAAAGGGCACCGCCAGCCATTTATAAAAGTGAAAATCACGGCCATCAAATAGCCGTGATTTTTATTTGGTGCGGTTCACAAGAGCGTTTTTGATGGTATCCGCGTCGGAATATTCAAGCTCGGTGCCGGTCGAGAGTCCGCGCCCGAACGCAGAGAGCGTAAAGTCGAGCTTCTTTTGAAGGGAGGCAAGGATTTTTTGGACGAAGAGGGCGGTGTTTTCGCCCTCGGGGTTGGCGCTTAGCGCAAGGATAATTTCTTTTGGTTTTCGTTTTTCAACGATTTTGACAAGAGCATCGGCACGGATTTTTTCTTCGGGATTTTCTTCAAGTATTGGTACGACGCCGCCCAAAACAAAGTATTTACCTTTATACGCGCCGCTCTTTTCAATATTCTCGAGGTCAATGTCTTTTTCCACAAGCATCAACGCTCCCGTGTCGCGCTGGCTGTCGGCGCAGAGTGTACAAATATGTTTCTCTGTTTCTCTACCGACAAAAAAGCGTTGACACTCGGCGCATACCGCGATTTCCTTTTTTAGCTCGGTGACGCTTGCGATAAAGTTATCAATAAATTTTTTATCCTGCAGAAGCAGATGATAGACAAAGCGTTTTGACTGACGTTTGCCGATGCCGGGGAAGGTACTGAAGATATCCGCGAGTTTGGTGATGATGTCCATAGATTAGTCAGTTTGGTAGCTTGATCCGACCTCCGACGCTCTGGTCGGAGCAGGCGGAGCGTCGGAGTGAATAGTAAAATCTAGAAGTTGGCAAACGTTTCATCCGGGTCCGCATGCTCCTTGTCAATACTTTGGAAGGATGCGTATTTTTGTTGGAAGTATAGCTTTACCCGTCCGGTCGGTCCGTTGCGATGTTTTTCAATAAGAATCTCGGCAATGTTGGGTTCTTCGGAATCCTCCTTGTATTTGTCTTCACGGTGAATGAAGGCAACAATATCAGCGTCTTGTTCAATAGAGCCGGAGTCACGGAGGTCCGAGAGCCGCGGCTTGCCGCCGCGTGTCTCAACCGCGCGCGAAAGCTGGGAAAGCGCAATGACCGGTACATCAAGCTCGCGGGCAAGGTTCTTGAGCGAACGCGATATCTCAGTAACCTGTTGCACCATGGAGTCGGAGGGTTTTCCGCCCGGAAGGAGCATGAGCTGGAGGTAGTCAACAATAATAAGGCCCAGCCCCTTGTCGCTTTTGAGACGTCTTGCAACAGCGCGCATCTTAAGAATATTGTTGCCGGGCTGGTCGTCAATGTAAATCGGCGCTGCCGAGAGACGGGCGAGCGATTGTTGGAGGCGTTGGAAGTCCTCATCGTTGTTGAGTCGCCCGGTGCGAAGCTTCCAAAAGTCAACACGCGAGTCAGCGGCGAGCATACGGTCAACGAGCTGTTGGGAACTCATTTCAAGTGAGAAAATGCCAATCGGGGTCTTGTGGTCTACTGCCGCTTGCCGCGCAATATCAAGCGCAAGTGATGTTTTACCTACCGAGGGGCGCGAGGCAATAATAATGAGGTCCGATTTTTGGAACCCCGACAAACGGTCATCCAAATCGCGGAAACCACTTGGTACACCGCGGAGGGCACTTTCGTTTTTATGCAAACTATCGAAACGCTCCCATGCTTCCGTGAGCGTGTCTTTGAGCGCGGTAAATTTTTGCGTGCTTGGTTGTTCGGTGATTTCAAAAATTTTCTTTTCCGCTTGATCAAGCAAGTGGTCCAGCTCCTGCGCTTCGTCATAGCCCAGACGGGCGATGTGGTCAGAGGCCTCAATGAGGAGGCGCATCATGTGTTTTTTCTGGACGATCTCAGCGTAGTGTTTGACGTTTGCCGATGAAGGAACACTGTCGACGAGCTCGGTGAGATAATCTATGCCGCCCGCTTTTTCAATCTGGTTTTTTTCCTTGAGGCGGGTTGATACCGAGAGGAGGTCTATCGGGTCACTCTTGGTGAATAGCTCAAACATCGTCTCAAAGATAAGCCGGTGCTTGTCGGCATAGAATGACTGTGCCGAAACGATGTCAATAATTTCATACATCGCCTCGGGGCGAAGCATGATGGAGCCAAGAAGAGCTTGCTCGGATTCTATGCTCTGGGGAGGAAGCCGGAGTCCTTGCGGAGTTGCCATATGTACGCTCTAGAGTAGCATGTGCCGTTGTCCGGGGGTATTGACGGGAGTGGGGAATATGTGAGTTTGTTGTGGACAGGCTGTACCAGGTCCTTACGAATCCACATCTTTCCGGCTGACTCCGTGCCCGTTCCCTATGACGAGGCAGCGATGGTGTCGAGCGTAACGGTGATCCGGTCTGGGTCGATTGCACGGGCGAGGTCGGTGAGAAAAAACATCGCCCCATTCAGCACGCCGACGAGGAGTACCGTCTCTCCCCGATAATCTCGGGAAATCTCTTCGCCGAGCTGGGAAACTCGCGCCGCGATCCCGTCTGCAGAGACGAGTATTTCAAACTCATGTCGCATGACACTCTCCTCTCGTGTCCCGGAGTGAACAATCTAAAGATCTCTGTTTGTAAAAATAATAGCAGGGATGAAAACACGCGTCCAGGAAATCAGTTCATTTTTTGTATACGCGGCCCGGTATCGGTATCTTTGACGGAGTAGCCGAGATGTTCTATTTCTCTGCGCAATTCATCGGCTGTTTGCCAATCATCGTGTTTGCGGGCCCCTTCACGTTTTTCTATAAGTTTCGCTACATCAGGTGGGATACCTGTCGGCACAATTCCAGCGAGACCCAGACCAAGCACCTTGTCAAACTCAATGAGTGTGGCCTTTTTATCGAGATCCGATATCTCAGGATTTTTGAGAAAATTCCAGACGAGGGCAAGCGCCTGCGGCGTGTTGAGGTCATCACTCAAGAAATCGGTGAATTTTTTGAGGTAGACCTGGCTCGGGGCGCCCCCGCCGGAACCAAGCTCCAGGAAGCGATTTTTGAGCCTCTGGAGGGCATTTTGGGCACCATCCAACGCTTCCCACGTGAACTCCAAGGGACTTCGGTAGTGTGCGGTGAGGAGCCAGTAGCGGTAGCTTACGGAGTTGAACCCCCGTTCCTCAAGCGTCTTTCGGGTAATGAATCCACCCGCGGACTTTGCCATTTTAGCGCTCTTAAAATTGACAAATGCACTATGGAGCCAGTAGTAGGCGAGGGGAGCGTTGGTCGCATTTTCCGACTGGGCGATTTCATTGTTGTGATGAATAGGAATGTGGTCAATACCGCCGGTATGGATGTCAAACGTCTCACCGAGGTATTTCATGCTCATGGCGGAACACTCTATATGCCAGCCGGGGAAGCCCTTTCCCCATGGCGACCCCCAGCCGAGTTCTGGACTGAATTTCCACAACGCGAAGTCACGCGGATGTTTTTTTTCGGAATTTGTGTCAGCACGTACAAACGATTCGTCGGAGAGTCCTGCCTGCGCAGACAGGCCGCCCAGCTTGCCGTAGTTGGGGTCTCTGGCAGTGTCGAAGTAGACGCCATCGGAAGTGATATACGCGAAGCCCTTTGCCTCAAGCGCTTTAATAAGCTCAATTTGTTCGGAAATGTGCTCGGTTGCGCGGGGAAGTGCGGTCGGGTGGAGAATGTTGAGCGCACTGATATCCTCCTCGAACGCCCTCGTGTATTTTTCAGCGAGCTCCCGCATTGCCTCAATGGTGACTGGAAGTCCTTCACGTCGAAGTCCTTTCGTCATCTTATCTTCACCATCGTCTGCGTCCGACGTGAGATGCCCGACGTCGGTTATGTTTATGATTTGCCGCACGGTGTAGCCACTCCACTCCAGTGTTCTACGGAGAACGTCGGCAAAAACATACGCGCGGAGGTTGCCGATGTGGACATAGTCGTACACGGTCGGGCCGCAATTGTACATACCTGCCCAGCCACTCTTGATAGGCAAAAACTTTTCTTTTTGTTTTGTCAGCGTATTAAAGAGGTATAAGGACTGTTCTTTCATACATGGCGGCTGGGAATTTCCAAATCCTAATTCCTAATTTCTAAACGAATTTCAAATCCCAAACACACAAAAACATTTTAACATTGGCGACTGGACAAAAGCGAACGCCCGCCAGTTGGCGGGCAGTTATTCTTCAATGTACATACATAAAGGGAGAGGTCCCCCGGGGTTGCGTAATGTAGGCAACGAGCCACAGACCGTCCCTGACATTCTTCGTGAAGGCGTAGTGTCTGCTCCCTCGACCTGCTGGTGACACAAACCCACTCTTGATGAGTTGTCGTTTGGCGAATGTTCTTGTCGTGGGACCGAGTATGTGTATCTCATTTGCTGGTCAAGGTACAGTATTCGCCCTGTAGCCGGTATATTCGGCATCAACGAGGGGTTTGACAACGATGTACACCACCTCCCATAACGCCAGTGGCCGTCCCTTGACCATAGTAACCCTCCTCTTTAAGGGTGGAATTTGTTGCTTTTCTGGAAAGACACGATATCTTAACTTATCTTCTTTGTCAAACTTCTTGTTTGTTGTTGGTTGTAGGTTGTAAGTTACAAAAATGGCTACAGCCATTTTTTGTATTTGAAAAACCAGAAGAAGACAGCAGTAAGAATGGCCATCATGCCGATAACGATCCAAAAGTCGCCCCGCGAGCCGGCAAACGGAAGATAGCCCGTGTTCATGCCAAAGACGGAGGCGACGAGCGAGAGCGGAAAGGTGATGGATGCCATAATAGTAAGCGTTTTCATCACCTCGTTCTGTTTGGTTGAAAGAAGCGAGTCGTTGGTGGAACGCAGGTCCCGTAAAAAATCGCGCAAGTTGGCAGTGTGGCGGGTTGAACGTTGATATTCGTAGAAAATACCTTCAAACGTGGAGATAAACGTTGCCGGAAAAAGTGTTTTTCCGGCAACGCGGAGCTCTCGGAGCACTTGCTCGTGGTGTTCAATGGTCTGTTTGATGTCAAGCAGATTTCTGTTGACGCGCGAGAGTACCTCAACCATCTGCCGTTCCTCGCCCTTGAAGATATGCTCCTCAATTTTCTCAAGACGTCCTTCCAGATACTCTAATTCATTTGCAAGCGAGCGGTAGAGCTTGCGAAGCATGTAGTAAAACATATACCCCGCGTGCTTGCTCGCAATACTCGGGTCAAGAATCGCGTCCATTTCAAGCTCTTGGGCAAATTGATTGAGTGTTTCAATGCTGTCGTAGCGTACGGTGATAAGGAAATTCTTCCCAATGATGAAATCAACTTCCTGGTTGTTCTCATTTGAGCCGGTGAACGTGATGATGGGGAAGTGAAGAATGAGATATAGGTACTTCTTATAGACGTCAAGGCGTGGGAGGGTCGTCGGAGAGAGGAGCTCCTCCGCGATATTTGGATGCACACCGTACTTCTGCATAACTTCTTTGATTTCATCCGTGGTTGGTGATTCAAGGTCAACCCAGACAAGATTTTTATAGTTGTATGTTGTCAGCATGGTGTGTCTGGCCGTGTGTATTGTATCTCGTATGATACTATACGTCCATGCATTCAAAACACGTCATGTCAGGAGTTGTTGCGACTCTCGTACTTTTGGCGGTTTTTTACCTTGGCGTTGTTGTGGGAGAACGACGGGTGCCGGCAATTGGGCAGGTCCAGGAACTTTCTGGCACGGAGACGGGTATGCCCGAAGGGGTTGACTTCTCACCATTTTGGAAAACATGGAACACACTTGACGAAAAGTTTGTTTCTACAACTGGAACAACTACTTCTGCACAAGAGCGCGTGTGGGGAGCAATCAGTGGCTTGGTAGATTCGCTCGGCGATCCGTATACGACATTCTTCTCACCGGCAGAGTCGGCGTTTTTTGAAGAGGAAATTACGGGCAACTTTGCAGGTGTAGGAATGGAAATTGGCGAACGCGAAGGCGTTCTGGTAATCATTGCACCACTTAAAAACTCACCAGCCGAGCGCGCGGGCATTCGGAGCGGGGACGCTGTCATCCAAATTAACGGCATGTCTGCCGCGGAGCTCACGGTTGATGAAGCGGTAACACATATTCGTGGCGAGCTTGGCACAGAAGTGACACTCACTCTGCTTCGCGAGGGACGTGTTACGCCGTTTGATGTCACTATTATTCGGGAAATCATTCACATTCCGACGATTGAAACAGGAGCGCGCCAGGATGGTATATTCGTCATACGACTCTTTAACTTCAACGCAACCGCCCCGGACGATTTTAGACAGGCCCTTCGAGAGTTTGTACTTAGTGGCGACAAGAAACTTATTCTTGATGTGCGAGCGAATCCCGGCGGGTTTCTTGATGGAGCAATTAGCATCGCAAGCTGGTTCCTGCCGGCGGGGAAGGTGGTGGTATATGAATCGTTTGATGGTAAAGGTGTGGAGCGGGAGACGCGGCGGAGTAGGGGATATAATATTTTCTCCGACGAACTACAAATGATAGTACTTATTGATCGTGGGAGTGCCTCGGCATCTGAAATACTCGCCGGGGCGCTTCGGGAACACGGGGTCGCGCGTCTTGTCGGTACCCAGACGTTTGGCAAGGGCTCGGTACAAGAGCTCATAAAAATTACCCCCGAAACATCGCTTAAGGTAACGGTTGCGGAGTGGCTAACGCCCGACGGACAGTCCATCTCGGATGGCGGACTTGAACCCGATGTGGTGGTTGAGCGGACGCTTGATGATGTAGAGCAGGGAAGAGACCCCCAGATGGATATGGCAGTACGGCTTCTTCTTGCCCAGTAAAACAAAAGTGGCCGCAATCGCGAGGTGTTTACCTCCACGGCGGCCTAAGGGATGGGGTGCGTTGGTTGGTTGAGCTGACTATGCAACTTTCCTCTCGCTGCGTTCTCTGGTGATGACACGCTTCTCCTCCCTAGCCAGGATACGTTTGACTACCTTGTCGAGGGGCTCCTTGCTACACGACTCGGTGTCGGGACCGTGGTTGGTGGAGATGAACTTTCTCCCAGCACGGGTCTCGATGGCACGGACATGCACCACGAGCTCCTCTGAGTCGGAACGTACTACGGGATCACTGGTGCGGATTAGGCGGGCATCGCCGCCGGGGCTCTCCTTACGGATTACTCCAGCAACGAGAATCTTCGCGATGTCCGCCGGCGCTAACTGCACGATAACCACCCCCTTTCGGGTTTCGGTTGACACCCCAACAAGAACTCATCCGTCGTTTAGTATTTACAATAAGTTGATTTTGTCAAGATTACGGGCGGTGTTGTTGCGTGGTATAGTGTCTATTATGAAAGTAATTTTGCTTCAAGATATCGCCAAGGTCGGCAGGAAACATGAGGTAAAAGAGGTCGCGCGGGGACACGCGCTCAATTTTCTCATTCCGCGCGGCATGGCAGAGGCGGCAACGCCTGCGGCGCTTAGAACACTAGAGAACCGCAAGGCGCAAAAAGAGGAGACAGCTGCACTCTCGGACAAAGCACTTGCGGACGCGCTTGCACAGCTTGACGGCAAGACGATTATCCTCGCGGAAAAGGCCAACGAGCAGGGGCATCTCTTTGCTGCAATTCACACAAAAGAGATAGCACAGGCTTTGGCAACACAGAAAGGTCTGACAATTGACGTAGCAAATATTCAACTAGAACACCCGATTAAAGAAGTGGGGGAGTACGAGGTAGCGCTTATATCCGGCGACGCGAAAGCGAAGCTCTTACTCCATATCAAACCGATTCAAAAATAACAAAATATCCCGTGCAAACGGGATATTTTGTTATTGCACACTGACTACTTTCTGGGGAGTTACACGATCGTCAAAACGTCTCTTTCGTTTGGTTGTAAATGAAACCGTGCCTTCTTTGAGAGCAAACAGCGTATGGTCTTTTCCGACACCGACATTCGTGCCGGGTGCGAAATGAGTGCCGCGCTGACGGACAATCACTGCTCCCGCGCGTGCAGAGCCACCGTCAGCGATTTTCACACCGAGGTACTTAGGTTGCGAGTCCCGAAGATTTTTAGCTGTTCCTCCTGCTTTTCTGTGTGCCATGGTGCTCTGGTATACTAAACAGCATGATTCTATCAGACACGGGTGAGAAAATCAAGCGGTTGGGCAGGGGAGAGGCATATGTAATTATGCTTGTTCTCTTTGTCGGATTTGCGGCATTCGGTTTGGGACGCCTTTCAAAGATACAGGAAACGCGTCCAGAGATTTCTATTTCGGACGCGTTTCCATCAGCAGTCGCTGGTATTGAGACATCTACGCCGCAGGTAGGAGAGGAACCAGGTATCGATTCAGCCGTGCCTGTTTTGCCAGCAGAGGCCAAAAATTTTGTCGGCTCGCGAAATGGTAGCAAGTATCATTACCCATGGTGTCCAGGTGCACAACAGATAAAGGAAGAAAATAAAGTATGGTTTGCTACTCGCGCGGAGGCAGAGCAGGCGGGGTATACCCCAGCAGCAAACTGTAAAGGGCTGTAAAGGGCGATATATGCTATACTAGAGAAGTATGAGAAAAATCTATCTTTCAGAAAAAAATAAGAAAATCGCAGGTCTCCTGGGAGGAGTTGGGGAAGCATATGACATGGACCCAACACTTCTGCGCATCATTGTGATCTTGCTTGGCGTACTCACGGGGTTTTTGCCGATGATTATTGCATACTTGTTGGCATGGCTTGTGACACCAAAACAGCAAGCACTCACTGAAACCCAAATTCATCTTTAACTTTAATTGATTCGGTGATAGTCATCATGGCCACCTCCTACAATTGGTGGAGCTTGAACTGAGAGGAAAGTTAAAGTACCTCCTGGGTCAATGGTAAATCCGTGATGGGTGCCTGGAGGTATTTCTAAAACATTTCCTGCAGAAACGGGGAACCAGTTACCCTGGAGATATGCTTTTGCGTGTCGAGCATCTATTATGTTGTAATCACTCCCCATAATCACGCAATATGCGAATGCATGTTGGTGATAGTGGACTTCGTGAGCTAAGTCAGTGTTTACCTCCACCACTTCAATTTGGACGTCCTCAGGAGTTAATTTGAAAGGCGACAGAATATTTCCAAGAAAACTTTCTGGAAGTCGTGATTTCAGGAATCCATGATAGTCAGTCATATTTAAAATCTTAGAGAGGTTTTCTTTTGGAGTGTTTTTTATTTTCTCTAGAGTAGATTCTGCAATCTCTTTTAAAATATTTTTTGATACTTTCATAATAGGTATGTTTATTACAAATGATAGTCGAAAACCATATAAAGCTAGTATATCATGCGAGGCTTATATGTAGAGGGAATGACAAATTGCCAACGTCGCACAATAGATATTTAGCGACACAACGGTCAAGTGGGGGTGGGGATAAGTAGGGGGAGACTCCCCCCTCCCCTACTGATATAATGGCTCTGTAAAGCGAGCTTGCTATGCTGTATATTGTATTGCTTGGTGTTGTTTTAGGCATTGTGCTGTCGTCGGCGCTCTACCTTTTATCACTCATACTCTTCTAAAATGGATGCGCCCAAAATACAGACAGTCAACATCGGACTGGTCGACCGACCCGTTCCACCTGTCCGAGACCACTTCGACGAGCAAGAGATGGCTCGTCTCATTTCCTCCATACGGGAGAATGGGATCCTTGTTCCTCTCATGGTCGTCGCCCGAGAGAGTCGATATGAAGTTGTTGATGGAGATCGACGTCTCAAAGCTGCGTGGGAAGCCGGCCTCCGAGAAGTACCTGTTGTGGTGCATGTTCTCTCAGATAGCCAAATACACATACAGAGAATGCTTGCGAATCTTGACCGCCACGACACGGACCCGGTCTCCGAAGCAAAGTACATCGCTCGACTGATTCACAATGGCACGTTTGACCTCGATACGCTCGCTAAGAAACTCGGACGCTCCCCGGAGTGGATCGAGGGTCGCATCACCATTGCGGAAATGCCGGACTACATGCAAACAGCTCTTTCGTCGCAGCAGGTGTCGCTCGGCGTGTGTATGGAACTACATCAAATAAAGGACGCTGCGACGAAAGAGCGCTACTTCCGCGACGCGATGCGGAATGGTATGACGGTACACGCCGCACAGTACAACCGCATGATGGTGAACGAAGCCCTGGAGTCATTGGCGAGCCAAGATGTGGCGCCGACGCCGGAAAATGTGCCGTCGGTGTCGATTATTCCGAAAGCGTTTTGTGCGCTCACTGACGAGCTCTTGCCGGTGAATGAGATGCGGATGGTGCGCGTCGGCATCCGGCATCTTGAGGAGGCGCGCTCGCATATGGTTGATATTCCGTCCCCTACCCCGGCCGGTGGGTAGGTGGTTGGTGGTTTTGTCTCAACGACGTGGGTGGAACGAACGAACACACTCCCAAAACGCGGTTTGCGTTTTGG
>JAKEFG010000003.1 GCA_022616195.1 Candidatus Wolfebacteria bacterium | reverse complement strand
GGAGCGTTGAGATTTTGTGTGTATGCCAGGGTATGTTCAATGAGCTAAAATATGGCTTCAATACTACCCCAAAGTGGTTCCAAGGTCTTGAGACATTACGGCCACTTGACAAGATTAGGGGGTGGGAGTATAATGAGCTTAAACAGGTTGGAGGAGGCAGGCCCGGCTTGCTCCCGGCAGTTGAGCCCCGCGGCTCGTCAGCCAGGAAGACCGGAGGGGACGCCTCTTCGGATTCCCAACGAGGCAAGCGCTGCCTCCTCCAACCACCGTTCTTTGACTGCCGCGTCATGCGGCTGGGTGCAGGGCAATCTTCTCGTAGTCCTTTGTACATCGCCAGGTTGATGTGCAGAAAGAGAGGACATGCCGGGTTTAACCTGCTTTCCCTTCTTGTGTTTGGCTGTAGTCACAAGAATGGAAAGGGATGGATGGGAAACAGCCTTACCCTGGTGCTTTTTGCTAAGGTTCGGGAGACCAACCTAGCGGAGAGCTCCAAGGGGAGTGCCTGGGGAGTAACAACCCCAGTGCCCAGTTAGGGTCTTCTCGTGGCGAATGCACAGGGGGCAGCGACGCGTCCCCACCTCCCAAGCCACGACCGGCATCCGGGAGATCGTATGTGTCGCTAAGTGGCCGGTGCACGAGATGCGCCGGCCCGTTCCTTTTCCATATCTCCGTGTTCCTATACAATAAAGACATGGCGCAGAACGACCACATGGAAAAGATTGTCTCACTCGCCAAGCGGCGAGGTTTTGTGTACCAAGGCTCGGAGATATATGGTGGTCTTGCCGGCACGTGGGACTATGGTCCGATGGGTATTGCACTCAAACAGAACATTAAGAATCTCTGGTGGAAGACGTTCGTGGAGAGCCGGGCGGATATCTATGGCATTGACGCAGCGATTTTGATGCACAGAGACGTGTGGGTTGCGAGCGGACATGTGGATGGTTTCAACGACCCCATGGTTGAGTGCACAAAATGTAAGAAACGATTTCGTTCTGACTTCGTTGCCGACAACGTATGTCCCGAGTGCGGTGGAGAGCTCGGACCTGAGCGTTTTTTCAACATGATGTTCCGGACGAATGTAGGTACGGTTTCCGACTCTTCTTCCGTCGCGTACTTGCGTCCAGAAACGGCGGGGGGTATTTTTACCAACTTCAAGAATATTCTGGACACGTTTCACCCCTCGCTCCCCTTCGGCATCGCGCAGGTCGGTAAAGCATTCAGGAACGAGATTGCACCTCGAGATTTTCTTTTTCGTGCCCGCGAATTCGAGCAAATGGAAATAGAGTGGTTCATTAAACCGCCTGAGAACGACGCGGAATGGCAGAAACACTTTGAGATGTGGCAGAAGGAACTTCGCGACTGGGTTTCACTCATTGGGCTTGATACCAAAAAAATCAGCAAATACGAAACTCCGCACAGAGACCTGGCACACTACTCAAAACGCACTGTTGACCTCAAATACGAATATCCGTTTGGCGTGCATGAGTTGTATGGACTTGCATACCGTATCGACCACGACCTTTCAAGCCAACAGTCGCACAGCGGCGTGGACTTGTCATATTTTGACCAGGAGACGAAAGAACGATTTATTCCACATGTCGTGGAGCCGTCTCTCGGTCTCGACCGTACTGTTCTTGCACTTCTGGACAGCGCGTATATGGAGGAAGAAGCACCAACGGCAGACGGAAAAACGGAAGAGCGAGTCGTGCTGACATTCAAGCCAGAGCTTGCACCGGTGAAAGTTGCCGTTCTGCCGCTTATGCGCAAAGACGGGTTGGCGGAGAAAGCACGAGAAGTGTTTGACGGGCTAAAAACACACTGGCAATGCCAGTATGACGAAACCGGTTCCATAGGAAAGCGGTATCGCCGCCAGGATGAGATTGGCACACCGTATTGCGTCACCATTGACTATAACACCCTTGAAGGTGGTACGATAACGGCTCGCAATCGTGACTCAATGAAGCAAGAGCGCGTTGCTGTCAGCGAGCTCACAAACTATTTTAAGGAGAAACTGTTCTAATTTGACCATGTCAGATGAAAAGAAAATCCTGCTCTCCGGCGTGAAGCCGACCGGACGCCCACATATCGGTAACTACCTCGGTGCTATGAAGCAGTTTGTGGACTTGCAGGACAAGTATGCGAGTCACATTATGATTGCCGATTTTCACGACCTCGGCTCGCAGACGCCCGACGATTTACGTAGTAATACTCTTGAAATCGCCATTGACCACCTTGCTATCGGACTTGACCCGGAGAAAGTCGTCTTTTTCCGGCAATCGGACGTGCCCGAGCACACGGAGCTTGCGTGGATATTTAACGGCGTGGTTACCGTGCCGTATCTCCAGCGTGCGCATGCATACAAAGATGCCGTTGCCAAAGGTAAAGAGCCGATTATGACACTTTTTGCGTATCCGGTGCTGATGGCCACCGATATTCTCATGTATGATGCGGACGTAGTGCCTGTTGGCCAAGACCAAAAACAGCACGTTGAATACGCCCGAGACATCGCACAAAAATTCAACAACACCTACGGTGACACATTTAAACTGCCGGAGCCGCTCATTCTTGAGTCCGTGGCAACCGTGCCTGGCACTGATGGGCAGAAAATGAGCAAAAGTTACAACAACACCATTCCACTTTTTGCAAATGATGAGGAAATTGAAAAAGCTGTCATGAGCATTGTTACAGATTCTGGAACCGAGGCAGAAAGTAGTTTAGCTATGAAATATGTCGAGCGTCAGAGTCAAGAGTTCCCTAGACCAGTTAATCTTTTTCTTATTCACCGACTTTTCCGCGGAGAGAACGAGCTGGTTTCTCTCTATAAAGAAAACAGGAAAAATTATAAGAAACTCAAAGAGATGCTCACTGGTGATATGAAAGCTTTCATTACACCATTCCGCGAGCGCCGCGAGGCAATCGCCAAAGACACCAGCGCGGTGTTGCACATACTCAAAAATGGGGGGGAGCGGGCGCGCGAGAAGGCACAGCTCAAAATGCGCGACGTTCGTACAAAGGTTGGCTTGCCGTTACACTAGAGTGATATGCAAAACCGTGTACATATAGGAAATCTCAAAGATCACATCGGAAGCGATGTTGTTGTTGCCGGGTGGGTGCATGTGCGCCGCGATCACGGGAAGCTCATTTTCATTGATCTTCGCGACGAGACAGGTAAAATCCAGATTGTCTTTAACCCGAAGGTGTCCGAGGGAGCACATACAACTGCCGAATCGCTCCGCTCGGAGTGGGTCGTTTCCGTTACCGGCATCGTCAAAGAACGCCCCGATAACCTCATCAACAAAGAAGAACCCAACGGCGCACTTGAGCTTGCAGCAAACGGCATCGAGATTGTAAATGAAGCAAAGACGCCCCCATTCGATGTCACCGAAGACACCTCCGGTGTCGGAGAGGAGGCACGCCTCAAGTACCGCTACATCGATCTCCGCTCCGAGCGCATGCAAAGAAATATGCGGAAACGTTCGGAAGTAGTAATGTATATCCGTAATTTCCTGGTTGCCAAGAGCTTTACAGAAATTGAGACGCCTATTTTGACCAAATCGACACCCGAGGGTGCGCGGGACTTCCTTGTGCCATCTCGTCTCCAGCAGGGAAAATTTTATGCTCTGCCACAAAGCCCCCAACAATATAAACAATTGTTGATTGCATCGGGGTTCGAGAAGTACTTTCAGATTCCGCGGTGTTTCCGTGACGAAGATCCTCGTGCAGACCGCGCGTATGGAGAATTTACCCAACTTGATATCGAGATGGCTTTTGTAGAACAGGAAGACATTCTTAAACTGACCGAAGAGCTCTTTACAACGATGGTGGAGAGTGTGTTCCCAGAAAAACGCATAACCAAAAAACCGTGGCCGCGCCTGACGCACAAGGAAGCGATAGCACAACATCAAACCGATAAGCCGGATCTCCGTGCAAACACAAGTGACCCAAACGAGCTGGCGTTTGCCTGGACACTTGATTTTCCGCTTTTTGCGGAACAGACGAAAGAAGACTTCTTTCACGGTTCAGGTAAGGCAACGTTCGCGCCATCACACCATATGTTTACCGCGCCACACCCAGATGACATACCGCTACTTGATACTGATCCGATGAACGTACGAGGGCTTCAGCACGACATGGTGCTGAACGGCTACGAGGTTGGTGGCGGGAGCATAAGGATTCACGATCCAAATATACAGACAAAAATATTTGAGCTCATTGGTTTTACAGAAGAACAGAAAAAAGAGTTTCGTCATATGTTGGAAGCTTTTACGTACGGTGTGCCGCCCCACGGCGGGATTGCTCCCGGCATTGACCGCCTCCTCATGGTAATTTTGGGCGAGCCGAATCTTCGTGAGGTGATTGCATTTCCCGCAACGAGTGGGGGGCAGGCGGCGGTTATGGATGCGCCCTCGGAAGTTGCCAAAGAACAGCTCACCGAGCTCGGGATTGAGATAAAGGAGAAAAAAGAATAGGAGCCCGGAATCAGCCTCAGAATGCTTGAATATACGATGTTTCCGAGTTATTCTATATACTTGTGATTGAAAACACGTTTCGGGTAAAGACTGAAGTTTTTGAAGGCCCACTGGAGCTGCTTTTGGAGCTCATAGAGCGTCGCAGACTTCATATTAACGACATTTCGCTCGCGGCGGTTGCCGCCGACTACATCAACCATATAAAGGAACTGAGTACGTTTCCAACCCACGACGCGGCGCATTTTGTACTTATTGCCTCAACACTTCTGCTCATCAAATCCAAATCGTTGTTGCCAGCATTTAGCTTGTCCCCTGAAGAACAAGCAGATATTTATGAACTTGAACGACGGTTGGAACTCTATAAGCGTATCCGGTTGCTCTCGCGTCATGTCCGTGAACGTTTTGGTGCCGCCCCCCTCTTTCCCCGAGAAGAGTCAAAGAACATTCAACCAGTTTTTACACCGGACCCAACACTCACTCTCCAGAACATACACACATCGATCCGGGTGCTTATACAGACACTTCCGAAAGCAGAACGTCTCTCGCGCGTTGTTGTTGACAAAGTTATCAGCCTGGAGAAAATGATCGAGCGGTTAACAGAGCGTATCAAATCAAGCATTAAAATGAATTTTAAAAAGTTCACCCAAAACGACGAGGAAGGAAAAGTAGAGAAAGTAAACGTTATCGTGAGCTTCCTTGCCATGCTGGAACTCGTCAAACAAGGAGTGATTGCAGTTGAGCAGTCGCGCACTTTCGCTGATATTGAGATGGAGGCCCGGGAATCTTCAGTGCCAAACTACTCATAGCTATGGAATTCAACGAATACCAAAAAAAATCCCAATATGAGCTGATTGCCGGTAATTACCCGGAACTCATGTATACGACCCTCGCTCTTACAGGGGAAGCAGGTGAAATTGCAGACAAAGTCAAAAAGATCTACCGCGACGAAGGAGGCATTGTCTCTCAGGAAAAACGTCAGGACATTACAAGAGAAATGGGTGATCTGCTATGGTATATGGGACGGCTTGCTATCCATCTTGGTGTTTCGTTTGATGATGTCGCCCGAGAGAATCTCGAGAAACTCTCCAAACGAACAAGCAGGGGGACTCTTTCTGGAGCAGGAGACAACCGGTGACAACCATGCAGCTAGACGTTCAAATAGAATCTATTCTTTTTTTTAAGGCAGAGCCAGTGTCGTTTATAGAACTTCAGAAAATGCTTGGCGTTTCAGCTGAAGAACTGGAGAAGGGGATTCACGCGCTCACACAAACGCTTTCTGGACGTGGTGTACGGCTTATGCAAAGCAACAACGCTGTTATGCTGGCCACCGCCCCAGACATGGCGGACACAATACAGAAACTCACTCAGGAGGATTTGCAAAAGGACCTTGGAAAGGCCGGCGTTGAGACACTTGCCATCGTGCTCTACCGTGGACCCGTGACATGCTCACAGGTTGACTACATCCGTGGCGTCAATTCGACCTATATTCTTCGGCATCTTCTCACCCGAGGTTTTGTTGAAAAGATTCATAATCCTAAAGACAGCAGGAGTTATCTTTATCAGCCAACATTTGAACTTCTTGCATATCTTGGACTTGCGCGAATCGAGGATTTGCCTGAATATGCTGTGGTGCGCTCTGAGATAGACATATTTGAGAAAGCACACGATACACCAAGCGAACCAGCACAAGAGACATGAACACACTTCTTGAACGACAACGCATGGCACTTGTTATTGGATTCTTGGTAATCCAGTTCGCGCTTATCCCGGTACTTGCCCCGGGAGACTCCACGGAGCCACAAGCAACAGCACCCGACACGCAAACTCCCGCGCCGCGAAGAAATCCTTTTGATACAGTAGTACTTGACGGTGCCGCGGCGTATGTAGTTGACCTTCGCACCGGGAGGCCGCTCTATCAGAAAAATGCCAATGCACAGTTGCCACTGGCCTCGCTTACCAAACTGATGACCATGCTTATCGCCAGTGAACACCTTCAAGACGACGACGTGGTGACTATAACCTCGTCTTCGCTTCTGCCTGAGGGCGACACGGGTTTTTACATCGGGGAACAGTTTCGTGCACGTGACCTCATTGACCTTACGCTCATCAGTTCTTCAAATGACGGGGCGGAGGCACTGGCAGCGGCACTTACTGCCGTGCTGCCGCCGGCGACATCCTCCGGTTCCATCACGACGGTAATGAATGAGCGTGCCAAGGAACTTGGCCTCGCCCGGACATACTTTATCAATCCCACGGGTCTTGATGAGCCGGAGATGGTCTTGGGTGGAGCATATGGCTCAGCTCGGGATGTTGCGCATCTTCTGCGTTACATCGTACGAGCACATCCTGACCTTCTTGAGAGTACGCGGCAGGAACGCATTACCGTGACGGCCTTGAGTGGCTTCCCGCACACCGCTTCCAACACCAACGAAATCACTGTGGAAATTCCCTGGCTTGTCGGCTCAAAGACAGGATTCACTAATCTTGCCGGCGGCAATTTAGCGGTGATATTTGATGTCGGGTTAGCACATCCGGTAGCCGCGGTTGTACTCGGGGCAACACGGGAAAGCCGGTTTACAGATATACAAAAACTTATACAGACAACATTCGTGTACTTTCAGTCACTTGACGATTCACAACTGCCAACTACAAACCACCAGCCACAGGTTACTCCATGATTGTTGACGTCGTAAAAGTGCTTGCTCCCGCCGCCGCCGCGTTCTTTGCAGGCATTCTTGTTACACCGGCAGTTACCCATTATCTCTATAAATACAAGGCATGGAAAAAACGCCCCGGCAATGTGCGCGGGATTGGCGACGACAAAGGAACGCCTATTTTTAACGAGCTCCATAAAGAGAAAGATGTAAATACGCCGCGAATGGGCGGCGTGGTTGTTGTGCTTGCGGTGTTCGTCACCGTTGCCATCTTTTGGGTCGTTTCGTACTTCACCACTGGCGGCCCCTCGGGGAAGCTTGACTTCCTCTCTCGCTCCCAAACATGGTTGCCGTTTGCCGGATTTCTCCTTGGGGCATTAGTGGGATTTGTTGAAGACCTTGTGACAGTGAGAGAGTCACGTCGTTTTCCGGATGGACTGCCGTTCATGTACCGGGCTCTTCCCATACTCCTGTTCGGACTTTTCGCGGCGTGGTGGTTCTACGCCAAACTTGGCGTGAGCGAGTTGTTTGTGCCGTTTTACGGCATGGTGGATATCGGCATATGGTTCATCCCGTTTTTCCTTGCGGTCTTACTGGCAATTCTTGCGAGCGGCGTCATTGATGGGCTGGACGGGCTTTCGAGTGGTGTTCTTGGTATTGTCTTCTCGGCACTTGGCGTCATCGCGTTTTTCAACAACCAAATAAACATATCAGCGTTTTCGTTTGTTATCGTGGGGGGACTTCTCGCGTTTCTGTGGTTCAACATTCCACCCGCTCGTTTTTATCTCACTGAAACGGGGTTCGTGGCGCTTGCACTTGCGATGACTATTATTGCATTTATGACCGGCGCGGTGCTTGTTTTACCCGTCATTGCGTTCATTCAGTTTATCACCGTGCTTACAAATATCATTCAAGTCAGTTCCAAAAAATTTCTCGGTAGAAAAATCTTCAAGGTCGCTCCCATCCACCATCACTTTGAGGCCATCGGCTGGCCTGCGTACAAGGTGGTCATGCGCTATTGGGTCTTGAGTGCCATTTTTGCAGTTCTGGGAGTGATTATCGCGCTCGTGGGGTAAGGTGCTGTGGTACAATTGTCCCGATGTCCTCAAAGACAATTGACCGGCCGTTTCTTATACTGACCATTACTCTTGTCCTTGCGGGCATTTTCATATTTTCGTCAGCGTCTCTCGGCCTTCTTGCGCGAGAGGGCATCACCTTTGCCGGAGTGGCGACCAACCAGGCATTTGGACTCCTTCTTGGCATTGTGCTACTTGTCATTGCAACGCGCATACCGTATCAGTTCTGGAACCGGTATGCGCTCTATATTCTTCTCGGTGGCATTCTTCTGACCCTCCTCGTCTTTGTGCCAGAACTCGGCTTCTCACACGGTGGGGCGACGCGCTGGCTTACACTTGGTTCATTCTCGTTCCAGCCAGCAGAAGTATTAAAGCTTGGTTTTGTCGTCTACTTTGCCGCGTGGCTTTCCGGCGCGCGACATCGTCTTGGCACGATACGCTACGGTATTCTGCCGCTTGCCATTCTGCTTGTCATCATCGGAGGCATTCTCATTCTCCAGCCGGACATCGGCACGTTTTTGGTCATCGCGGCTACCGGCGTCGTGATGTTCATTGCCGCAGGAGGAAAGTGGCGACATATTTTTTCCTTCGGAGCAGTCGCTCTGGGCGGACTTGGAATACTCGCGCTCATTCTGCCATACATCAAGACGCGCCTACTCACCTTCATTAATCCGGCGCTTGACCCTCTCGGCGCGGGCTACCAAATACAACAGTCGCTTATTGCCATCGGCTCCGGAAAATTTTTCGGCAGAGGTTTTGGGCAAAGCGTACAAAAGTTCAACTTCCTTCCGGAGCCGGTGGGGGATTCAATTTTTGCTGTTTTTGCCGAGGAGTGGGGGTTTGTCGGTGCGGTCATACTCGTTATCGCGTTTGTTCTCTTCTCCCTTCGCGGGTACAAGATAGCAAGCGGCGCACCAACATATTTCAGCGGACTTCTTGCAACTGGCCTCGTAACCATCATCATTGTTCAGTCATTTATCAACATCGCCGCCATGCTCGGCGTGTTCCCGCTTACCGGCGAACCATTGATTTTTGTGAGCCAAGGCGGGTCCGCCTTGATGCTCGCGCTTCTGGAGGTAGGTATTGTGTTAGGAATATCAAAGACTAGTCGGTAGTGGTTAGTGAGTAGTCTTTAGAGATTCAACGAGACAATTCGCGCGAATTGTCTTGTTGAATCAAGGGTGAAGTTTTTATTCCTGAATAATTTTTTAAAAGCGTCTGAAATATGATTATTTAGAGCCACTATTCAGCACACTCTCCAACTCAATTAAAATACTTGACAAATTTGTTTGTAGGTATATAATGCTAACATACATAGCTCTCCTCAAGGTACCCACCAACTAGGACACTCGGTTAGCGTGCTCCGTTAATAATACTTCCGTCGCCGTCCGAAAGCCAAGACATTGGCGAGGCGTTTCGTTCAGCCACCCTGCAACCGAACGAAGCTCGTCGCCAGTGACTGTCC
>JAKEFG010000002.1 GCA_022616195.1 Candidatus Wolfebacteria bacterium | reverse complement strand
GGAGCGTTGAGATTTTGTGTGTATGCCAGGGTATGTTCAATGAGCTAAAATATGGCTTCAATACTACCCCAAAGTGGTTCCAAGGTCTTGAGACATTACGGGGACTGGACAAATCTTTAAACATACGGTACTGTAGTAAGCGGAAAAGGACACCGTGTCCTTTAGTACAACCGCAGTTCTTACGGAAGGAGAAGTCCATGCAACGTCGCTTCATGGTTCTGCTGGCGCTGACGCTCGCCCTGCTCATTCCGGGTGTTGCGTCGGCGGAGCTACTCGTCTGCGCCGCCGACCTCCATCTCACCCGCAAGGGTTGCTACGTCAACCAAGACACTGGTAACATCGAGTGCCAGGTCTGGGAGTGGGTGGTTGGGAGTGGGGATACTTACTTGAACATTCAGGGCATCAGTGCCCACTACCTTCTCTATGTGACCGTGCTCACAGGGAATCCCAGCTACGCGCTCGGAACGTTCGGCACGGCCAACCTGTTGGTCGGTCGCTACAATGCCGACCCGATGCTCCGTCCCTTCGGGCAGGACGTGGATTTCCTCTTGGATGTCTGCGCCTTCGACCCAAGCACGTACGGGGTCAACGTGAGCGAGTACCTCGGTGCAGGAATGGAGAGCAACGAGGCGTACTGTACGCTCGCAACGCAGTACTACTCACGTGTCGTCGGGCAGTTCCCAAACTCGGCGGACAACGCGGACAGATACATCGACGTCCGCCTGTCGCTCGCTGGTTGGGATCTCGGTACGGGCCAGATCCGCCCGGCGTGGCGAACCAACTTCGAATCCTACGCCGTCGGCATGGTGGCGCGGGTCTTGGAGCGTCGCATCGACTGGGAACATATCCTCTACGGGGGCTATGACTACACCAACATCTCCTGGGCCGCTCTGATTCGGGTTATCGTGGAGATGTACGCGGCAGGTGACATCGGTGCCGCCGAATACGCCGAGGCGCTCGACATGGCAGATCTGCTCCTCGCGGAACAGGAGTTCGATGGGTCGTGGGACGGAGATCCCCAGACGACCGCCTACGCGCTCCTCGCTCTGCGGACTGATCTGGACAACCCCACCTGGCGGCTGGCTGCCGTCAGGGGGGAGAACTTCCTCGAGGCCTTCGCCGGGATTCCACAGCAGTGCGGGTGGAACTATCCGCCGGAGTACGCCGAGGTCAACTCGGAAGTGATCGGGGCACTCTCGGAGTGGCAATCGCTCCCATTCGCTGATGGCTTCGAGACCGGCGATACGTCGGCGTGGTCGTCCTCCGTCGGTGTGTCGCCGCTTCGGGAAGCCGTGGAGAGTATCCCGGCACTGTCGGTACTGCGTCCGGCGGCGACTCCCACCTTCTGACAACACTGACCACATCCAACCTACTGCCTACGGGCATGCCTCGCGGTAACGCGGGGCAGTTTCTTTTTTGTGCGCCGTCTTTTGTGTGTCACGAAATGTCGCAAAACGCCCATCTAGAGCCGTGGGGAGAAGCTGTTTTGGCACACAGAAGCGGTGTGTATAGCATCCTGTTTTTCCTGGCGATACTGTGGCATGATGAATATGCGGATGACGTTTATCCACTAATCCAAATGTTATGGATGATGAGCAAAAGAAGCCGGAACTTAAAGCTCTGTGCATGAGGTGTCGGGATGCGAACAACAAGCCGACAATGCAGACGATGACCGATATACAGGTTGAGGAAAAAGAGGGGAAGGGCGGCAGTAAGCGCTATTCGGCAAAAGGAAAGTGCGCGAAGTGCGGCGGCAATATGTTCAAGTTTCTTTCCAAGGAACTCGCGGACGAACTTCGGGCATAGGTTTTTGTATACATGTGTAAATAAACTCCCGCGACGGTGTCGTGGGAGTTTGTTTAGTGTGCGTGGGGTGACGGTGTCTCGCGCTGTTCTACACGGTGCTTCCTTTTCTGAAGATAGTGTTCTAAAGAGAGGGTATCGTCTCCGAAGAAAAAGATGCCGAGTGTCGCCACTGCGAGCCCAAAGTCCCGCATGCCAATGTCGCCTCGGGCAATGTAGGCGATGCCAAAAAGATGAAGCGCCAAGAGGAGCGCGACAGCACGGACGTAGACGCCCACAAGCAGTGCAAGTCCGAACACGAGCTCAAAGATTCCGTTGAACGTGATGACGGTTGTCGGGGCAACAGAGGTTGATGCAATCCAGGACGGAACGAACCCGACCCACACGTCTGGGTTTTGAAGCTGCATGGCGCCGAACCACAGGAACACAAGCGCCAGACCGACGCGCACGACAGCCGGGGCGGCAGTACGCATTCGTTCACCTACAGTACCGGACATCATATGTCTGTATCATACCATGCGGTTTTTGGGTATACCCCGCACCGTTTTTACAATAAAAACGGTGCGGGGTATACTGCATGTAATGTTCACAAAGTTCTGGAAGAGTGTTCTGGATGCGACGAACGGAATCGCGACTGTCTGGCGCGAGGAGCGCAACTTTCGGGTTGAAGTTGTCGTAATGGCACTTGTGGTGCTTGCGATGCTTGTGTTCAAGTTCTCGCTCCTTGAATCGGCGCTCCTTGTTGTCGCTATCGGCATGGTCCTTGCGGGGGAGATCCTGAACACCGCGCTTGAGGATTTGTGCAACAAGGTTGAGCCGGAGTATGACGCTATAGTAGGGAAGATTAAGGATACTGTAGCGGCATTTGTGCTGGTGAGCTCGCTCTCGGCGCTTATTATTGGCGTGCTCGTGTTTGTGCATCACTTCGTTGTTGTGTTGTGAATATGTATAGTGAGACGGCTTTGGTGTTTCTTGTGTCGGATGGTACGCTATTAAGAGTATGAACGAATTATCACCACAGAACGAACTTTCTGGAAAAGAAGCGTATGAGATGCGCAAAGCGGAGCGCAGAGGAAAGCGCGCGCCGAGCGGAGGGAGTGACCCGGCGCGTACGCGGCGCATCAAGAAGTGGTCGCTTGGGGTTGCTGTCGTTGCTATTGTAGGATATCTCGTTTTCCTTATTGCACGGAGCATGATTCCTGCGGGAGAAGATATGAGCCGTGCAATCCCGATACAGGGAGACAACCATATTCCGGTCGGCGCGACGCACGAGCCGTACACTTCAAATCCACCAACCTCGGGTCCGCACTATGCAGAGCCGGCGCGCCCCGGTTTCCGTGAGGGAGAAACGATTGCCGATGAGCACCTAATACATAGTCTTGAGCACGGGCTTATTTGGATTTCGTACCGTCCCGATGTGTTGCCCGAAGTGGCAGAGGCGCTCAAGCAGTTTGACAATGGACTTACGGTGATTACCGAACGCTCGGCAAACGACGCTGACATCGCGGTTGCCGCGTGGGGGCGACTGGACAGCTTTGACGTAGGGGACACGCTCTCTGAAGCAGACCGCGTTCGTATACGAGATTTTCTGAAGCGGTATACGAATAGAGGACCTGAGAGGATACCTGCGGGACAGCGACACGGCGGGGTGTAGCGTATTAAAGAGAGCTATGCACAAAGCTCAAAAAATAAGCATTGTACTCTTGCGGGTGGCGCTCGGGTGGCTCTTTCTCTACGCGGGCGTCACCAAAATCCTTGACCCTGCGTGGAGCGCCGCCGGATATCTCGCGAACGCGCAAACATTCCCGTCCTTGTTTGCATGGTTTGCACTCCCGCAGAACATCGGTTGGGTGAACCTGGTAAACGAGTGGGGGCTCACGCTCGTGGGCGCGGTACTCATTCTCGGCATCTTCGTGCGGTGGGCATCCGTTGTGGGAATCGTGTTTATGGCGCTCTACTATCTGCCGGTACTCTCATTCCCATACGCGGGTGAGCACTCCTATATCATTGATGAGCACATCATTTACATCTTGGCGCTTATTGTACTCATCGTGTTCCATGCGGGGCGCTACTGGGGATTGGACGGGAGGATAGGGAGAAGGTAGAGATTAAAATGTGAAACCGCCGTCCGCAGTGGATACCGCGGACGGCGGGGTGCGACCAGGGTCGCGAGAACTCTACGGCTTCCTCCTCACGCGGTGCCTGACGGCGGCGCGCTTGCGCTTGTCGCGCTTGCGGCAGAGCTCCGCCCAGGCGGTCCTGAGGAAGACTCCGCCGTCGTGCGAGTATGGCACGTAGGCGCCGCGATCGGTGACTGGGTCGAGGCGGAGCATTGTGAGCTCCTTGTTCGTGAGCTCCTCCGGGCGCACCCACGGCCGGGCAGGTGTGTAGCCGTCGTACACGACGGTGAGCTCGGCGTAGCGGTCCCAGCACCTGCCGCGCGCGCCGTGCCTGATCTTGCGCGGGTTACCGTAGTGATTCTCGATGTGTCCGAGAACGCAGATGAACCCGATTCTCCGGAGGTATGCGGCGAACGTTTCTTTTGCGAGCGGCCTCATCGAATCTCCTCCTGTTTTCTTGACCGGATTTGTTGAAGCTGTGAGAGTCTCCCGAAGTCCCTTGCCACTTGAAGTAGGACACCTAAGCTAGGTATCCATGAGAAAATACACGCAGTTGTCATACGAGGAGCGAGTGGAGATCGACACGCTCCGCAGGAGAGGGGTGAGTATACGGCAGACGGCCACACACCTTGGTCGCAGTCCCAATACCGTGAGTCGGGAACTGAAAGCCAAGAAACGAAAGGGTCGATACACACCAAAAGACGCACAACGGGTCACATACGAGAAGCGATACCATGCCAAACGGAATTGCATGAAGGTTGCTCTTGATCCCTGGCTCACGAAGGTCGTGTTCGAGAAATTGGAGGAGAGGTGGTCGCCTGAACGTATCGCGGGATGGTGCACTCAGGAGGGACATCCGGTCTCCACGAGAAGTGTGTACCGATTCGTCCACGGCAGGTGTCTCGAGCGATACCTGTTCCGAAAGAGATACCGCAGGAAGAGCGGACGGAAGGTGAAGAAACACAAAGTGGCAGTGGACGGCCGTCGCTTCGTTGAGAGCCGCGGAGAGACCGCCACGAGCGGTCACTTTGAAGCGGACTTCATCGTCTCATCCAAGAGTGTCTATGCACTCTTGGTGGTGGTCGATCGATACACGAGGTATACAAGAATCAAGAGACTCCCCAACAGAAAACACCAGACGGTTAGTCTCGGATTTCAAGAGCTGTTTGATGGAGTGGTGTTGAAAACACTCACACTCGACAACGATATCTCCTTTGCACACTGGCGGGTGTTTGAGCAAGAGCTCAAGACACGGATATACTTCACCCATCCATATCGATCATGGGAGAAGGGGTTGGTGGAAAATACCAACCGGTGGATCAGATTGTTCGTTCCCAAGAGGACCGACATCGCGTCGGTCACTGACGAGACGATTCGTGCAGCGCTTCGTTGGCTGAACCAACTGCCTCGTCAATGCTTGGGATTTAAAACAGCCACCGATATGGTGGAGTCATTAGAAAAGTGAGTGTCCTACTTGGGGGTGACATGGACCCGATTTGTTCCAATTTGTATTATATACTGTTGTTCTATTTTTGTCAACTTTTTCTATCTCATTTTCCTGTTCTGCAACTGTCATACAAAAACCGCTGTCGCGGTTTGTATATGACAGTCGGTACTTTTGTCTCTGGACGACGCGCCCGAGGTCGCCTCGCAAAACGACGCCGCACCGGATCTTCCCCAAGAAACTATCAACCTGAAGAGCCGTTGGAGACCCCAATACTCTTTATCACCCCTTATCTGCGCTCTGCGGCCCTATACTAGTATTTTGCAAAACACTGCAATAAACGACTGCGTGTAATCGCCCATTTGCCTGTTTGCTCATTGCTTATTCAATTGAATAAGCGCATAGTATCTTGAGAGAGGTGTTGAGGCGGGGGCGGGAGTGTACCGCAGGCTGTTTTGCGGAAGGCGGTTGGAGAATTTACATGACACGATTTAGTTTTAGTGTCAAGTGGTTTTTTGCGTCGGGTGTGTTTTAGTGGGGATGCCATCGCATACCCAATTGGTGTTTTAATGAGGGTGTCTATGGAACCTTTCATACACACAACACGGTGGGATACCACGGCACGAGCGGTTTCCGCCGCTCTCCTTGCGGTATCTTTTCTTCTTCAGCCGCTTTCCCCCGCGTTCGCACAAGAGGAAGAAGCTGTGCCCCCCGACGACACATCCCTTCAGTCGAACACAGAATCTTCCGAGCAACCCGCAACCGCCGACTTTGAAACGGCGGACTCTTTTCAAAATGAAGCGCCGCTGGAGGAGTCGACCGGCGAGGTGCAAGCAGAGGATACGGGAGAAAATCTCGAGGAGCCTCCAGTGGTATCGCCCACAACCAATCACTCAAGCGGAGTTGATCGCCAATCCTTGCCTCATGTGGACGAAGCAACGGGCGCGCTTGTGTATGAGTATGCGTTACATCTTCCTCCCGGGCGCAATCAGCTGCACCCGGCCGTTGCGATCAGGCACGACAGCCAGCGTCAGGAGAACGGTGTGCTCGGATGGGGCTGGACGCTGACGCTTCCTGCCGTTGAGCGTGTAAATAAAAAAGGAACGGACGCGCTCTATTCTGAAAACTATTTCAACTCTTCGTTTGACGGCGAGCTTGTTACTGTCTCTGCAGGCGCCTACCGTCCAAAGGTTGAAAACGGAGCATTTCTTAACTATGAGTTTGATGGAGATAGTTGGATAGCGATTGACAAGGCGGGAACGCGATACCTCTTCGGTCAAAATATCCAGGCGCGGCAGGATGATCCTGCGGATGCAACACGCACTTATCGGTGGATGCTCGAGGAGGTGCGCGACACGAATGACAACGTCGTCCGCTATGAGTATTCCAAGAACGCGGGACAGATCTATCCCGTGCGAATCGTGTATACGGGACACGATGCCGCGGACGGTATTTTTGAAGTTGTTTTTGAAAGGGAGGTAAGACCTGACGCGACCACTTCCTATGCTTCTGGCTTTGCGGTAGAGACAAACTACCGTGTTCGTGAAGTTGCCGTGAACATCAACGGAGCGCCAGTGCGCGCCTACACACTTACCTACACCTCTGCCGACAACGGGCTGCGTTCCTTACTGGCTTCCGTTGTTGAATCAGGCTGGGACGACGCCGGGAACATCACGTCGCTTCCGGCGGTACGTTTCGATTATGAATCCGCAACGCCGGGCTGGGTGTACGATTCGACGTGGAACCCTCCGGTGCCGGCCGTTGTGAACGGAGTTGACCACGGCATGCGGTGGGGAGACATCAACGGCGACGGACTTCTCGACATTGTCTGTCATAACGGCAAGAACAATGCAACGTGCGGCAGGTACAACCAAGTAATCAAACATAATACCGGTGAGGGTTGGATAACTGCCGCCGGGTGGTCGCTGCCGTCGCAGCAGGATAACCCATCCGAGCTCGAGGCGTTTCTCAACAGCAACCTTGAAGACACGGGTCTTCGCCTCATTGATGTCAACGGCGACGGGTTGGCGGACCTCGTGCGCGGGTATGATTTTCAAGAGAGTTATGTGTATCTCAATACCGGCTCGGGGTGGGCGTACGAGCCGTCGTGGGAACTGCCGATTCCATTTCATGACGGCGGCAGGGATTACGGCATGCGTATGGGAGACATCAACGGCGACGGGCTTCTGGATATCGTGTGCGCGAATGGCGTTGTCAACGCATCATGCGGTCGCAACAACGCGGCAATTCTCATTAATACGGGTGCTGGATGGGAGAATCGGCAGGAGTGGACGATGCCGCGCCGAGCCGGCAACCCATCCAACGCGCAGGAAGTGTTCATAAATGCCTCATATGAGGACACGGGCCTTCGACTCCTTGATGTCAACGGGGACAAGCTGGCTGACTTGGTGACGGGGATTGATAGCTACTCGTATGTGTATCTCAATACCGGCTCGGGATGGATATATGATTCGGCATGGGACATTCCTCTTCCTTTTACGAGGAACGCACGAGACTATGGTATGCGTATGGACGATGCCAACGGAGACGGATTGATTGACATTCTGTGTCATAACGGTGCGGTTAGTGGGAATTGCGGAAGGTATAATCCAACAATTCGGTTCAATACGGGTTTGAGTTGGGAGTACGCTCCGTCTTGGGAGTTTCCACCGCAACAAAATGACCCGTCAAGAAGAGAGGTGTTCGTAGACGCGTTGTATCAAGACACCGGTTTGCGTCTTGTTGACATCAACGGTGACGGGTTGGCGGATCTCGTGCGCGGATATGGGAGTATTCGATATGCCTATATCAACACGGGCGTGCGGGCGGACTACCTGCGTGCGATTACTTATGTGGAGGGAGGCAGTACCACGATTGCGTATCGCCCAACATCAAGTTTCAGAGAGGGGTCTGGCGAATTGAGTAACCCGAACCTTCCCTTTGTCTTTGACGCGGTGTCGGAGATTATACACGATGATGGATTTGGCAACATCGAACAATACCAGTACGACTATCGGGAGGGTGAGTATTACTTTGGTGTGTACCCGGAGCGCAAGTTCGCTGGCTTCGGCGTGGTTACCAAAACCGATGCGGAGGGCAACATTACAAAAACGTACTACCACCAAGGGAACGACACGAATACTGCTTTAGGCGAACACGCCGACCATATCGCCAAAACAGGCAGACCCTATCGCATTGAAGTGTATGATGGTGCGGGCGATCTCTATCAGGTGAATATCTCAAAGTGGGAGCACCATCCGCTTGGCGGAGAAGCCCACTTTGTAAAAGGTACCGAAACACTGGAACTCACCTACGACGGCAACGCAACACATCGCGACCGCGCAGTCTCTTACACGTATGACGATACCAATGGAAATCTCATAGAAACAATCGAATGGGGAGAAGTGGCGGGCTCACCAGACGGGACATTTACCGATGTCGGCCTCGACAAGCGCACTACAACCATTGACTACGCGGAGAACACCGCCGAGCATATATTTGGTTTGCTGTCGCACGAACTCACGACAAATCAGACGGGCGAAAAAGTGAGAGAGGCAAAGTTCTATTATGACGAACAGGCGTTTGGTGAGGTCACCCGAGGAAATCTCACGAAAGAGGAGCATTGGGTAGAAGGCGGGCAGTATGCCGATACAGAATATGTCTACAACACCTATGGGCTGGTGACTGAAATGGAAGACCCGCGCGGCAAAACTACGTTGTATGAGCATGACCAACACAACCTCTATCCTGAAATCGTGACGAACCCACTCTCACACGAGACAGAATACACCTATGACTACTCGTCGGGGCAGGTACGCACAACCACAGATCCCAACGGGCGTATGTTTGAAACCGTGTATGACGGTTTGGACAGGAGGATTACAGAAAAAGTACCAGATTCTGAAACGCCTTCGACACTCGTCACCAAAACGACCTATGACTATGATGACACGACGATGCCGAGGAAGGTGAAAGAAACCGCGTATCTCGACGGCTCGATTAATGTTGAAACCTACCGTTACGTTGACGGGTTGGGAAGAGTTGTCCAGGAGCGGCGCGAAGCCGAAACAAGCAATGAGTGGAGCGTTGCGGATTACGTCTACAACAGTCGCGGACTCTTGGAGAAAGAATCACTGCCGTACTTTGGTTCGGGAGCCGCATACACGAGTCCAACGACAAATACAGAACTTTATACTACCCACAGTTACGATCCACTCCAGCGCGTCTTCCTCTCCGAGGATGCTCTCGGCACGACATCCTACACATATGACGATTGGGAGACGACAATTACCGACCCGCTGGGAAATAGTAAAGAATTTGCGCGTGACGCATACGATAACCTAGTAGAGGTAATAGAGCACAATGACAGTGCAACATACACCACAACGTATGCGTACGACGGAAACAATAATCTCACCAAGATCACTGATGCCCTGGAGAATATCCGCAACTTTGCGTATGATGGACTCTCTCGGCGTCTCTCTGCCGAAGACCTCCACGACAGTGGAGACGGCACATTCGGCACATGGACATACGAATATGACGATGCGGGGAACCTCACGTCACAAACTGACCCGAAGAGTCAAATAGTCACGTTTGCCTACGACGACCTAAACCGCGTGCTCTTCGAGGACTATACGGGTGCTGCTGGTACTGAAGTTGTCTACAGCTACGACACGTGCGTCGAAGGCGTCGGAAGGCTCTGCGGCGTTCAAACTGTTTCTGTAGAGACAGACTACACCTACACCGCGCTGGGGGCTGTTGCAGCTGAAACAAAGTCAGTTAACGACATCAGTTACACGACCGCATACCAATACGACCGGCAGGGCAACCTCACGGATGTTGTCTATCCCGACGATACCGAAGTGCTGTACCAATACAACAACGCAGGATTTCTCGAAACGGTTTCGCTTGCGGATGGCAGTGCCATCATCACCGACCTCGAATACGCACCAACGGGGCAAGTAGCGCACAAAGAATTCGCAAATGGCATCACGAGCACGTACACCTACGACGATGAAGAGCGATATCGTCTGCAAAACATCCGTTCTTTGGGGGGTGCTGAAACATTACAGGACCTCACGTATACATACGATGTTGTGGGAAATATTACCGATGTTGTCGATATTTCAGATACCGCTACCGCAAAAACAGTCACCTATACGTATGACGATCTCTATCGGCTTACAGGTGCAACGGTGACTGGAGCAGCAAACGGTGAGAATTACACCCGTACGTACGCGTATGACGCGCTGGGGAATATCACGGAAGCATCCCAAAACGGCATCTACAGCTACGAAGGTCATCTGGGAGGAGGCTTTGCAAATCCGCATGCAGTAACGAGCGTTGGAGGAATGTCGTACACCTACGACGAAAACGGTAACCTGCTCTCCACAGCTCCACCAGCTGGCGGATGGACACACACGTGGGACTACCGCAATCGTCTTGTTTCATCGAGCGACGGTGCACAAACGCTTACCTACACCTACGACCACGCGGGCAACCGAGTGCGGAAAACAAGTAGCAACGGGGGAGAGACCGTCTATGTCAATCAGTACTTCGATATTGAGGACAGCATTCCCAAGGCATACATATATACAGGTAGCGAAAAAGTCGCAACCCTGACACTCCTGCCCGAAAACACGGAGCCGCTCCAGGCACCCTCCCCGACAGAATCAGAAGAGGGAACAGGAAATCTCGTAGTGCCACAACCTTCGGAAGCCGACCTTGGTGTTTCAAAGGTCATTTACAACCAAGCGCCGGTATACCATGTCGGCGACACGGCGACGTACACGGTGTACGTGGGGAATAGCGGTCCCGGCAAAGCAACCGACATCACCCTCACCGACGACTACGACGAAACAAAGATGCAGATTGCGGGAGGAACACTAAAGACCCAAGGAGGACTCTCCTGTAGCGACAATGGAACACAACTCTCCTGCACCATGCCCTCGCTCGAGGTGAATCCCCTCGTCCAGCCCTCTGTTACATATACAGCAACATTGCTTGCATCAGGCACAGTCACCAACACCGCCACCGTGTCTGCAAACACAAATGACCCTGACCCAAACAACAACACCGACTCCATATCGCTTGCCGTGGAAGTGCCACTCGTCCCCGCACTCGTCTTCCACCACCAGGATCACCTTGGGGGTACCTCGGTGGACACCGATGAAAGTGGCAACACCATCGAACTCCTGGACTACTATCCGTATGGAGCAATAAGAATCAACGAACAATCTACAGCATACGACAACGCATACAAATTCACGGGCAAAGAACTCGACGAAACAGATCTGTACTACTACGGTGCTCGGTATTATGGAAGCGACATGGCACGCTTTATCTCACAAGACCCGCTCTTCTGGACACTGCACACAGACTATCTCGCCGACCCCCAACAGTGGAACAGCTATGCGTATTCGAGGAATAACCCGGTGCGGTTTATAGACGAGACTGGAGAGAAGGTTGCAGAGTATCAGCCGTATTTGCCAAGTAACGGTCTGTATTATCAAAATGGTGATTTACTGGGGAAATATAGGGGAATAGAAATTCGCAGTCGAGGACCTGATGTCAAAACGGTTAACAGTGGTTATCAGTGTGTTGATTGTGTAAAAGCGTTTGCAAAACAAGAACATAACGGTGCAATTCTCACAGGACGTGGAGTAGATTATGGTAATCAGGAGCATATCAATAATGTCTTTGAAACACACAACCCCAACAATCCCGGTTCATATACAGTACATCCAAACGAAAGTACGGTAATGCCGCAGGAGGATGATATTATTTCATGGGGGGATACAACAGGAAACAATCCAGCGGGACACGTTGGCATTGTTGCCGAGGTGGTTTTTGACGATAAGTCAAAAAGCGGTTGGGTGTATTCGGTAGAACAAAACTGGGGATTTGAGCAAGGGATTTTTGCTCAGCCATTAAAACAGAATAAAGATGGCACATTCACTGTGGGTGGACGCGGAGACTACACCGTACAAGGATGGACGCGATACAAAGAAAATCAGAACAAACTACCCACCTATACGAATATCCGACATACGCCAGCACCACGACGTCCATTAAGACAATCTAATTCTTAATTTTAGTAAGTATGAACTTATTATCTAATAAAAAAACTACAATCATCTCGTTAGTGATATTTATAGGTGCTTTGCTCATTGCAACAATCATTGTCATCTACCCTGACCAAAATAGATATTTACCGTGTGCATTGATGTTGATTGAAGAAAAACACTGGTCGGAATATACAGAAAAAGAATTATTGTGTATTCAAAAACGTGAAGACAGACGATATGAATTGTTGAGAGAAAAGGGAATTGAGGAATCAAAAGATTGGTCGACATATTCCAATGAAAAGTTAGGTATAGCTTTTGAGTATCCAGAGTATTCGGACGGGACAAAAGTAGTTTTTATAGAAGCTGGAAATATAGTTTTTGTCACTACGACATCCTCACCTCTATATAATCGTAAAGATGAACTTCCTAATGGAGATGGTGTAGATATATTGAAAAAGGCACAGGAAATTTCTCATATTGAAGTTGAAGGCGGGGATACTTTTTCAAGTATAGACGAATATCTCGAAACATTTTTTAGTGGTCTTGTTGGTTGGGCAATTTGGGTTAGAGATGTTGATTCAGATGCTGATTTAGAGCAGTTTATTCAGGATCGATTTGGTCGCGGTTTTGAAGGAGGTTGTACACTAGGGGACAAATTCGAAGGTATACAAGCGGGTGTGTATGATGTAAGTATTGATCCTGTGAGAGGTGGTGAACGACATAAATATGATCCTGACAGTAGCTGTTTTATTAACTGGATACTCTATTTTAAGTATTCACCTCAACACTCTCGAGCGGCAATGTGGGATGTTGGACAAGAAGCAAAATTCCACTTTTCGACTGTAGATGAAGCAGATTGCAACTTCCGCTACTACTGTTCTGCTGACTATCTCATGGCAGAAAGCTTCAGATTTATTGAACGGAAAGCTGATTAGTGAGAATCATACATTAGACGGACAGACACTTTTCTCTTGTACAGGATAGAGGGGTTATCGTTTCTGCGGTCTCAAACAATACGGTGCTTATTATGAACAAAACCAGCATTGCCGTAATTGTAATTTTGATTGTTTTAGCACTTCTTTTATTTTCTCAAACTAATGACACCTCTGACACTACATCTCCGGTATCGTATATGTGCGAAAACGGTGCCCTCTTTACAATCAAACTTCTAATATCTGACGAACTAGAGATTGTTACTAATGATGCTATCCACACGGCAACGCGTTGGTCAGATTCACCTCAATCTATAAGAGCCTACAGTGACGGGCATTACGCGTATACATTTGTTGATGGTTACAGTGATCAGATTATTGTTACCGTAATAGACGATGATACAGGTCCCAGAAGCACTATCTGTCATGCCTCGTCAGACATACACTCTGAAGGCAAACTTAATCTTGTTATACAAGCAGACATAATGGAAACAGTTAGCGTAGCGGATGCCGAGGAAAACTATCAGAGAAAGATCTTGAATAATGAGTATTTCGTTTTTCGAGGCAGTGTTACTGACAATGGACAAGAACTCGCAGGTTACTTTAAGGATGGACAAGTCTATAAAATTACTTACAGTCTGGGCTTGTCTTATGCGGTGAAGAAATATCTCTATTACTTCGACGATGGCGACTTGGTATTTGTTTACGAGGAAGAGAATAATTATCCCTACGTTGAAGAGAAGGGAGGACTTGATTATGGGAGACTGGAGTTTGCTTTCGGTGCTGTCTACTTCTTTCAGGAAGAAAAATTGGTAATGAGAAGATTTAAAGGTGAAAGAAGGTCTGTATATGAAGAAGAGACAATGGCAGATGTGGAAGCAAAACTATTGGCCGATGCTGAAAGACACCTAAAGATGCTCTCGGAGGAATAGACCGATAGTATTTGTTTGGGTAGTTTCGACATGAGCAACAACACCGACAGCCTCACCATCGCTGTGGAACTCCCGCTCGTTCCCACCCTCATCTTCCACCACCAGGATCACCTGGGAGGCACGGCAGTCGATACGGATGAAAGTGGAAATATCATTGAACTCCTTGACTATTATCCCTACGGTTCAACACGCATACACGAGGTACAAGAGTCAAGCTACAGCAACCTCTACCGCTATACCGGACACGCCTTTGACACAGAGACAATGTATACCTATGCTGGAGCACGGTATCTCAATACCGACATCGGAAGGTGGTTGTCACACGATCCCGTATCGCTTGCGATCGGCTCTCCAGCCCTTGAACAAAAAGCCGGAAGAACACTTGAGCAGTATCTCTCTGACCCGCAAGGGATGCAGAGCTATGGCTATGCGCGGAACAACCCTATACGATATACTGATCCTACGGGAATGATTCCGATGGGAGGAGCAGCGAGTTCATTGCTCAAGTCTTTCACGAGGACGGTGCGGAATATCCGTAGCTGGATCGGCTCGTTGGGGTCAGTTACGTATACAAAACAACCCTCGGCATCGCGTCCTGTTGCACAAACACTTAATTCACCTGTCGAAGGAGCTCCGATTACCTCACTGTTTATGGAAAATAGGAATGGTTGCTCAGTATGTACGAAGATTCACGAAGGAACTGATTACGGCGTTCCCGTCGGTACACCAGTTCGGGCAACAGCTGACGGTACAGTTGTTCGCTCATCGTGGTCAGATTCACTTGGTGAAGTGGTCATATTAGATCACGGGACAAGCTCAATAGAAGGAGAGCAGGTGTATACTCTTTATGGTCATGGCTCTGGGCGTTATGTAGATGTTGGTGATGATGTTAACCTTGGTCAGGTAATTATGGGTTCTGGTGATACGGGATGGAGTACGGGACCACATGTACACTATGAGGTGATTTCGTCTCCCTATGATGTTTTAAGTCGTGATTTCTACAGTAGGGATAAATATTCACACAGATATTCACCGGAGTATTTGAACAAATTATTATTACAATCTACAAGAAGATAATAATATGGGAAGATTTTTGTCCAAAAGAGATATACACACGCTGTTAGTTGTTACAATCTTGATTTTTCTTGCACTCACTCTTTTTTATGTTTCGGAAAACGGGCTGGATAATGACCCCAACCCCACTTTTGAGTATCCAAGTATAGTGGATGATGTGGAGAACACATTCTTCGTTGCAAACGACAAGTTTGTAAGTCAGGGCATAGACACTCTTGGGATTGAGATGATAAAAGAGCAGTATCCTTTACTAAGTAAAGAACAGCGCTCATTAGGTTTCGATGGTCGAGTGGTGGATGTTGAGAAATATGGCAATGGTCACTCCTCTTTCACTTATGTAGTGAGTGGTGAAAAGGCACTTCTTTGGCAGATGGATTTGCGATCTAGTGACATCAGTCTCAGCGGTATTAAAATTGGTGACAGTTATGTAGACATATACCATCTTTTTGGTATTGATGTTAAAGAAAGTTTTGATTTGTCAGTAAGCAATCTTGAGGGACATCTCAATTTCTTACTGTCTTTTGATTCAAGAGGGAATTTAGAAAGAATACAGTTTGAGTCAACGTATTTGGACTGATATGCCTTCTATTGGCTCTGTCGCAGTTGACACCGACGAAAACGGAAACATCATGCAGGTGGTGGATTACTACCCCTACGGCTCGGTGAGGATTGATGAACAAACAGATGCATACAGCAATGATTACAAATTCACCGGCAAAGAACTCGACGAATCCACAGATCAATATTATTTCGAAGCCAGGTATTACAACCCAACCCTACATCGTTTTACCAGCCAAGATCCAGTGTTCCGAACTCTCGGAAGCTCCGCACAACTTCAAGCTTTGACGGGGAAACCACAAGAATACTTCCTTGCCGACCCGCAGCAATTACATTCATACAGCTACGCCCGCAACAATCCAATCATCTACACCGATCCCACGGGGATGCTGTCCTGGAGGGGAACGGCGCGGGCAACCTACAAAGCCATTTCGAAAACGGTGCGGAGTATTCAAAAGTGGGCTGGTTCGTTAGGGTCAATAACATACACAAAGCAGTCTACGATATCGCGTCCTTCCGTGAATTCCGCACAGAATTCCATCAAGGCTCCTACGATCAAGACCACTACATGGGATTCTGTCACTGACAGACGAATTCGGGAACTTGATCCGAGAGTGCAACAGCCCGCCACAAACTTCATCAATAACACAGAATCACAGCTTGGAATTCAGTTGAGAGTAACTGATGGTTATAGATCCATACAGGAACAAAACGATATATATAATCGAGGAGTGAGACCGGCTGCACCAGGAGGTTACAGTTACCATAACTATAGACGAGCTATAGATGTGGCTGTAGTGGAGAATGGGAAGCCCTATGCAAGACCCGTCACAGAAGAAATTGCAAAGATTGGTGAAGCCCAGGGTTTTGAATGGGGCGGTATGTGGCTGGACCCAGATCCGCCTCACTTTGAGATGTCTTTTGGTCAGTCAACAGAAGAGCTGTATAAAAACTACCTAAAAGCACTAGGATTATGAAAAATCAAAAATTAATAGCAGTTGGTGGAGTAGTGTTTTTGATAGTAGTTACTGGTGTGGGCTATAGTGTGCACAAAGGTGCTAAACCAAGCAACGAGTCAGTGTCTAACAGCGAGGTAAGGTGCGAAGGTATTGACCCTGTTGCCGTAACAAGACGAGCACAACTTGTTGACAATAATAAAACACAGTATGCCACAACCTCCAGGAGAGTTTTTGGAAGGTCAACAGATGGTGGGCTGCAAATGAGCTACTCACAAAACGGCAAGTTGTTATTGATAGAGGAGGGTCTCTACGGGGAAACAGTCAATTCTGAAGCAAGCTATTTCTTAGAAAACGGAAGAGTGTATTATTTTCACCAAGAAGTCACACGGTATGATACGTCCGTGTACCAAGAAGATTTTGACCCAGAGTCGAAAAGTGTCGAGGTCAGAGACTTCTACTTGGATGAGAACGAAAACCTCTGCTACTGGTATGTCAACCAAAACCTTCAACCTGTAACCGAAGAGATTAAGGATTTTGTAGAAAGATCTCTAATAGAGGTCAGGAGATAGCTCAAAGGCACATGAAAGTTATACCGCCCACCATCTCTGCGACAACGCCCGACCCCAACCCAGAGAACAACACCGACATCCTCACCATTGCCGTGGAAGTGCCACTCGTCCCCGCACTCGTCTTCCACCACCAAGACCACTTGGGCGGCACGGCAGTCGATACGGATGAAAGTGGAGAGATTCTTCAGGTGTTGGATTATTACCCGTACGGCTCGGTGAGAACTGACGAGCAGAGTAGAGCATATGGCAATGACTACAAATTCACTGGCAAAGAACTTGACGAACCCACAAACCAATACTACTTCCAAGCCCGCTACTACAACCCCATTAGCCTTCTCGTACCCCATCTTTTTCTATACTAGTATTTTGCAAAATGCTAGTGTACGGGTATTATAGAGGTATGTTGGATATACACTATGACCATGGCGATTGATCGCGGAAAAATTGACTACCGAAAAGTAGAAAGAACGGTAAAAGGTTTTGCCAACCACAACCGGCTGAAGATACTTGAACTTCTGCACAGGGAACCGGAGCTCTCGGTGGCTGATGTGTCCGAAAAGCTCAAGATGGGCTACGAGAACACCTCTGACCACATCAGAAAACTTGCCGCGGCGGGGCTGGTGACGAAACGTAGCGACGGTCCAAATGTGCTCCACAAGCTCACTCCCCGGGCCAAGTCCATACTAGTGTTTTGCAAAACACTACAATAGACAGTCGGAGCTGACAGGGCTCCGTTCCCTCTGTGTTTTGAGACGCACTGTGTTCTGGAATGATTTTCCTTGTCTATGGCACAATAAGGGGGAGTGGAGGAATTCGCGCAGAATATTCTCGGCACGTATCCGGTGCTCGCACCGCTCCTCTTTGTACTCTTGCGGACACTTCCCATTGTTATTCCGCCGCTTCCCGGCATCATTCTGGACTTTCTCGGTATTACACTCTTCGGGTGGCTGCAGGGGTTTCTGCTTGCCGGAGTCGGGGTCATGCTCGGCAGTATGATTGCCTTCTCCATTGCCCGCACATTTCGCGAACCTCTGGTGCGCCGTTTTATACCGTTGCAGAAGCTCCACACGTGGGAGGACCGCTACTCAGAGACTCGGAAGTTCTGGGGGTTGGTCCTCCTGCGCATTACCACGGCACCTGCGTTTGACTACGTCTGCTATGCTGCCGGACTCACCAAAATAAGCGCCACGAGGTTTTTCCTCACGACATTTTTGAGCGCCACACCGCTCGGATTTCTTATTTACTACTTTGGGGGCATGTCCTTTGCACAGGGTCCGTACGGTATCGCGGTGTATATTGTCTCGCTTGTGCTCCTGTTCCTCACGTTCAAGAAGCCGACCCAACGTCTCGGTGCGGGGTAGTGACAACATTCTTTGTTTCCAGAGCAAGTTGTTATTGCTCTTTTGATGTTGTATCATGTTCCTGGACAAAAGCCCCCTGTGACATACAGGGATGGAGCATAGAAACCAGACGGTCGCAGAAAGGAGAGTTCTGATGAGCCCGAATGGATTCGGATCAGTCAACTTCCCCGACATCGTCCCAGACCCGGAGGGCGACGTCCCCATCATCAACCTCGGCATGCTGGACGATGGGACGGAGCACATCGTCGCGGGACTCCTCGCGGGGAGCAAGTACACCCCCGGCACCCACGATCAACCCGTCACCGTGCACATCCTCGCCGGCTCGGGAACCTTCCTCTTCAACGGCTGCTACGAGTGTTACCAGGCTGGACGTGTGTTCAAGGTCCCTGCTGGCATGAGACACGGCTTCACGCAGGTGACCCGCGCGACCTTGTTCGTCAAGGTCGCCGAGGGACCCATCCCCGACTTCGCGGAGCCGCTCGCAGAGGTGGCTGTGGCCGCTGCTGCCTCCTGACCCCCGCGCCACTGATGGCTTTCAGCCTCTGGCCACGCCCTCGACTCGGTCGGGGGCGCAGGTTTTCATAAAACAACAAGACATAAAATATCTGTTGTGTCAATTGACGCTGAGGACGAGGCGAGTATACTGGTGGCGTATTCGGTTGTGCGTTTCGGCGCGCAAGCGGATACACTGAAAAACACCGCGTTTCGGCGCGGCGTTTTTCATTTGGGTACAAGAACCTATTCCTAAATTCTTAAGAATTTAGGAATAGGTTTGAGATTAAGATTTATATTTGCACTGTTTGAATTTTTTTACATCTCATTTACACTTATCTTTGATGTCAGCACAATCTATGAATCGCCCGGCGCGTATTGTCATTGCCGGAGCCGGGTTCGGCGGCGTGTATGCGTATCTGCAATTGCATCGGAAACTTCACGGTACCGGGCGTATGCACGTCACACTGGTGAGCGATAACGACACATTCACGTTTATTCCGATGATCCACGAGGTGGCGACGGGGCTCCTTGCGCCCGCGAGCATCACTCAGTCCTTGCGGACCATCCCGCAGTGCTGCCTGAAGGATTTCGTAGAGGGGAAGGTTACTGCTGTTGACGCGGACAGAAAAACAGTAACAGTGCATCGTACACGTCTCCTCGGCGAGGGAAAGACAGGACTCGTGCCACAATCCGAAGTGACGGAACTCCCGTACGATTACCTGGTGCTCGGGATTGGTTCAGAAACAAACTTCTTCGGTGTGCCCGGTGCCTCGGAATACTCGCTTGAGCTCAAAGACTTTGCCGACGCACGGCGGCTTAAAAACACTGTCATTGACAGCTTTGAGCGTGCGCAGCAGATAGCCGACCCCGAGGCACAGCGTGAGGCGCTCCGATTTGTGATTGTTGGCGGCGGTCCGACCGGTGTGGAGATAGCGGGCGAGCTAGCTGACCTCATTACCAAGGAGATGCGCGATGCATTCCCTGACGTGGCACCGCTCGCAAGCATCATCATTGTTGACCGTAACAGAGTGCTCTTGAAAGGTGTGGACGAATGGTTCGGACGGATGGCAGAGCGGATTTTGGATAGGAAGGCGGGAGTGTATGTGATGCATAACACTACCGCCGAGCGTGTAACGCCGGAGGGTGTTGGCACCTCGTCGGGGTTCGTGCGTGCCGGATGTGTCATCTGGGCGGCGGGGGTCAAGGCGCGCGAGATTGACATACGCGCGTCGCAAACTGTCGTGTTTGAGGAGCGCACTCGACGCATCAAGGTCAACGAGTACCTGGAACTTCCAGGATACCCCGGTGTGTTTGTGGTGGGAGACATGGCATGGATAGCCGACCAGGAGTCCGGTCAGCCGTACCCGATGCGCGCACAGTTTGCCGTGCGTGAAGGGAAGACCGCGGGGCGCAACATCATCCGCCGCATACACGGGGCACCGCTTGAAGTATTTGCATGGGAGGACAGGGGCTTTATCGTATCGCTTGGCAAGGGTGGAGCTTTGGCGGAGCTTTTTGGCATTCGCTTTAGGGGTTTTGTTGCGTGGTGGGTGTATCGTATGGCGTATTTGTTTTCCATTGTGGGTCTGCGGGCGCGGCTTCGTACGGGGCTTGAGTGGACTCTTAACTTTTTTCTGCCCCGCGATATATCCAAGTTATGATATACTATGGATAGTACGTATCTTGATTGTTCGTTAATGTCTAACTATCAAGGCCTATGTTACTCACCATTCTTTTTATGCTCGGACGCGTGGCGCTTGCCGCGTACTTTATTGACGCGGGCATCAACCACTTCAAGAGTACGGCGGCGCTCGCGGGGTATGCACAGAGCCGCGGGGTCGGCGGAAGCGCAAAGCTACTCACCCTCGTCTCCGGTGTCGTGCTGGTACTCGGCGGCGCAGGGGTGCTCCTAGGGGTTGTCCCCCGGCTTGCACTTCTTGCACTTGCGGTTTTTCTGATTACTGCGGCAATCATGATTCACCACTTCTGGACGGATACCGACCCGCAGCAAAAGATGGGCGAGAAAGTCAATTTCACGAAGAACCTCGCGCTTGCCGCGGCACTCCTCATGGCGCTTGCCATCCCGCTTCCGTGGACATGGTCGCTTCTCTGAGGATTACCAGATATACTGTGCAGTATCATGACGGATAAACCAGTAACCATTTACACCTCGCCGACATGCCACTTCTGCCACATGGCAAAGGAGTTTTTCAAGGCGAATAACGTGGCGTATACGGAGCACGACGTGCTTGCCGATCCGAACGCACGGACAGAACTGGTGGAAAAAAGCGGACAGCTCTCGGCGTGCCGGTCATTCTTGTTGGTGACGAGGTAGTCGTTGGTTTTGACGAACCAAAACTCAAATCGCTTTTGGGCGTTGCATAAACGTATAATTAAAATGCTGGCGCCTAGTGCCTAGCGCCTAACAAACTAAACTATGAAAAAACTAAGTACAGGGGAGTGGGTTGCGGTCGTGGCCGCGCTTATTTTAGGCGTTGCGATATTTATGGTTGATGCGTTATTCCGCGCTCCAGTGCCAGTTGTTCCGGATGACATAGTGACCGGAGACATCATGCCCGTGCCGGGCGAGAGTGGGACTATAGAGACTCCGGTGAGTGATGTAGAGAGTTTGTGAGCAGTACGCTGCATAGGTCGGGGAAGGCGTTCAGATGGCATTTCATCAGCCACTTGACTTTTTGTAAAGTTAGGTGTACAATGTAATCCAGAAAAGTACCCTAAATTCTCACCCCAATCGCAACACCTCGCGGTCTCGTTAATGCTAATGCTGACGGGATTTTTTTAATGATACCACGCGCACGCGCCGCCTCGTACGCGCTCCGATATCCCAGACTCTTTCGATACTTGTGATTGAGTGTCGTGAGATACCCCTGCAGTTCTTCCTCCGATACCGTCCGCAGGTCGGTGCCCTTGGACAGAAACCATCGTCTGATGAGCCCAATGTTGCACTCAACGAGCGGCTTCTGCCACGGACTGTGTGAGTCGCAGAAGAAGGTGCTGACCCCGACAGACTCGTGGTGTTTGTTCTCAATACCGTTGTCAAGCGTGAGGGTGTCGAGCCGTACCTTGTCTGTCATGCGCCGCATGGCACGCGCCACCACCACGGGCTTCCGGTTCGGCACCTTCGTCCCCACGAGATACTGACTCTCCTCCTCGCACACCACCGCGACACTCGCGGTGGTATGTGCTTTCTGCGGGGAGACAAAGAGATCACCCTGCCCGTGGATGCCCGCTCTCGGGCGTTCGTTGAGAGGTATCCTGTTCGGTGTAAGCTCTCGTTTGCTTTTCCTCCTTTGTGTTCTTCTCCGGTACCGCCGGGAGCACAGATACCGGCAGTATTGTTGTCCCCACGGAGAATAGAGCCGGTGGTAGATGGCGTCGGTGCCGATGACGGTGTGTCCTCGCTCGAGTGCCATCCTTCCCGCGATCTCATCGGGGGAGCGTTTGTGTTTGAGCTCATTGATGATGAGCCGCTTCACCGCGGGCATGTTCTCCACCTTCATGCCCTGGTACGTGGAGCAGCGGCGCTTGTTTCGGGCGTCACGCTCTGCGTCGGTTGCACGATATGTCGCCCTCGTTCTCCCGAGGCGGCGTACCTCGCGGGAGACGGTGCTCGGGTGGACGCCGAGGACGTGGGTGGCGTCTGCCTCTGTATGTCCGTGCCCCAACAGCGCCTCGATGCGGTCTCGGTCTTCCTGCGTGAGTTTTCTGTGTGTCATATGGCTCCAGTGAGCCATGGACAGTGTTGCGATTCAAAGTCGAATTTTCATGCACGAGGTGTGAGATGAACTCACGCTCTTTTTAGTGCACAGAGGAAGGAAGGGAACGTGAAGACCCTGTTCACTCTGCTCGTCTTCTCGCTGACCACGGCGCTTTTTGCCGCGGTCCCCGTCGGGCAGTCGCCCCAGGTGGCGCTCCCCGACAACGAGGAGTTCGACCTGTACCCCCTCATGTCCGGGCCTCTTTCCGCCGACAACCAGGCGGACATGGGGCTCCAGGTCGTCCGTCTGCCGCGCTCCGTGCGGGTCCTCAACTGGAGTGCCAAGGTGGGGCCTCTCTACCAGACCCTCCTCCCCGGCACGCTCGTTCTGACGGACGAGAGCGGGGAGGTGAGGTACCTGGTTCGGTGTGGCAACCGCGTCGTCGTGGAGGGTTACGCGCGCTACCGCTCGCGGGGGAACTGGGAGTGGGAGCCGCCCGCCCCGCCCGAACCCGAACCGAAGCCGACCGAGACGGTGAAGGTGCGGCGGCTGCGGGCGCTCCCCCAGTTCGTCGCGAACGTCTTCGGGGGCGTCTTCGTGAAGCTTCCCCGGTGGATCTTCACCAGGGAGGAGACCATGACGGTTCCGGCCCCGGCGGAGTAGAGCCGACCTATCACCCCTCTGCAGTTCCTGTGTCTGACGCCTGCCGCGCGTTTTTCCGCGGCGGGCGTGCTGTTTTTTGTTTATTGCTTGTCACATGCTATATACTGACTTGCATGTCCGTTTTTAAGCTACAGAGTCCGTTTCAGCCAGCAGGCGACCAGCCGCGGGCGATAGAGAAGCTCGTTGCGGGAGTGCGTGGCGGTGCCCCGCACCAGACGCTTTTGGGCGTCACGGGTTCTGGTAAGACGTTTACTGTTGCCAATGTGATAGCGGCAATCGGGAAGCCAACATTGGTCATCGCGCACAACAAGACGCTTGCCGCACAGCTTGCGCAGGAGTACCGCGAGTTCTTTCCCGACGCGGCGGTGCAGTATTTTGTTTCATACTACGATTACTATCAGCCGGAGGCGTATATGCCAATTTCCGACACCTATATTGAAAAGGAGGCGCAGATCAATGAAGAAATTGACCGCCTGCGTCATGCTGCCACGCAAGCGCTTCTCACGCGCCCCGACGTGGTTGTCGTGGCATCGGTGTCGGCCATCTACGGCTTGGGGAATCCCGAAGAATATAAAAAAGTGAACATCCACATCCAGAAAGGAGACCGGCTTGTTCGCGCGGAACTCATCCGCCGACTGGTGGACATATACTACGAACGCACCAACGCCGACCTCTCGCCGGGCGCATTTCGCGCCGTCGGCAATACTATTGAAATAATGCCCGCAAACGAACGGACGATTGTCCGCGTTGAAATTGAGGGCGGCGCGGTTGTGCGTCTCGCAAAAATTGATGCGGTGTCACGGGGCATTGTGGGTGAAGCGGAGACGGTATTTCTCTTTCCGGCGAAACACTTTGTGACGCCGGAAGATGAGAAAGAGCGGGCCGTGAAGGGTATTACAGAGGAACTTGCCGAACAGCTCAAGAAATTTGACGAGGCGGGCAAACTTTTGGAGGCGGAGCGTCTCAAGCGCCGAACCAACTACGACCTCGCCCTTATCCGTGAGGTCGGCTACTGCAACGGCATTGAGAACTACTCGCGGCACTTTGATGGGCGACGGTCCGGCGAGCCGCCGAACACGCTTCTATCGTATTTTCCGCACGACACAGACGGGAAACCAGATTTTTTGACCGTGATTGACGAGTCGCACGTGACGGTGTCGCAGATTGCCGGTATGTACAACGGCGACCGCGCTCGGAAGGAGACGCTCGTGGAGCACGGCTTCCGCCTGCCCTCCGCCAAGGATAACCGACCACTCACCTTTGACGAGTTTACCGAGCGGGTGGGGCAGGTGGTGTATACCTCGGCAACACCTGCGGACTACGAATTACAGAAAAGCAGGGAAAGTTGGGGGCGGCTCCGACGCTCTGCTCCCGCAGAGGTCGGAGCCCCGACCTCCGGCAGTGCCGGAGCGTCGGGGGTTGTAGAACAGATCATCCGCCCGACAGGACTCGTAGACCCCGAACTTATCGTCAAACCCATACAACAGGACGGCGAATATCTCGGACAGGTAAAGGATTTCATCGCGGAGGCGGAAGCGGTCATTGCAAAAGACAGTCGGGTGATTGCCACAACGCTCACCAAGAAAATGGCGGAGGATTTGGCAGAGTATCTAAAGGACCGCAACATCAGGGCGGAGTATCTCCACAGCGACATCAAGACGATTGAACGGATTGAAATTTTGACGAAGTTCCGTCGGGGTGAATTTGATATCGTGGTCGGGGTCAATCTATTGCGCGAGGGGCTGGATTTGCCGGAGGTGGAGCTTATCGGTATTTTGGATGCCGATAAAGAAGGATTTTTGCGCAGCGAGACATCGCTGATACAGACCATCGGGCGCGCGGCACGAAACGTCAACGGGCGGGTGATTCTCTATGCCGACAACGTGACTGGTTCAATGGAGCGTGCAATAGGCGAGACGAACCGGCGCCGAAACATACAGCTGGCCTATAACGCGGAGCACGGCATTACCCCGCAGACCATCAAGAAAAAAATTTCTGACATCACCGATCAGCTCCGCTCCGAACATCAAAAAGCCGCCGCGCGCGACCTTTCAATTGAACTCGGCGAGAACCCATCCAAAGGACGCATTCGCACGCTCATCAAGGAGAAGAACCGTGAGATGAGTGAAGCGGTAAAAGAGCTGGACTTTGAGTCGGCGGCGATACTACGAGACGAGGTTATTGAACTTGAGGAGATGCTTAGTGCCTGACACCAAGCACTCACGCGGTGAGTGCTTGGTCTAAGAAACTATAACCACCCCGTCTTTAGTTTCTAAGATACCACGCGCCCATGATGACCATCATAAGGGTTACGAAAAGTGCAAGCCAGCTCACGGTAAAAGGAATAGTAATCCCACCGATAACTACTACCCAACCGTAGAAAATACGGAACAAATGTGCAATGCCTACGAGCGTGAAGATAAGCACGGAGAGTCCGAGATATATTTTCCGGTGTTTTTCAGGATTTTGTATGTTTTTCATGTGTCCAGTGTGTCTACTAGAAGAAGCGACGCCGCGGTGATGTCGGATATCACACCGCGGCTGTCTACGAAGAGTGGCGACGTTGGAGTTCACGCAGGGCCTCGTTGAGTGCGTGCTGCGTCCCGGCAACACGCACATCAGTGGAGAGGAATTCTGGTTCGAGGACAACCCACCATCTCTTGTCGTTCCGAACAAATTGCCCATCCACCTTGGCTTCGCGCGGGAAATCCCAAGGAGTGTTTGTCTCCCACGCCGCACGGAACGAAAAGCGAACTGTCCCAGTAACTGAGATGCTGAAGGTTGCGGTGATTACCTGGAGTACTGCCTCCGCAGCCTCTGGTAACGTCTCATCTTTCATCACAGTTTCTCCCCAAAGAACGTCTTTAGGTACTAGCCTCTGTAACTGTACCACTCTGTCACTGAGGTGCAATAGGATATATTTGGTTGGAATAGGTGCGTCTTTGTGCTACACTTCTGCGGTGTCAACCCCTAGCCGCCACGCTGGGGCGCTTGTGCTGTCGTTTGCGACAGCACAAACACCAAAATGTCAAAACCCAAACAACACAAACAACACAAAGGGCAGGAGAATACAATCATTGTCAAGGGCGCCCGCATGCATAACCTGAAAAACGTGACGGTGGAGATGCCGCGCAACAAACTCGTGGTTTTTACCGGACTTTCCGGTTCCGGAAAGTCATCGCTCGCTTTTGACACCATTTTTGCCGAAGGACAGCGGCGCTATGTGGAATCGCTCTCCGCGTATGCGCGGCAGTTCATCAACCAGATGGGCAAACCCGACGTGGACGAAATCATCGGACTTTCGCCCGCTATCTCCATTGACCAAAAGTCACGCTCTAACAATCCGCGTTCCACCGTGGCGACCATTACCGAAATTTACGACTATCTCCGTATTCTCTACGCGCGCGTGGGGAAGCCACACTGTCTCGTCTGTGGAAGAGTGATTGAACGTCTCTCCAACGAAGAGATCAGAGCGTTAGTACTCGCTAAGGTAAAAAAACATTCAGGAAAAGCGGGAACGACGGTGGAAATCCAGGCGCCGGTCGTGCGCGGGCGCAAGGGCGAGTACTACCAGCTGCTCTACGACTATCTTTCCAAAGGATACGAGCGCGCGGTGATTGACAAAAAACCGACGTCGCTTCGTGAACGCATCGTGCTTGCCAAGAATAGCAAGCATGACATAGACATTGTCGTTGATACCATCGCACTGCGGGACTTTACCGATGACCAGAAGTCAGCCGATGAACGCTTGTCTGATGCCATTGAGCGCGCGCTTGACGAAGCGGAGGGGCTTGTCCGCTTCGTTTTTTCGGACGACCCGAAGCCCAAACCCAAAGAGGAGTTGGGAACCCTCGTGTCCAACAAATTCACCTGTCCGTATGACGGCTATTCATATCCGGAAATTGAGCCGCGGCTCTTTTCCTTCAATTCGCCCTATGGCGCGTGTCCCGAGTGCAACGGACTTGGCACCAAGCACTTTTTCGGGGACGAGCCGTGTCCGACGTGCGCGGGCGCGCGCCTGCGTCCCGAGTCGCTCCACGTGCTTGTGGGTGACACGAATATCGTTGAGCTCACCTCGCGTTCAATCGCCAAAGGGCGCGCCTTCTTTGACGGACTCAAACTCACCAAAAAAGAACAGGAGATATCGCAGGTGGTGGTCCGCGAAGTGGAAGATCGTCTACAATTTATGATTGATGTGGGCATTGAGTACCTGACGCTTGACCGCCGTGCCAACACGCTCTCGGGAGGCGAGGCACAGCGCATACGCCTTGCGAGTCAGCTTGGCTCGGGGCTCGTCGGCGCGCTTTATGTGCTTGACGAGCCGACCATCGGGCTCCACCAGCGCGATAACGACCGCCTTATCAAGACACTTCTCCATCTGCGGGACCTCGGCAACACCATTATCGTGGTTGAGCACGATGAGGATACTATTTTTTCAGCCGATTACATTGTGGACATCGGTCCGGGTGCCGGAGTCCACGGCGGCGAAATTGTCGTTGCCGACTACCTTGAAAAATTACTGACCGCCAACACCAATCCGAGCAAGTCGGTGACGCTTGAGTATCTGCGCGGGGACAAACAAATTGCCACCCCCGAAAAGCGCCGAACGGCGGAGAAGGGAGTGTTGCGCGTCCGCGGCGCGAACAAGTTCAACATCAAGAATGTCAATGTGGATGTACCGCTCAATAAATTCGTTGCGATTACAGGTGTCTCCGGCTCGGGCAAGTCAACGCTTCTCTACGAAGTGCTCTACAACAACCTGCAGGCGCGCTTTGACCGACGGTATCGGTCAAACAAGACGTTCAATGTGGCGGAAATTACCGGCACCGAATACCTCTCGCGGGCGATCATGATTGACCAGTCGCCCATCGGGCGCACCTCGCGGTCAAACCCCGCGACGTACACCGGCGCGTTCAATCACATCCGCGACCTCTTTGCGGCGACAAGCGAGGCGCGTGCGCGCGGCTGGAAGCCGGGGCGCTTCAGTTTCAACGTCAAAGGGGGACGCTGTGAGGCATGCCAGGGTAAAGGAGACGTGGCAGTTGAGATGCACTTTCTGCCGACGGTGTATGTGACGTGCGACGTGTGCCAGGGCAAGCGGTTTATGAAAGAGACCCTTGAGGTGCAGTACAAGCACAAAAGTATTCACGACGTGCTCTCCATGACGGTGGAGGAAGCGCTTGCGTTCTTCGGTGATATTCCGGCAATCTATGACCGCCTCAAAACACTCAACGACGTGGGTCTTGGGTATCTGGAACTCGGACAGCCGGCGACGACACTCTCGGGCGGGGAATCCCAGCGGGTAAAGATTTCTTCAGAACTCTACCGACCCGATACCTACCGCACCATCTACCTTCTTGATGAGCCGACGGTAGGGCTTCACTACGAGGATGTCAAAAAACTCATTGAAATACTTCAGAAGCTCGTGGAGCGCGGGAACACGGTGGTGGTTATTGAACACAACCTGGACGTGATAAAGAATGCGGACTATGTGGTTGACATGGGTCCCGAGGGTGGGGAAGCGGGCGGCAAAATCGTTGCGACGGGGGCGCCGGAAGACGTGGCGGAGACGGACACATACACCGGGCAGTACTTGCGGAAAATGCTACGAAAGCATACAAAATAGTTGTGAAGCTAACTGCACAAGTACAACGTCTCCCTGACACGCCCGGCGTGTACTTCTTTATACGGAAGACCAAAAACAAAAGACCAAAGGCCGGGAAGGATATTTTGTATATCGGGAAGGCGACGTCGCTTCGCGATAGGGTGCGGGGTTATTTTAGTGCGGATATAGCGGAGGTGCGCGGACCGCTCATCGTCAAGATGCTTGCAGAGGCAACCGGTGTTTCGTATGAGCAAACTGATTCGGTTCTTGAGGCGCTCATTCTTGAAGCGGCGCTTATCAAGAAACACCAGCCGCTCTACAACGTAAAGGAAAAAGACGACAAGAGTTTTAATTATGTCGTTATAACTGATGAGCCATATCCAAGAGTATTTACTTTAAGAGGACGAGAACTAAAGCTTAGACGTTTCAATCCCGACGCTTCAACAAAGTTGAAGGCCGGGACCCCGACCTTGCGTCGGGGCTATGTGGTCATAACCACAGAGGATTACCCGCGCGTGTTTACCCTTCGCGAGCGCGAACTTCCCACCACTAACTACAAACTACTCGCTAGGTATGGCCCATTTCCGCACGGCGCTCAGCTTAAGGATGCGCTTCGCATCGTCCGCAAGATTTTTCCCTTCCGCGGTGAGAAGGATGCAGTGGAACCGAAGAAAAAACGGCGCTCGGCGCTCAATCAAGAACTCGGCATCGCGCCCGACTTTGCTCGTGTCACCAAAAGGGAATACGCACGGACAGTCCGCCACGTCAAGCTGTTTTTTGAAGGGAAGAAAAGGCGCCTTCTCGGAACACTTGAGCGCGAGATGAAAGCACATGCGCGGAAGAAAGAGTTTGAGAAAGCGGCAGAAGCTAGGAGACAACTTTTTGCTCTAGAGCACATCCGCGATGTTTCTCTTATAAAAGGCGCTCGCCCTGAGCGAGAAAGCCAGGGCTTTCGAGTCGAAGGGTATGATGTGGCGCACACCGCGGGGGTGGAGACGGTTGGAGTGATGGTGGTTGTGGAAGACGGCGAGCCGAACAAGAACGAGTATCGCAAGTTCAAACTCTCAGGCAAGGGCGGGGACACCGGTGGGCTCAAAGAAATATTGGAGCGGCGCTTGAGGCACGACGAGTGGACACTCCCCAAACTCATTGTGGTTGACGGCGGCAAGGCACAGCTTGGCGTTGCCGAACGCGCGCTCAAAGAGTTTGGCTATCAGATTCCTGTTGTTGCAGTGACCAAAAACGAGCGCCACCGTCCAGAACGGATTCTCGGTGCGAACAAGCTCGTCCGAAAGCATGAACGCGACATTTTAGTTACCAACAGCGAGGCGCATCGTTTTGCCGTCGGTTTTCATCGCAAGAGGAGAGGTAGAGTTGCGCGTTGAATCAGTTTGTGCTAGACTTAGGCCATCGGCCCAGCAAACCATGCAAGGCGTGTCGGCTCTCTGACTGGAGAGAGTTCCCGCGAGGGAAACGGCGCAGTGCGGACCCGTTACGGGACCGCCGGAGCAGGGGTGCTGGGCTTTTTTGTTTGCTACAATAAAAGTATGAGGCGAATTCGCGTTGGGGTACTGCGTGGCGGACCGTCAAATGAGTATGAGGTGTCGCTTAAAACAGGGGCGGCGGTGCTTGGGCATTTACCCGAAGAACAGTATGAGCCGCTTGATATTTTGGTAGACCTCTCTGGCAGATGGTTCTTGCGTGGCGCGCCGGTTGCTCCGGAAGAACTCGCGTGGCGGGTTGACGTGGTGTTCAATGCGCTCCACGGCGAGTATGGTGAGGACGGACAGGTACAGCGAATATTGGAGAGGGTGGGTGTCCCGTACACTGGTTCGGGCGTCGCGGCGTCGGCGCTCGCGATGCACAAGGGATATGCCAAAAGGCGCTTTCGTACGCACGGCATCCGCACGCCGCTCTGCATTGAACTTCAGGAGGCACACCCGGATGCGGCGCGCATGGTTGTTGAACATGTTCCACCAAGCTATGTGCTGAAACCCATGCGTGGCGGTTCATCGCTCGGCATAACGTTTGCCGATGGATTTCACGAACTTCCGGATGCGCTTGGAAAGGTGTTTGCGGTTTCGCCGCAGGTGCTTGTTGAACATCGCATTCCCGGTCGGGAGGCAACAGTTGGCGTGATAGAGAATTTTCGCGGAGAAGATGTGTATGCGCTTCCGCCCATTGAAATCGTTCCGCCGGCATCTTCACCGTTTTTTGATTACAACGCCAAGTATGGCGGCGAGTCGCAGGAAATCTGCCCGGGGAACTTTTCTCCGGAAGTGAAACACGAATTACAGGAACTTGCGCGCGCGGTACACAGAGCGCTTCGGCTCCGGCACTACTCGCGCACCGATTTCATACTGAGCCCACGGGGTATCTATGTATTGGAGGTGAATACTCTGCCGGGGTTGACCGAGGAATCGCTCTTACCCAAGTCACTTAGGGCGGTCGGCTCAACATTCCCCGACTTTCTTGAGCATATTGTTTCACTCGCATTGGAGTAAAACTCGGTTGTGATTTGTTCTCCGAATGTGATAGTTTAAACCCTGTGAAAAAAGCCCTACTTCTTATACTCAACAGAGACCCAAGAGGGCAAACTGTTAAAGACGGAGGGCCCGTTTTTACCAATGGGTTCATAGAAGCTCTTGAAGAGCGCAACTATATTGTTGATGTTCTCAGTGGCAATGCCATGAAGGGGGTTGGGGGTTATGAAACCCTACCGGCCTTTGAACAGAGAATGAATAAATCCAGGGATTTTGCGCGACAAATAGAAAAGGACCTGTTTGAGCCATATGGTTTAGTGTGCATTATTCACCCGAGCACAGGTTTCTTTCTAGATAAGAACAATCTGCCTCCAGTAGGTAAAACCATCATTTTTCCAACATTGTTAGGGAAAGAGTACGCATATTTTCAAACTGTCCCTAAAGAATATCTAGACCTAGAAAAGAGATTATTTCAAAGTGGGTATTTAATACAGAGTCCATCCTACGCCCAAGCCGATATCCTTCAGGATTTCTATGGGGTCTCAAAAAATAACATCGTTATCTATCCTAGAGGATTCTCCCCGGACATTTTCACTCCAAAAGAAAGACTGTTGAGAACTGACATATCAGAACATAAACCTCTTCGAATATTTTGTGCAAATGCGGTACGGCCACAAAAAGGATACGAACACCTTATCGGTCTAGCTGGAAAATGTTGCAGAAACAATCTACCCACAAAGATAGTTATTTTTGGGGATTCTCTTAAAACAACCAACCGTCTTTATTATGACTACGCAAAAAACTTTCTAGAACAGGCATCACAACCAGAAATCAAAGGCATATTTGAGATACATGATGCCGTAGACCAAAAATTACTAAACAATACTATGCTTGAAGCAGATATCGCGCTGGTCCCCTCTATATATGAGAGTTTTGGAAAGACAGCACTTGAGTGTTCAGGAAGCGGTCTTCCCACAATAGTGTTTAATGATGTTCTTGCGTACAGAGAGTTTCTCACTGACTCATGCGCTGTATTCTCCAATAGAGACAACGAATCACTGTTTTATAACTTGAAACATCTTGCATCAAATGCCGAGTACTATCACTCACTAAGTGTTGAAGGAATTAGAAACGGTAAAAAGTATATTGCAGAAAAAGTCTATAACGCCATGGTAGAAAAATTACTGGATATACTAGAAAAGAGACTGAGCAAAAACACAGTGGACCCGGGCGGATTTGAACCGCCGACCTCCGCATTGCAAATGCGGCGCTCTACCAACTAAGCTACGGGCCCACAAGCAAAAACATTCTACTTGTTCTAATCCGGTTTGTCTATGATTATCCGGTTGTTTTTCGGTGGGTGACAAACATCCACGGAAAACCGATGATATCAATTTCCACGAAGAGCAAAAGAGGAACCGGCGCATTGTAAAATAAGACAACGGCGACAATGCCCATGGTAAAAATGCCGCGTTCGAGCCTGCCTGCCGAAGTCTCAGCGCAGAGCACCTTCGCTCTCTACGCTGCGGCGGGGAAGCCACACGACGGGCGGTTCGACGTGTCCCCGGACATCTGACCGACCCGACCCGAGTCCCCGTACGGGACAGCAAGAGACCCCGCCTCACGCTGTCTCGGCGGGGTCTCTTCTATTTCAGGGCGTGTATATGACTCAAAATTTCTAACTAGGCACTAATTTTCTTTGGACGCGAGTATCGTTCAAAGTGCGTGCTATGATTCTTTCATGCAACTCTTTCCTCGTACAGCCGTGCTCGTTGGCGTGTGTTTTGCGCTTGTGTCCGTCTCTTTGTATGCACTACCTGTATCAGCACACGAGGCGTATGTGCTCACGACGGAACAATTTCAGGAGGGGCTTGGGCAGACCGGGATTTATGCGTTTGACGCACTCAAGAACCCCAACAATGTGTACACGTTCACAATTGTCACCGTAGCGATATTAGCGCTTCTGATCGCTAACATGATTTTTAGGGAGTCGCATCTTGGCATGAAAATGGATAGGGGACTCCGGCGGCTCTCCCGCATTGGCCCCGTCGTTGTGCGTATCGTGGTAGCGTTGTCTTTCTTCTTTTCCGCATGGTCGTGGAGTTTCATGGGGCCGGAGCTCGCGCTCGGCGACCTGCCGTTTGCGCTGGTTATACGCACACTCTTGTTTGCCATAAGCGCGATGCTCCTTTTCGGCATCGGTACCGAAATAGCGGCGCTCGCGGCGGTTGCCATTTTCTCTATTGCGGCAGTACACTACGGCTGGTACATCGTTACGTACTTTACTTACATTGGTGAAATCGTTGTCCTGGTGCTTTTTGGCTCGCGCATGTTCTCGCTTGACGGGTTTCTCTTTGGCGCAACGAAACGCTTTCCGTTGCTACAGAAGTATGAGACGACTATCGTACGCATCTTCTATGGTATGGCACTCTCGTTTTCAGCGATTTTCATTAAGTTTTTACATCCAATGGTCACTGAGACCGTGGTCCGCAACTATGATCTGACGCAGTTTTACTGGCTGTTTCCTCAGGACCCGCTTCTCGTGGTGCTCGGCGCCGCGCTTGCCGAGCTTGCCATCGGGATATTCATTATTGTCGGGTTTGAGGTGCGCCTCGCGGCGGTGGTGAGTATGGTCTATCTCACGCTCTCGCTTCTGTATTTCAGGGAACTGATCTGGCCGCACCTCATTCTCTACGGCATCTCGCTTGACCTCTTGTTCAGCTCGGAAGAATTTAGCGTGGACAATACGCTCATCAAGCATAAGGTGGTGCGACTTGCGGAAAGCGGCGTTGCGCGTTTTTTCCACCGGCTCATGCGCGGCGGCCGGCGTGTTCTTTCGGAGAACATGTGATATCGTGTGTAGGGTTAGTAACTAAGACTAAAAACTATGGAGGGAGAACAAAAGTGCGTTTGTAACTGTGCGGCATGTGACGGTGGAGAAGGCGAGCACACCTGCGGCTGCGCGGGGTGCATG
>JAKEFG010000021.1 GCA_022616195.1 Candidatus Wolfebacteria bacterium | reverse complement strand
GTCGGTAAGGGCCTTGTGATGTGGCTTCCGAGGGGAACGATTATCCGCAACGAGATCGAGAAGCTCGCCGTCGAGATGGAAGACGCGGGCGGTTATGTGCGCGTTGTCACGCCACATATCGCCAAGGAGGAGCTCTATCTCACTTCCGGCCACCTCCCCTACTACAAAGACAGCATGTACCCACCGATGGAGATGGATGATGGGACGTATTACCTGCGCGCAATGAACTGTCCGCACCACCACCGCATTTACCTGCATAAACCACACAGTTACCGCGACCTACCCATCCGAATCGCAGAATACGGCACAGTGTACCGCAATGAGCTCTCCGGAACGCTCGCCGGCCTCTTGCGCGTCCGTGGTCTTGCAATGAACGACGCCCATATCTACTGCCGCAAAGATCAGATACAGGATGAGTTCCGATCGGTAATGAAACTCGTCATGGGATACTTCAAAATTTTCGGACTCACCGATTACTCCTTCCGCTTGTCAAAGTGGGATCCGGCACACACTGAAAAATATATCAACGAGCCGGAAAACTGGGAGTATACGCAAAGCGCTTTGCGCGACTGTCTCAACGAAATGAAAGTTCCCTTCACTGAAGCAGAGAATGAAGCGGCGTTCTACGGCCCAAAAGTGGACGTGCAGTTTAAATCCGTCATCGGCCGTGAAGAAAGTATGTCCACCATTCAGCTCGACTTTTCAGCAAAGGAGCGCTTCGGTCTTTCCTATATCGACAAAAACGGACGAGAAAACAACGAGGTGTTTGTCATCCACCGGGCCCCTCTCGCCACCCACGAGCGGTTTTTAGCATTCCTCATCGAACACACCGGCGGCGTATTTCCCTTGTGGCTTTCACCCGTGCAGGTGAAGGCGCTTTCGATCGGCGAGGGGCACATCGCGTTTGCGCGCGAAGTTGCAGAGCAACTTCGCGCGGCAAGAATACGCGCAGAGCTCGACGACTCAAACGAGACGCTAGGCACGAAAATTCGCAATTGGAAACTTGAAAAGGTTCCGTACGCGCTTGTCGTCGGCGACGAGGAGATAAAATCACGAGAAGTAACCGTCGAAAAACGCGATGGCGGCAAAGAAAAACTTTCGGTAGAGAAACTTACCGAGAAACTCCAGGCTGAAATCCGCGAGAGGAGTTAATTTTTGTGTGGACCTGCGGGGAGTCGCACCCCGGACTCGTCCATGCCATGGACGTGTGTTACTGCTATACCATGGGCCCTTTTGCAACTGTGGACCGTGCCGGAGTTGCACCGGCGACCTCCCGAATGCGAATCGGGTGTTCTACTGACTGAACTAACGGCCCCTCACTTGAAATCATTTGTAGACCATCCAGTTGTTTTATTCAATATCTTTCGCCAATTCCACGTCTTCAATCTCGTATTTTCGTCGCTGTGCAATGTAGCGCATGATTTTATTTGCCATGTAACCAATCGCAACAAGGATGAAGAAGTAGGCGACGCCGAAGATGGTGAAGTCGGGAGCGGACTCCGAAAAGAGCCCTATCAGCGTCGCCCCGACGCCCACGGAGGTGATGACCGTGAGATTCTCCACCGACGCTTCGGTGCTCTGCGCCTGGATTGAGGAGAACACACTAAGCGCCGAGTCCACATAGTTTTTGGTCATGCCCCAAATGTCTTTGATGTATGAAAGAGTGTCAGCAAGCGTTTCGTATCTGTACTGAAGCACGCCTATCATCTTTTTCATGTGCGGGTCATTCTTGGCAATGGATTCCCGGGTATGAATATATGTTCCCATTTGACTGATGCGCGCGTCAATGAGGTTGATGGTCTTGGCATAGCTCTCAATCTTTGCGTAGAACGGCCCCACTTCTTTACCGCCGATCTTCCCCCGCTCTTTCACCTCGGCGATTCGCTCCCAGATGATGCGGTGAAGGTTGAGGTAGCGGTGAAGCTGACCCTTGAACTCCCTGATGAATATCTGCTCTTGAACAAAGCGTTCAACAGTATCAAGCGTGACCCCTTTATCATTGATGACATAGAGTTTGTCACCCCGGTACATCTCAAATGTCTTTTCCTTTATCTCCGTATGTTTATGCTGTTTGAACTCCTCCAGAAGTTTTTGGATGTCCCTCTCGACGGCATCTTTGAGCACCACAAAGTAGGGGTAAATCGTTTTGATGTTGGCAAGTTCTTTGGGTATGGGAGCGCCCAAGCTGAAGATATAGCTCAACGCAGGTGAAAGTTTTGATTCGTAATATCCTTTGAGCTCTTCAATGTCGTCTGCCAGCACACCCCCGTGCTTTTTATGAAGCACAATGAGACCATCTTCAAATATGTCAATTACCAGTCCCTCGGCGGTTATATAAACGATATGCTCAAGGTCGCCCTGCTCCAGATGCGCCTCCTTGATGAAGAGCGCCTGTCGGAGCTTGGCAAGCTTGTTGTTATCAAAACCCAAAGGCGATTCCTCTCCTTGAATGAAGTCGTATATCTCCGAGAGGTGCAGTGTGGTACGCTGAAACCATCCACCGATATATGTCTGCTCAATCTTCATGCCTTCTGTTATACCATACATGAGCTGAAAAAGGTGGGTATATATGGTGGACCGTGCCGGAGTTGCACCGGCGACCTCCCGAATGCGAATCGGGTGTTCTACTGACTGAACTAACGGCCCCTGCCCTTACTATTCAAACAAAACACTTTCTTGTCGTGTCGTGTCGAGGTGCTGGAACGCTACGCTATCTCACTCCTCGGAAACCCACGGTTTTCCGACCCGAACACTCAATTGGCTGAGTGCTCGGTGCCTTCCTCCACGGGGAAACTCTAGTTTCCCCGACCCCTTTCCTGTTCGATTCCCAGCAGAACAACACATCGAAATACCTTATGGGTATCTCTTGTCGGGCTGCTGGGAATCGAACCCAGTCTACACGCACCCGAAGCGTGCGTACTACCGGTATACTACAGCCCGAGTGAGGCAGAGGGCATTCATGCTTGCATGAATATTCTTGCCGAACGAAGGATGCAAGCTTTGTGCTTACACCCCGCGCCCGCCCCGTTACACATCTCACAGTGCGCCCTGTAGGGGTCGAACCTACGGCCTTTCGCGTGTGAAGCGAACGCTCTGCCACTGAGCTAAGGGCGCGTTGGATTTGTAACGGGATGAACACAGCGCTCTAACCAAAGCCGACGAGACTTTGTTTGTCGGCTCCCCGACTTCACGTCGGGGCTAAGCGCCCGAAACGCGCCCAGTATAGCACAGGCGGTAGAAAGCGGGAGCAGGGCTACACCAGACACTCCTCAACTTTCTTCACCACGTCTTCAAGTTTCATGTCCGCTTTCATGAGGTAACCCTTCCCGCCATGGTCAATCGCACGCGACACACTCTCCATATCGCCCACATTCGTAAGAAAGAGTACGTTTGCCGTCTTGCCCCACGCGTCTTTCCGCAAACGGTCAAACATCTCCCACCCGTCCATATTCGGCATGATGATATCAAGAAGAACGACATCGGGCTTACGATCGAGCGCCACGGCAAGACCTTCCTCTCCGTCAGATGCCATAAGCGTTGCAAAACCGGCGTCCTGAAGCGCCGTTGCAAGGACATCACGCACATCCTGTTCGTCGTCCACTATGAGCACTGTTTTCTGGTCGGTCATACCCGTTGTTTTTATACTATCACCTATCTCACCGGCGCGGAAGGGTAATTGTAAACACACTCCCCTCACCGAGAACAGACGTAAAGGACATCGTTCCGCCCAAAGCTTCTATAAATGACTTAGAGAGGTAGAGTCCCAGTCCGGTACCCTTGGTGTCTATTTTTCTGGCGTTGTCAGCCCGGAACATTTTGGTAAATATCTTATCCTGCGCTTCGGGGGGTATGCCATAGCCGCTGTCGGCAACGATAACCTGTATGGTGTCCCCGCTTGAATCCACGGTAATCTGCACCGAGCCACCTTTGGGGGTGTACTTCACCGCGTTTGAAACTAGGTTTTGAATAGCAATTCGCAAAAGGCGCGGGTCGCTTTGGAACGCTTCCACCGCCGTCGCGGGGTCGTAGGTAACGACGATTTTTTTCTCCGTAGTCTGCGGCGCCAGCTCATCCAACACGCTTCGGATGAGCGCGTTGGGCACAACGGACTCGCGGACAGCTTGCAGGGTTCCCATTTCAATGCGCGACACATTCAGAAGCATCTCCACCAGTTCAACCATGCGGTGGTTCCACACATTGATTTTCTCTATGTAGTCGCGCTGTTTCTCATTGAGCGTGCCCGTCGCGCTGTTGCGCAAGAGTTCAACATACCAGTTCGTGGTGGAAAGCGGGGTCTTGAGCTGGTGCGAGGCGATGGAAACAAACTCCGTCTTTGCGCGGTCAATTTCTTTCTGTTCGGTCACATCAACGAGCGTCGCAAGCCCGCGGCGCGCCCGCCGTCCTCCACCGATTTGAAATATAGAGAGAAGAGCCCACCGCTTCGCTCCGACTTTTGTCACCACTCGGACATCTTCGTGTGTCACCGCCACTGACCGCATAAATCGTTCCTTGACTTCTTCGGGCGACACAGCGCCTGCCTGCGCAGGCGGGTCGTCTTCGGCGGTAAGTAACGTAAAAAAATTTTTGCCGGTAAGCTCTTCGGATGCATATCCCAGAAGATGCAGTGCAGCATAATTTGGCTGCGAAATGGTGCCGTCCGAATCAAGGAGAAGATACGGCACCGGACTATGCTCGTAGAGCTGGCGGAACTCCTGCCGTGATGCGGCGAGGTCATGCGTCAACCGCTCGGCATAGCGCTCGCCCCGGCGCCGCGACGCGAGCAGAAGGTACACGACAAGCGAAACAAGGAACGCGATGACGATGCCGCCGACAAGAACGGCGGAGAGAAGCATTTCCTCAAGCGACGCCGAGGCACCCGGCACAATGGCGCGCCGAATAAATTCGTCACTGATAACGCGCCAGCCCAGAACGGTAAGAAACACAAAAAGAGCAAGCGAGATGAGCGCGGCAAGAAGCGGATTCAGTCCGCGGTGTTCCCGATTTTCCGGCGGCATATCTGTATGATACAGGAACGCCGCGCCGCTCTCAACGAACACCGGGCGCCTTGCGACGCCCGGTGCTTCTTTCCACTCTCCCGAAACTTACTTCGCCATACACGCCTCGCATCCGCAGGTATGTTCGCCTGCGCCCATGCACCCC
>JAKEFG010000020.1 GCA_022616195.1 Candidatus Wolfebacteria bacterium | reverse complement strand
GCTCAATTCCTCACGCTCGCGGTTCGTGAGGCGCCGATATGTTGAATGTTGCATACGAATGGATTATGCCATTCGTTGCGTTAAATGTCTGACGCCAAGTAATATCAATAGTACCACGGATAGAGAAACGACGCTTTACACATCAAGGGATGGCTTATCCAGCCCCGCGTCGTTTGTGTATGACAGCGGCAATGTTGGTGCGGGGTTCTCAAAAATCATAGTCGCTTCGCTCTTTGATTTTTGGAAAATGAAAAACACCACCTTGCGGTGGCATTTTTCGTGCATCCGTCCTCTCCTCCACCCCTCATGTTGATTCCTGCCGAAGCAAGAATCAACATGAGAGGCGTCCTTGAGAACGAATACGAGTATAACGTTACCTGTATCCCAAAACCTGTCAATGATATTCATGCACGAATATGTGGATGAACTGCTAGCAGATGTGGAAACATAAAGCTTTTGTGGTAAAGAAAAGTGGATAAGTAGCATGTAACAACACTCCCTGTTCCCTCCACCCTCTGTCTGTTAAGATACAGAGCATGAATGATAAAAGACAGAAGCCGCTTTCTACAGAGCCCTACAAAGGAGTCAGGGATTTTTACCCCGAGGATATGTACGTCAGAAAATATCTCTTTGATGTGATGCGAACTGTCGTTGAGCGTTATGGCTATGTAGAATACGACGCGTCGGTCTTGGAACCGACTGAACTGTACCGAGCAAAAACAGGAGACGAGATTGTCAATGAACAAACCTACTCGTTCACCGATCGCGGTGGACGTGACGTGACGCTCCGCCCTGAAATGACACCCTCCGTCGCACGTATGGTCGCCGCCCGTGCTCGCGATCTAACATTCCCGCTTCGTTGGTACTCAATCCCTAACATCTTTCGGTATGAGCGCCCCCAGCGCGGACGCTTGCGCGAACACTGGCAGCTCAATGCTGATATTTTTGGCGAAGCCGGCTCCGGAGCGGACATTGAGATTATCTCCATCGCCCGCGATATCATGCAGACCTTCGGGGCAACCGACGCTGATTTTACCATCCGCATCAACCACCGCGCACTCCTCAACGCTATCTTCAGTGATTATCTGGGCATCAGTAACAAACAGGCAGATGCGCTCGCAAAACTCATTGATCGCAAAGCAAAGCTGCCGCATGAGGCATTCAAAAACCAACTCACTGACATTGTCGGTGACAAAGCAGACACGGTACTTGATTGCTGCGAGACACAGACATTTGACACACTTCTCGCACGCCTTCCCGAGCAATTCAACGACATGGAGAGCGTCGCCGAACTCCACAACATCTTCTCAACATTCTCTCAAGAGGGTGCAACAAATGTTGTACTTGATCCATCCCTGGTACGCGGTTTTGACTACTACACCGGTGTTGTCTTTGAAGTGTTTGACACCAACCCCGGGAACAACCGCTCCCTTTTCGGGGGTGGGCGCTATGACAGACTGACTGAGATTTTCGGTACGGAGCCCGTGTCAGCCGTCGGTTTCGGAATGGGTGACGTAACTATTCGTGATTTCCTGCAGACACGAAATTTGCTTCCGGAATACCACAGCACCGCAGACCTGTACCTCTGCACTACTGACTCCTCACTTATTGGAGAGGCACATCGTCTTGCTCATACACTACGCACCAAAGGACTCAAAGTAGAGCTCAACCTCTCTGACAAACGCGTCGGCGATCAAATTCGCATTGCGAACAAAAAAGCCATTCCGTTCGTGGTGTGCGTCGGACCTACAGAACTGGAGACAAAACAATACAAAGTAAAGAACCTCGCCACAAGCGAAGAAATCACCGTGCGTGAAGAAGAAATTCACGAGGCTATTCAAGTACCAAAAGGATAGTTGCGCTTTGAGATACAGAGGTCTAGCCTAGACGGCGGAAGTCCACTGAGACAAGCGCGGCAGCATCCGGCTTCAACTTCGGGTGTACAGTCCCCTTCCTCCCCAATACCCCGCCGCGCTTGTCTCGGCTTTTCGTCGCCCCACAGGACGGTTCTCATTATTTTTTCACTCTGTTACAATCACTTCAATGCACACAATCGTCTTTGACATAGAGACCAAGAACTTTTTTGAGGACGTAGGAAAAAACGATCCCACACTCTTGGACATCGCGCTCGTCGCCATTCACGACTCGGCAGCCGACGCATACACAAGCTATTTGGATAGTGAACTCAGCGATCTCTGGCCCCTCATTGAGCGTGTGGACGCATTGGTTGGTTTTAACTCTGACCACTTTGACATTCCCCTTTTGAACAAATACTACCCGGGTGACCTCACTACTATAAAGAGCGTTGATATTATGAAATCAGTAAAGGACTCTCTCGGACATCGCCTCTCACTCAACAACCTTGCGCAAGCAACTCTCGGACGCGGTAAAATCGCCGACGGACTCCAGGCGAGCCGGTGGTGGAAACTGGGGGAAATAGAAAAAATCAGGCAGTACTGCATTGAGGATGTCCGGCTCACCAAAGAACTCTACGACTATGCTCTCAAACACGGCAAGCTCATCTACCGTGACGGACCCGATACGCGCGAGGTATCCGTTGATACTACCGCCTGGAAAGACTCCAGTGGACATTCAATGACACATACGCTGGGGTTCTAAAATAAAAACACCACAACCAAAATCGCAAGGAGGACCCGATACACAGCAAAGCCGTAGAGTGTGTGGTGTTTCAAAAAACGAATCATGAAGTGAATCGCGGCAAGCCCCAGTATAAAAGCGGTCAGAGAACCGACCAACAATTCAATACCAAGCCCGTCTCCAACTCCTCCATGCGCCAGTTCCAACAATTTCAAACTCCCTGCCCCGAGAATAATCGGAAATGACAAAAGAAACGCGAACCGCGTCGCCTCCTCGCGCGTGAGCCCAAACAGGAGCCCGCCGGCAATACTTGCGCCGGAACGCGACACACCCGGCACAAGTGCCGTTGCTTGGTAGAGCCCTACCCAGAACCCTTTTGACGGAGAAAGCGTCTGGTCATGCCTCCCAAGCCGCTCGGCAAGTATAAACAGCACCGAGCCGCCAAAAAGTGCTGTTACTACAACAACAGGGTTTCTGAAAACCGTTTCAACAGCATCACGCAAAAAAAATCCTATGAGAACGGCGGGGACGGTGCCAAGAATGAGTGCGTGCCAGAGAACCGCATGCGTTTTTGGTCTCCGAATAAGCTGCCATATGTCATGTCTGAAATATACCAGGACGGCAAGTGCGGTTGCGAGATGCAACACGGCATCAAACGCAAGTCCTCCCGCATCAGGAAGTTGGAACACCTCGCGCACAAGCACAAGATGTCCGGTAGAAGACACCGGTATAAATTCGGTAACACCCTGTACCACACCCAAAACAATTGCCGAAAAAATGTCCATGCGCTATTCCACAAACAAAAGGAGAAACATGAGCCCGATGCCGACGCCGATAGCGACCAACTGCATCAGGGATGAACGAACACTATTTTCCTTGTGAAGTTCGGGAACGAGGTCAGAGCCGGCAATGTAGATAAACCCGCCAACGGCAAGCGAAAGCAGGGTGCTCGTCACCGATACGGAGTTGCCAAATATAAGCACTGTCGCGACCCCGACGATTGAAACCAAACCAGACAGAAGATTGTAGAAAAGCGCGCGAGAGCGCGAGAGCCCGGCGTGTAACAGCACGCCAAAGTCACCAATCTCTTGTGGAATTTCGTGAAGTGCAACAGCAAGCGTCGTGGCAAGTCCCACGGGAATACTTACCAGGTAACTCGCGCCGATAATCATGCCGTCAATCAGGTTGTGTACGCCATCACCAACAAGCACAATTGTTGTAAGCGGTGAATCTGGCTCAGGGCAATCAGGTCCGCTATGCTCATGCACTTCGTGAGAATGATGCCACCGCAAAAATTTCTCTAGAACGAAAAAGAGCATGATGCCGAGAAGCACGGTAAGTGACGAATACAAAACATCCGACGCCCCCTCAAACAGCTCAGGAAGTAAGTGAATGAACACGTCGCCCAAAAGAGCCCCGACCGAAAGCCCGACGAGTATAAACACAAGCCGTTTCAGCACGCGGTCTCGCAACCTGAGTGTTAGCGCTCCAACAAGCGAGAGGGCACTTACTAACACGACACTGCCGAGCGCATAAAGCCATAGCACAGTCATAGACAGGGTTATGGTAGCATGTCTGAGGGTCACCGGTAAGGCGGTGGTGGGCTGGAAAAGCTGTGGTATACTACTAAAGACGTTATCACTAAGTAAACAAATTAACATTATGGACAGCAAACTGCTTATTCCTGGTGCAATTGTGCTTGCCGGTGTCATCGTCGCCGGAGCGCTCGTGCTCAACCGTTCAGGAAATCTCGGCACCGACGGCTCGTCCTCGAACACTCCTGAAAAGACAGATATTCAGATTGAGGCTGTATCAGCCGATGATCACATTCTCGGTAATCCAAACGCACAGGTTATCGTGGTTGAGTACTCGGACCTTGAGTGTCCCTTCTGTAAATCATTCCACGACACCACGCATCGGATCATTGACGACTACGGACCCTCCGGTGAGGTTGCGTGGGTGTACCGACATTTCCCACTGGCACAGTTGCACCCGAAAGCTCCGAAAGAAGCAGAGGCAACTGAGTGCGCGAATGAGCTTGGCGGCAATGATGCGTTCTGGGCATATACCGACCGCGTTTTTGAGCTTACCCCGTCAAACAACGGACTTGATCTGGCACTCTTGCCACAGATCGCCGAAGACATCGGCCTCGACCAAGCCGCTTTTGACGCATGCCTCACCTCGGGCAAATACGCAAGCGAGGTAGAAAAGGACTTCAACGCGGCGGTTACTGCTGGCGGCACCGGGACGCCGTTTACGGTGCTGTTGCTTGACGAGCCTCTCTCTGCTGCAGCTGAAAATGTTGTGGGGGGTATTGCATCCCAATTCAACTCACGGAACCCGAATACAATTGTGGTAAGCAAAGACAAAAAGAAAGTTGCCATCGGCGGCGCACTTCCGTTTGAGGGCGTCCTGAAACCCATCATTGATGCGGCTCTCTTCTAGTAACTAGTAACCCGGCACAACCCCGCACCGTACAGTGCGGGGTTGTGCTTTTTTTAAAGGTGTGTATACTGTGTCTTGGCCACTTGATGGCCTTACTAGACAAGCCCCATAGGTGACGCTCGTCCAGCAGTATGGACGTGCAGTGATACCAGAGAGGGCTTCATGCCCGTTTTTTCATTGTAATATGCCAGAAAACACGACAAACCCAACACATACCGACTACGACGCGGAAGTAATCCCAAAAAAGACAAGCCCTATGGGGCAGCTCTTTGCGGACACGCCGCGTCCACCAGCCGTTGCCGACATTGTTGAAGGAGAGGTCGCCATGATAAAAGCAGCGGCAGTATACGTGACACTTCATCCGTTTGGTACCGGCATCATTTACGGACGAGAGTACATCAACGCTCGAGATATCATCAAAAATCTTGCCGTTGGCGACTCCGTAACCGCAATTGTCACCAACGAAGAAAATGAAAACGGTTACATTGAGCTTTCGCTGAAAGAAGCACGGCAAGCCCTCATCTGGGGCGAGGCAGAGCAAGCACTTACACAAAAAACTATTTTTGAGCTTCCCATCAAAGACGCTAACAAGGGCGGGTTGATTATGGAGTGGCAAGGGATTCAGGGATTCATCCCGGCATCCCAACTCAAACCCGAACACTATCCTCGTGTTGAAGGAGGTGACAAAGACAAAATCCTTGACGAGTTGCAGAAACTCGTCGGCGAGACACTTGCCGTCTCCATCATCGGCGTCAACCCAAAAGAGGGCAAGCTTATCTTTTCAGAGAAAGGTCCTGAGGAAAAGGACCGGGAGAAAATCGTCGGACACTACAGTGTCGGTGACATTGTGGAGGGAGAAGTGACCGGTATTGTGGACTTCGGTATTTTCATCAAAGTTGAGGAGGGACTTGAGGGTCTTGCGCACATCTCCGAGCTTGATTGGGCGCTTGTAGAAGACCCGCACAAACTCTTCACGGTTGGTCAAAAGGTGTCCGCGAAAGTAATTGAAATCAAAGACAGTCAGATATCACTTTCTGTAAAACAGCTCAAGCAGAACCCGTGGACCAAGGCGGCAGACAAGTACGCGAAAGACCAGGTGGTAGACGCTGTCATTATCAAGTACAACAAACATGGTGCGCTTGCCTCCGTTGAGGAAGGTGTTGCAGGACTTGTGCATATTTCCGAGTTTGAGTCGCCGGAGAAACTCCGCGAGACCCTTGAGCTCGGCAAGACCTACAAATTCAAAATCAATCTCTTTGAACCCAAGGACCAGCGCATGACGCTCTCCTACGCCGGCGAGAAATAAAGCCAGCTGATGTCCTTGCCTGCAACATAGCGAAGAAAGCTCTGCACCTCCTCACCATATTGGTAGTTTAATTGTACCCGTTCATCGCGCGCTGACGTCCCTCGGTGACAATCATCTCAAGCGCCGACGCCACGCGCTTTACCGATTTCTTGATAATCTCGGATTCGGACTTTTTGAACACCCCTACAATAAACGATGTCACCGCGGTGTCGCCTCGTGGTTTTCTGAGTTTTCCAGCAGGTGTTGTGGGAGTGACACCAACGCGAACACGAGTAAAGTTCTTTGTACGAATCCCCCGCACGACTGACTCGACGCCACGGTGCCCACCTGAACCGCGCCCGAAAGTGATTTTGAGCGCTCCAAGCGGCAAGTCAATGTCGTCGTGCACAACAATGATATGTTCCGGCTTAATCTTGTGCCGCGCCTTGGCTTTTCCGACCGCACGGCCGGAAATATTCATAAATGTTTGAGGTTTAAGAAATAGTACAGGCGTTGCACCAAGCCTGCCTTTTGCTATATCTGCCTCAAGAACCTCGTCATGAGTCCAATCACTGGGTTTTGCCAACGCCTCAAGCACCATAAAACCGATATTATGACGACTCCCGGCATATGCGTCTCCCGGATTGCCAAGACCAACGAGTAACCACATGTACGTAGCATACACCAAGCAACACCATGTGCACTACAGCGACGTGAAAGAATACAGATTACATGAAAACACTTGTGTCAAGCCTTTTGTTCCATGTACAATACGACAAATGGAAACGAACGAACAATCAAATGATACGTTCGTCCCTCCTCTTCCGTCAAAGAAACAGTCGTCGTTCTTCGGCGAGCTCATCCGATTCGCGCTCATAGCTGTTATCATCGTCGTTCCACTCCGACTCTACATTGCTCAACCATTTATTGTCAGCGGTGCTTCCATGAGCCCGACGTTTGAAACCGGCGAATACCTCATTATTGACGAACTTTCATACCATCTTCGCGAACCTCGCCGCGGGGACGTTATTGTCTTCCGGTTTCCGCAGAATCCGTCAAAGTTTTTCATCAAGCGCGTCATCGGTCTCCCCAACGAAACCGTGCGCACTGAAAACGGCGCTGTTGTCGTACAAAATGAGAAGCACCCGGATGGCCTGACCCTCTACGAACCATACCTTGTTACGGAGACTGCACCATTCCGTTCCGTGACGCTCGGTCCAACGGAATATTTCGTGCTTGGGGACAATCGTCCGGCAAGTTCCGACTCACGAATATGGGGACCGCTTGCAAGCGACCTTGTCATCGGGCGAGCGTTTGTGCGACTCTTGCCGGTCGCACGTGCTGATGTACTCCCTGGTGGATATCAGATCGAGGAAGTCGCGCAATAAAGAAGCGCTTCTATGAACCCTTTTGCAAAAGAAGAAAAGAAACGAACGTACGTTGATGTTGAAAACATCCTCCCGCGCATGCGCTATGACGGTCCGCACCGACGCGGCATTGAGATTGCGGACTTTTATGGCTTTCGCCTGCTCCGACCGGTAAAAATAGAACGTGATGATCGAGATACACGGGGGCCTTCGGAACGCATTGCACTTATCCGAAACTACCTCGAACATGGGCTTGATGCATGTACCCAACCAGTACATCTCTGTCACACGGTAAAAATACCGTACCAGCAGGAGCTTCAACTCCACCTTGACGTCATCGGCAGTGATAAAAGTATTGTTGAGGCACTTCTGATTCACGCAGCACGCACCATCCTCGCCGAGCATGGCTATATAAACACAACTGTCGTCATCAACAGCGTTGGTGGCAAAAACTCGGCAGATCAGTACATGAAAGAGCTCTCATCGTACTGTCGGGCACATATGAACGAATTTGATACGCACTGTCGCGAGGCACTCAAACACAACCCACTGCAAGTGTTTGCCTGCGACAACCCGGTGTGCCGGGAAATACTTGCACAAGGACCGCAGTCGGTCGCTTTTCTTTCGGAGACAAGCCGAGCCCGTTTTTATGAAATCCTAGAGGGTCTTGAGGAGCTTGACATCCCCTACGCTATTGACACGCGTCTTATTGGTACCCATCCGATCTCAAGCCACACCATTTTTGAAATTCGTGCAGATGACGAGAACGAGGAACCTGAGAAAGAGCCTGCCGTGCTTGCCCGCGGCGAACGATACGACTACCTTGCGCGCAAGGCAGGGCTCGGTCGCCAAATCCCTGCCGCGGGTGTTGCCATTACACTCTCCCGCCTGCGGAGTACCGCAGAACGTTTCAACCCGTATAAAATACAGCGTCCGCGCGAGCGCAAAGCGTACTTGGTGCACCTCGGCCTCCCGGCAAAACGTTTCACGCTTGTTACGCTTGAACAGCTTCGCACAGCAGATATCCCTGTTATGACACTCCTTGCGGAAGAAAGTTTGACAGAGCAGCTACAGCTTGCTGAATTTCTCGGCATACCAATTATCATTATCATCGGACAAAAAGAGGTTATGGAGGGAACTGCAATAGTGCGTGACCGCGAAACACGCTCACAAGTCAGCATCCCTCGCAATGAACTCCCGCGATACCTGAAGCGTATGCAACGGTAAAGGGCACTGACCTTTGCTTGTTGCACTTGCTCGCTTCTCAGTAAACCGCGCTTGCAGACAGCACGTGGTTTTGATATACTTCCCAGTAATGACAGCAGTTAATATTCATGTTGAACGCAATAGCAACGAAAACAACCTGAGCGTACTCAGGAGGTTTCGAAGCCGAATGAAGACTTCCGGCGTCCTCAGCAGAGTGCGCGGTCTCCGTTTTCGTACCCGCCCCCAGTCAAAGTTTCAAATAAAACAGAGTAAGCTGAAACGACTTACGAAAAGTAGGGAGCGTGAGCAGCTCATAAAACTCGGAAAAATTGTGGAGGAGTAATGTGGAGACATTGAGCATTACAACAACTCTGAAGCACCCCCGGCGGGTCACTGGACACACAACCCACAGAATACTTCGCACCATCAAGGACCACATCCTTGGGGCATCATACACCCTTTCGGTCGTATACGTCGGCGAGCGCCGTTCGCAAACACTCAACCGAACCTACCGCGGTAAGGACCACCCCACAAACATACTTTCCTTCCCCCTCGCTCACAACGAAGGCGAATTGTTCATCACGCTCCCGCTCGCTGAGAAAGAAGCCCGGCGATACAGACGAACCCCTAAAGAACATATCCGTGCGCTCTTTATCCACGGATGCCTGCATTTGAAGGGACTCCGTCACGGCGCTACAATGGACAGAGAGGAGAAACGTTGGCAGAAAAAATTCCTCAGTTTGTAGACCATGTGTCTACCATAGACCGCTCCGTTCTCTTGCTTTGCACGTTTCATTTTTGGTGTTCTATACTCTATCCCCTATACCCTAAACCCTGTCCTCTATGGCTCGAAACATCGCAATAGGCATTGATATCGGCACCCACCACACCAACGTGGTTGTTGCCGAACGCGGTATCCGTGACGGCAAATCAGTCAAACGGGTCATTGGCACCGGTATCGCAACATCAAAAGGACTCCGCCATGGTTACATAGTGCATGCAGGCGACACCGTGAGGAGCCTGGCACAGGCGGCTGCACAGGCGGAGCGCGCAGCACAGACAAAAATACGCCGCGCGTATCTCTCCATAGGTGGTATCAGCTTAGAAGGTATGACAGCAACCGGTTCGGTGGTCATCTCCCGTGCGGATTCCGAAATCACCGAGGATGATACTGCACGAGCCACCGACGCAGCTGAAGCATCTGTCCTCGAATCAATAAAAAACAGAAAAATCATCCACACAATTCCGCTCGAATACCGTGTTGACGGAAAAGAGATTCTCGGACGCCCTGCTGGTATGGCAGGCCTCAAACTTGAAGTAAAAGCACTCCTCATAACCTGCCTTACCCAGCATTTAGATGATTTTGTACAAGTGGTCGAGGAGGTTGGTATTGAGGTAGAAGATGTGGTTGCTTCTCCTCTGGCTGCGGGAATGGTGAACCTCACTAAGACACAGAAAATCGCGGGGGTCGTACTGGCCGACATCGGCGCGGAAACCGTCTCCATTGTGGTATATGAAAACAACCTTCCTATTTCACTCAAGGTCTTTCCTATCGGCTCAACAGCAATCACAAACGATATTGCACTCGGTCTCAAAATCCCGCTTGAAGAAGCGGAGGAAGTGAAGCTCGCCAGCCCCGGTACTACCGACTATTCGCGCAAACAACTCCAGGACATCATCGAGGCACGGCTCACCGATATCCTTGAGCTTGTCGAGGCACACCTGAAAAAAATCAAAAAGAGTGGGCTTCTGCCCGCCGGTATTGTCATTACCGGAGGCGGCTCGGGTGTCGCAACGCTTGAAGATCTTGCCAAGGCCGCACTCAAACTTCCCTCCAAAGTCGCCGAACTCTCAATCGCAAGCACTAAAGGAGTCATTCGCGACCCCTCATGGTCGGTTGCCTACGGCTTGGCGCTTCTGGGGCTTGCGCTACCGTCTGAAGACCCGCACGGGTTTCGCATCGCGACGCGCCGCACCCGTGACAGCGTCCTCTCGTGGGTAAAACAGTTTTTGCCATAAAATCTCATAGTAAACCTGTCAAGGTGTCCTTCCTGTTTTGGAAACACTGTGTTATACCCACCCCGCTATTGTACCCGCACTACATTTCCTGCATAATGCGGGTATATTTGTGGGGATATATAGGGTGGCTAGTGCTTTGTCGGGGTAGACTGGCTCGGCGCTAGTGGCTAGGTGCTAGACGCTAGAACATGGCAAAACAAATCATTCCAGAAGTTGAAACATTCGCGCGCATAAAAGTCATCGGCGTGGGCGGTTCCGGCGGCAACGCCATTGACCACATGGTGGAAGCAGGCGTACGGGGCGTTGAGTTTATCGCGGTCAACACCGACGCACAAGATCTTCATCACGCAAAGGCAAAAAAGAAAATTCATATAGGAAAAAACCTCACGCGCGGACTGGGCACCGGTATGAATCCGGAACTTGGCGCGCGTGCCGCAGATGAGACCAAGGAAGAACTGCAGGAGGCACTCAAGGGAGCCGACATGGTATTTATCCCCGGCGGCGAAGGCGGCGGCACCTATACCGGCGCTGCTCCCGTGGTCGCTCGGACCGCCAAAGAACTCGGCGCGCTCACGGTTGCCATCGCCACAAAGCCCTTCTCCTTTGAGGGAGCCCAGCGCAACCGCGTTGCCGAGCAGGGCTTGAGCGAACTCAAAAAAGAGGTGGACGCGCTTATCACTATCCCAAATGACCGTCTGTTTACAGCCGCAAAGAAGGAGACAACCCTGAAAAACGCGTTTGCGATGTGCGACGAGGTCCTGCGGCAGGCAGTGGAAGGCGTCTCGGATCTCATCACCATGCCGGGTATCATCAACCTTGATTTTGCCGACATACGCTCCATTCTCCAGAACGCCGGTTCTGCTTTGATGGGCATCGGCGTTGCAACCGGCGAGAAACGAGCGGAGGAGGCGGCAAAAATGGCGATTAACTCTCCTCTTCTGGATGTGTCTATCAACGGCGCGCGCGGCGTACTCTTTGCGGTTGCCGGTGGTGATGACCTCGGTATGATGGAAATTCAGGATGCCGCAAAAATTATTACCGAATCAGTTGACCGCGAGGCAAAAATCATCTTTGGTGCCGTAAACGACGAAAGCCTCAAGAAGGGTGAGATTAAGATTACGGTTATTGCGACGGGCTTTCCGGAAGGCAACGCGGCAAGCACATCGCTCTTCCAAATGAGCGGAAGGGACAAACGAAAAGACGGGGAGGAGGACAGGAAAGGTGTATTCGGTAGTGGCAAAAAAGACGACGAGGGAACAAAGGTAGAAGTAAAACCAGAAGCTGACGAGGATGAAGATGAGTGGGGTGCCGTGCCCGCGTTCCTCAGGAGAAAAAAATAAGCGTCTCGAATCTCATTCATAACACCCCAAGAAATATTGGGGGTTTGTGTGCATCTTCATCTGACTGTTTTATAATGCAAATGTTATGGCCTACGATTTAATTATTCTCGGAGCCGGACCCGCGGGTTCCGCTGCCGCTGTCTATGCGGCGCGGAAGCGTCTGAAAACCGTCCTCATTGCGGAGGAATTCGGCGGACAGAGTATCGTCAGCCCCGATGTACAGAACTGGATTGGCACAGCGTCTATTTCAGGCGTCGCGCTCGGGGACGCGTTTAAGAAACACGTGGAAGCATATGCGGGCGATGTGCTTGATGTCAAAGCGGGTCTTCGCATAAAAAGTATAGAAAAGAAAGACGGTGGGTTTGCGGTGGCAACAGAACAAGGCGAATCGTTTGAGGCACGGGCGCTCCTCATTACCACCGGCGCATCACGACGCAAGCTCAAAGTCCCCGGAGCCGAGGAGTTTGAGAACAAAGGAGTGGTGTATTGTGCATCATGCGACGGTCCGCTTTTTACCGACAAAGACGTAGTGGTTGTCGGTGGTGGAAATGCCGGGTTTGAGACCGCTGCCCAGCTCCTCGCCTATACCAAGAGTGTCACACTCCTCCAGCACAGCGATCGCTACAAGGCCGATGCAATTACCGCCGAGAAGGTGCTTGCCAATTCCAACATGACCGGGGTTCTCAACGCCGAGATTAAGGAGATACGGGGAGATGTCTTTGTCACCAGTGTTGTCTACACCGACACGGCAACCGGGGAAGACAAAGAGATACAAGCCGGGGGAGTGTTCGTGGAAATTGGTCTTATCCCCAACACATCCTTTGTGGAGGGAGTGCTTGATATGGACGAGTACAAACGTATTATTGTTGACCCGTGGACACAAAGAACGTCGGTTCCCGGCATTTGGGCAGCGGGTGATGCGACGAACGTGCGCTACCATCAGAACAACATCGCTGCCGGTGACGCGGTGAAAGCGCTGGAGGATATCTACCTCCAGCTGAACGCGAAGTAGTAGCGCACTATACCTTCAAGACCTGGGTCCCCTCTTTCGCCTCTTGGGAGAGTTTGACCGCCGCATCATCACCCTTCTTCGCCTTCTCCACACTTTCGTGGTCTATCTGCATAGAGGAAACGGTCTCCTCAAACTCATCATCACCGCGCCTAAATTTCACCGTATCCCCGACTTTCAAAGGCGCGGTGAGCTTGAGCACCGCGACGCCAATCTTATCAAACCAATGTGTGACAGTGCCTATTTGCTTTTCTTTTTCCATAAATATTGTGAATGGTTGACCGACCTTTTCCCCACCCTACCACATCCTGCGTCTTCGCTCAAACAGGTGGCGGGCGGCACAATGTGCCGCCCGCAGGTTACCGCACACACCCGGTGCTGTGGAGGTGAAACGTGGGAGACGCGGGTGATCACACCTCGCCGCTCCAGCTCCCCAAGCGTCGGGTTGGGTCGGCTGCCTCGGCCGAAGTGGCGCGGGGAAAGTCGCAGGATGCGCGCCCCCGGCCGATTCCGGTACCAGAGCTGGAGCACTTGGGAAGCCCCCGAACGACTTTGCAGCGCGCGGGCGAGACCGGAAGGAATGTCGAGAAGCGGACGTTCCTTACCATCCCCACACTGCAGGAGTTGAATGAGATCATCTGTCAGGTGCCGTCCGAACGCTTCAGCGTCATGGGCGATTGCAGAGAGCGTGTGTTCCCCCCGATGCACCTCAACGAAGAATCGTTCATGCGGTGCTTTTTTCACTCCATCCTCCTTTCAAGAACTGCCTCGGCTTCAACTCTACCTCAAAACCTCTCGTTCGCCAAACACTTCCAAAATTTTAGTGAAAGCGTCTACCGCATGCTGGGTTGTGTCCACGCGTATCCACGGACTTTGGACATTGACGCGGAGAGCACCAAGGTACGTCCGCTTGACGGAACGACCACCCGGAACAGGTTCCTGGTATTGCAGACTAATAAGATTTTCCACCCCAAGCTCTATTGCCTCGCGGTAGCGCGCGGCACGCTCGCTGTCCCCCGCAAGCCGTGCGACTTCGTACGCGTATGCGAGCCCCTCGGTGTACACCGCATCCGACGACGAATGTGGGCTGCCGTACTGCGGCGTCGCAGGATTGTAGAACCGTCCAACAAACCCTGTCGTGTCCTGTAATTCAAGGAGTTTGTCGTTCAAGACGAAGATGGCATCGGCATACTTCTGATCGCCTGTGAGCTTGTAGAGCTTGTTATACGCAAGCGTGTGCCATGGCACGTATGCCGGGTAGTAGTTTTCGCTAAGGCGGGTCACGTATCGATTGAGATAGAAATTAGCTGATTTTTCTGCTGCCTCAAGATATTTACCATGATGTTCGTATGACGCTTCAGCGGTCAGCTCCGCGATCTCCAGAAACGGATCCGTAAGCAACTTCTCGTAATACTCCACCAGCGCCAGAAGTGCCTCACCCGAGTAGAAGGTTAACAGATAGTCCGTATCATACTCGTAGTCGGGCTCCACGTACCACGGCTCAAATGAACCGTCTGCATGTTGGAGGTGGAGTATCCCCTGCGCAAGCGCCGTCGCTTCTCCGCGATAATCGTCAAAATACGGACTCGCAGCAAGTGTCCGCAGGAGCATCGCATTCGCACCGAGCTTAGATTTGTTGTCGTAGAACACATACGCACGATCCTCGTCGGTTGTGTACCAATTCTTCATCAAAAAACCCAGGTTCCGCCGATGGAGCCCCCGCAAGAGCCAATGTTCCCTGCTCTCCTCCGCCAGAATGCGTGACGCCATCAGTTGGCGAATGGCGTTGTTTGTGTCAGGCGTCTCCCCCGTTTCCGGGTTGAACGAGTAGACAAAGAGTCCGTTGTCACGGACGTTCCCGATAAGCCACCGCAGTCCCGCTTGCCGCGCGTCGTACACCCTGGCGAGAAAAGGGTCTTGGGGAACCGACTCGCTGTAAGACACAAACCCTGCAATTGCAAAAAGTAGGACCAGAAAGCCCAAGCCCCATAACAATATTCTCCGTGTTCGTCTTGAAATCTTAAGAGACATAGTGACCCCACGGGGAATCGAACCCCGATTTCCACCGTGAAAGGGTGGCGTCCTGACCGTTAGACGATAGGGCCGAAAAACAGCCAAATCATAGCATTTTTCAGCGAAAATGCTACCTTAACTACCGTATGGAGAGGTGGCTGAGTGGTTGAAGGCACCGGTTTCGAAAACCGGCAAGGGTTTACGCCCTTCGAGGGTTCAAATCCCTCCCTCTCCGCAAATTTTCGAAAAGGGTTTCTGAACGCAAATCTGGGTCGGCGCGAAGCGCCGACACTAATGCATTCCCCCCGCCGAATCCAGAATCCAAAAGGATTTTCCACGCTCCGCGTGGCTCAAAAAGTACGGTTCGATCCTTAATTTGAAAGTTCG